>NZ_JBFACU010000008.1:8860-310644 GCF_040641015.1 Streptomyces sp. NPDC021356 | reverse complement strand
CGGATCAACGTGCTGTTCGCGATGCTCCGCGACGGCACCTTCTACGAACCCAGAACCCCACGCCTCGCTTGACGAAAGACATAGAGGCACCCCCCCCGCCGTCATCGCCACCGCCGAACTCGACCCCCTGCGCGACCAGGGCGACCACTACGCCCGCGCACTGGCCGGCGCCGGCGTGCCGGTCCGGCACCTCCCCGTCGAGGGCGCCGTCCACGGATTCCTCTCCTTCACCGGATCCGTGCGACTCTCCCGGGACGTGCTGAACCAGCTCGCCGACGCCCTGGCCGCGGCCTTCGAGTGACCTGTTACGCAGGCAGGTTCCACTTCTGGGTGCCGAGCCCGTTGCAGTCGTAGATCTGCAGCTTCGTGCCGTTGGCCGTGGCGCCGGACGGGATGTCCAGGCAGCGGCCGGACTGCGGGTTCAGCAGCGAGCCGTCGGGCTGGTGGCGCCACTGCTGGCCGCCGACCCCTGGCGCGCAGTCCCACAGCTGCACCTTGCTGAAGTTGGCCGTGGCGTTGGCGTCGATGTCCAGGCACTTGCCGAACGCGCGCAGGGTGCCGTCCGGGGCGACGGACCAGCGCTGGCCGGTGGCCGTGTTGCAGTCCCACAGCTGGGCGGCCTTGCCGTTGCCGTTGGTGTTGGTGTCGACGTCGAGGCACTTGCCCGCCGTCCACGGCGTCGTGACCCGGCCGACCGGGCCGCCGAGCGCACCGGTCCCGAAACGGACCTGGCACTGGTTGCCGGTGCCGAGCCAGGTGGCACTGAGGTACAGGAAGGACGTGCCGTCGGCGCCCGGGACGATCGGTGAGCTGTAGCCCGGGCAGGAGGGCTCACCACTGTTGTAGCCGCCGGTCGGCGCGGTCAGCACCGGGGCCTCGACCTCGGTCCACTCCCCCTTGCCCAGGCCGGTGTTGGCGAACACCACGGTGCCCGACTCGGCCATCACGGCCTTGTTCCCGGTGGGCCCGGTGACGACGCGCTGCCCGGACAGGAGCAGGGTGCCCTGCGGTCCGCCGCCCGGGGTCCAGGCCAGGTAGGGGGTGTGCAGCAGTTGCCGTCCGTCGGCGGTCTGCACCAGGGTTCCCGGGTTGTCGGCGGGCGCCCAGTTCAGGCCGTCGGGGCTGGTCTTGGTGTACACCTCGCAGGCGTGGTCGGCGTCGGTGGCGTCCCGGCACATCTCGTACGCCATCATGTACGTCCCGTTCGGCAGCGGGACGACGACGGACATGCCGGGCCGGGCGAGGTTGTCGGCGGGGAAGGCGACGTCCTGGGTGAGGGCGCCGCTCCAGGTGTGTCCGCCGTCGGTGGAGGTGTAGTGCCCGATGACCTGGTTGTTGGTGGGGCTGTTCGCGGGCCGCTCGTCGGAGATGAAGCAGGCCAGCGTGTTGTTCGGGGCGAGCAGGAACCAGGGCTCCCAGATGCCGTGCCCGATGGTGTTCGGCAGGCCGCTGGTGCGGGTGCAGTCGGACAGGTACTGCCAGCTCTGCCCGTGATCGGTGCTCTTGAAGACCTCGATCTTCTGCGTGGTGTAGTCGCCGGCCTTCCAGGCGGTGCCGGCGGCGAGCAGGTCGCCCTGGTTCAGGCCGTTCGCGGTGCGCGGTACCTCGTACAGGACGGGCGCCTCGATGTCCCATCCGGCGGTGTGCGAGGTGATCGTGGAGATGGGTGCGGCGCTCCAGGTGCGGCCGCCGTCGGTGCTGCGGTGGATCGGCAGCACGTTGACGGCGCCCTGCTTGCGCTGGGCGTAGGTGGCCAGCATGGTCCGGCCGGACGAGCCGTCGTGGTCGAGGCGGACGGCGCGCGGGTAGCTGTCGTCGCCCTGCGGGTGTGCCGCCAGGTCGGGGGAGGCCAGTATCTGGCCGGCGGGGGCGGCCGAGGCGGGCTGCGCCCACAGGGACAGCAGTGCCACGAGCAGGGCGAGGACGCCGAGCAGGGCGGGTGATCTGCGTCCGGGTGACTGCGTACGCACGGATCGACTCCTTTCGGGGGTGACGGATGGTGTCGGGTGGTGCTGGATGGTGCCGGGTCAGCCGTCCGTTCTGGCGGCCGGGTCGTCGCCGATGTGCGGCTCGGTGCGGATGTCCACGTCGACGGCGGTGCGGGCGGCCACGGTGCCGTCCACGACCAGCGCCAGGTGCAGACGGCCGCTGGTCCAGCCCTCGGGCAGGACGGCGGGCACGGTCACGGGTGCGCCGAGGACGTACGGTTTCGCCTCCGCGCGGCAGCCGGGGACGGCGCCGCCCGGGTCCTGGGGGGCCGGCGCGTACACCGGGGTCCAGGCGGTGTGCACGGCGCCCTCGACCGGGTCGCCGCCGTGGTGCGAGACGCGCAGGTCCACCGTGAAGTCGGGCGCGGGGGTGAGCAGGTCGCGGCCAGGGGCGACCGGTGTGACGTCCAGGACGAGCGTGGTCGGCGCGTTGACGTGCGCCGGGTCGACGCCGGCCAGGTCCTTGGCGGCGCGCTGGAAGTCCCACAGGCCCGCGCTCTCGTGCTCGATGTCGTACAGCTCCGTGTAGACGTAGCCCGCGAGCCGGTCGTGGCGGCGCAGTTCCTGGGTCTGCCAGCGCAGGTGCCAGGCGCGCTCCAGGCCGGTGAAGCCGCCGCCGTACTCGCTGTTGAGGTTGGGCAGGCCGCGCAGCGGCTGGGTGGGGACGGCGAGTTTCTTGTGGACGACGTAGTCGGGGCCGAGCTTGACGGGGAAGTCGTCGCGCGCGCCGGAGAGCAGGTCGGCGACGGTGGTGGCCCAGGAGGCGGCGCTCTCGTCGTAGTAGTGCCAGTCCAGCAGGTCCGTCTTGACGTGGGTCCAGCCTGAGTTGTCGACGACCGGCCGGGTGGGGTCGAGGGCCTTGATCCGGTCGTAGGCCTCGGCCGTGGCCCGCTGCTTGGCCGCGTCGCCGGGGATGTCCCAGTCCAGGCCCCACTCCTCGTTGTACAGGCCCCAGATGACGATGGCGGGGCTGTTGCCGTCGCGTTCGACCATCGGCTCGATCTGTTCGGCGAACGCGGTGACGGAGGCCGGTGAGAAGTGTCCGGGCGAGGCGGGTTCGGCCCACAGGAGCATGCCGAGCGTGTCGGCGTGGTGGACGAAGCGGGGGTCCTCCAGCTTGAGGTGCTTGCGTACGAGGTTGTAGCCGGCCTCGGCGGCGAGTTCGAGGTCGCGGCGCAGTGCCGTGTCGTCGGGGGCGGTGATGCCGGTGTGCGGCCAGTAGCCCTGGTCGAGGACGCCGCGCACGAACAGCCTGCGCCCGTTGAGGTACAGGGTCTCGCCGTCGACGGTGATGGTGCGCAGACCGGTGTAGGAGGCGACCCGGTCGGTGCCGTCGGCGGAGGTCAGCTCGGCGTCGACGTGGTAGAGGTGCGGGTCCTCGGGCGACCACAGGCGGGGGGCGGCGAGCGGGAGTTCGGCGCGCAGCCGCCCGTCGGGGCCGGCGGTGGCGGTGACGGCGGTGGCCTCGCCGCGCACGCGCAGCTCCAGCGACGCGCCGCCGGCGGCCGGGCCGTCTACGGCGGCCTCGACGTCGATGCCGGTCAGGTCGTGGTTGGGGCGCAGCCGCAGGGAGGCGAGGTGGGTGGCGGGGCGGGCCTCCAGCCAGACGCTCTGCCAGATGCCGGAGGACGGGGTGAAGCAGACGCCGTCGTAGTCGGTGCGCGGCATGCTGCGCTGCTTGCCGTGGGCGATGTCCCGCTTGTCGGCGGGCGCGTGGACGCGCACGGTGAGCAGCTGCTCCCCGTCGGTGAGGGCGTCGCTCACGTCGGCGGAGAAGGGGGTGTAGCCGCCCACGTGGTGGGCGACCTCGGTGCCGTTCACCCAGACCGTGGCCTCGTGGTGGACGGCGCCGAAGTGCAGGACGACGCGCTGCCCGGCCCAGTCGGCCGGCACGGTGAACGTGCGCCGGTACCAGGCGGCCCGCAGCCAGTGCGCCGCGATGCCCGAGGCGGCGGACTCCCAGGCGAAGGGGACGGTGATCCGCTGGTCGTAGCCGTCACCCGAGTCGGCGCCGTGCCGCCCGTCGGGGTCGGCGCGGAAGTCCCAGGTGCCGTTGAGGCCGAGCCAGGCGTGGGAGCGGTCGAAGTGCGGGCGGGGGTACTCGGGACGGGGGATGCCGGGGGTGGGCATGGGGTGGGTGTGCTCCGATCGGTGCGCGGGGGCGGGGGGCGGTGGGCGAGGAGGCGGTCAGCCCTTGACGCTGCCCGCGAGGATCCCGTTGATGAAATGGCGTTGCAGCAGGACGAACACCACGAGCACGGGCAGCATCGCGATGCTGCCGGCGGCGAGGAGTTCGCCCCAGACGGTCGCGAAGTCGGCGCCGACGCGGTTGCCGGTGACGTTCTGCGCGAGGGTGGACAGGACGACCTGGAGGGTCTGGTGCCGCTCGTCGTTGACGGCTACGACGGGCCAGACGAAGTCGTTGTAGATGTTCATGGCGGTCAGCACGCCGAGGGCGGCGATGCCGGGCCGGATGACGGGCGCCACGATCCTGGTGAAGATGCGGAACTCGCTCGCGCCGTCGACACGTCCGGCGTCCAGGAGTTCGTCGGGGACCGCGGCGATGGTCTGCCGCATCCAGAAGATGCTGAAGGCGTCGATGCTGCCGGGCAGGATGAGCGCCTGGTAGGTGTTGACCCAGCCGAGCTGGCTCATCTCCAGGAGCAGCGGGATGATCAGCACCAGCGTCGGCAGCATCAGGGTGAGCATCAGGACGCCGAAGAGCAGGTCCTTGCCCGGGAAGCGGTACTTGGCGAAGGCGTAGCCGGCCAGCGGGCAGAAGAACATCGTCATGGCGCCCTTGACGGCCACGACCAGCACGGTGTTGAGGAATCCGGTGCCGATGGGCACGTCGGCGAACATGGCCCGGTAGTTGTCGAGGGTCAGGGAGCCGAGGGAGAAGTGCAGCGGGTCGCTGACGATCTCGGCCGGCGGCTTCAGCGAGGAGCTGACGGCCCAGAAGATGGGGTAGACGAACACCACGGCCAGGACGCCGAGGACGACGTACTGGAAGGCGCTGGGCCGGGGCCGGGAAAGGCTCTTGCGCGGCTCGCCCCCGGCGCCGTCGCCGTTCTTGCCGCTCGCGCGTTCGCCGGTCCGCCCGGTCGCGGTCACTGTCTGGCTGGTCATGGTCACTCGTCCCGGGAGCGCAGGAGACGCACGGACACCAGGGACAGGGCGAACACCAGCAGCACCAGCAGGAAGGAGTTCGCGGCGCCGGTCCCGAGGTCGGACGTCGTGATGTGGTTGTAGAGGTACAGGCCGCCGGTCGTGGTCGAGCCGTACGGGCCGCCCTGGGTGACGACGTGGGGCTCGGCGAACATCTGGAACACGGCCAGGGTCTGCACCACGACGAGGAAGGCGATGCTGCGCCGTACCAGGGGCAGGGTCAGCGACCAGAACTGGCGGATGCGGGAGGCGCCGTCGAGGGCGGCGGCCTCGTACACGTCGGAGGGCACGGCCTGGAGTCCGGCGAGCAGGATGATGATCGCGAAGCCGGTGGTCTTCCACAGGAACAGCAGGGCGAGCGTCGGTTTGGCCCAGGCGGTGGACTGCAGCCAGTCGATGTCAGGCAGGCCCACCAGGCCCAGCAGGTGGTTGACCAGGCCGTAGTCCTTGTCGAAGGCCACGATCCAGACCTGGGCCATCGCCACCAGCGGGGTGACGAACGGCGCGATGAACGCGACCCTGAACATGCCGCGCAGCCGCAGTCTGGCGTTGGCCAGCAGCACCGCGGCGGCCAGGCCGCCGACGATCTGCACGGGCACGATCAGCAGCCACATCACCGCGCTGTTGCCCAGGGAGGACCAGAACTCCTCGCTGGTGAGCAGGTAGGTGTAGTTCTCCAGCCCGATGAAGCGCGCCGCGCCCGCGCCCTTCCAGTCGGTGAAGCTCAGCTGGAGGGCGAAGACGAGCGGGTAGAGGCCGAAGGCGGCGAAGACGACGTAGAACGGTGCGACGAACAGGTAGGGCGCCAGGAAGGGCCTGCGGCGGGTGCGGCCGGGGCGCGGCGGCGCCGTGGCCCGCCGCTCCCGGCGGGCCGGCGTGAGGAGCGTGGGTGTCATGCGCGGTCCACCAGGTTGCGCTGGATCTTCTTCGTGGAGTCGTCGATGACGTCGTCGGGCGTCATCTTCCCTTCCATCAGCCGCTGGAGGTTGTCGCCGAGGTAGTCGACCGACTTGTTCCACCAGGCCGGGATCGGTGCCGCGGCCGGCACGGACGCGGCGGCGTCCACGGCGACCTTCCACAGGTCCTGGCCACCGAGCGCGGCCACGGGCTTGATCAGCGGCTTGTCGGGCCGCAGGGCGGGTGTGTAGCTGGGTACGGAGGTGGTCAGTCCGCCGGGGTAGATGTCGCTGGGGCCGTAGACCGCGCTGTAGCCGGGCTCCTTGAAGCACAGGAACTCATACAGCAGCCAGGCCAATTCGGGGTTCTTGGCCTTGGCCGGGATGATGAAGCTGCTGCCGCCCATGGCGCCGCTGCGCGCGCCGCCCGGAGTCCAGGCCGGCAGGGGCGCGGCCCGCCACTTGCCCTTGGTCTTCTTCAGCAGCTGCTGCGGCGCGAAGGACCACCACACCGCCCAGGGGACCAGGGCCTGCTGGCCGTTCTCCAGGGCGGCGAGGTCGGCCTGCTTGAGGTATTCGGCGTGGGTGACCAGGTCGTCGTCGACGGCGTCCCTGATCCAGTTGAGGATGGTGCGGTACTCCTTGGAGTCGAGGCGCACCTTGCCGTGCGCGTCGGCGAGGCTGGTGCCCTGCTGGCCCGCGAGCATCTCCAGCCACAGCTGTCCGAGGAAGGGGTCCTTCTCCATGTGCAGCGGGCGGGCGGCGGGGTTCTTCTCCCTGAGCGAGCGGGCCGCGTTCAGCAGGTCGGCGTAGGTCTTCAGGCCAGCGGGGTCGACGCCCGCGGCCTCCAGCAGGTCCTCGCGGTACCAGAGCAGGCCGGGGTCGAGGTCCCACGGCACGCCGTAGATGCGGCCGTCGACGGTGTTGACGGAGAGTTTGTACGCCGAGGTCTTGTCGCGGTAGGGGGCGATCAGGTCCGTCAGGTCGTACAGGTGCTCGGCCTGGCTGCCGATCTTGGCGTCGTCCCAGAAGCTGCCGTCCGGCAGGTCGGTGCCGCTGATCAGCGTGTTGGCGAGCTTGTTGTCGATGTCGACGGCCTGGTGGTTCACCTTGACGTTCGGGTACGCCTTGCGGAAGGCGTCGATGGCCGTGTCGAAGACCTTGAAGAGGTCGCCCGAGCGGTTCCAGATGGTGATCTCGCCCTTGGCCGAGGCGCCGGGCGTACCGGTGAGTTTGCGCGGTGCGGACGCCGAGGAGCCGGGGGCGCAGGCCGCGAGGGGGCCTGCGGCGACGGCGAGTGCGCCGGCACCGAGGGCGCCGCGCAGGACGCTGCGGCGCGGGACGGACGGTCTGGACATGTGTCGGCTCCTGGTGTCGGAAGTGCGGGAACGCGGTCGCGGGGGGCCGGCCGGGCCGGGACGCGTACGCGGCGGACCCGAACGCGCGCAGGCGTCATCGGCACGGCAGCCCGCGGTCGCCGCCAACTGCTCTGCAACGATGCAGAGATGATGCTGCGCATCTTGCAACGATGCAATACCTGAGTAACATCAACCTGCGTCAGCGGTGGTCCGCACCGGTGCCGACCAGCGATACTGCCGAGGGAAGAGCCCGTGAGGGCTGTGAGGGGGAACTGGATGGCCGGCTCCACGCTCCGCGACGTCGCCCGACGCGCCGGGGTCTCGATCCGCACCGTGTCCAACGTGGTCAACGGCTCGGTGCCCGTCTCCGACGAACTGCGCACACGGGTGCAGGCGGCGCTGGACGAACTCGACTACCGGCCGAACCTGGTGGCCCGCAACCTGCGCCGGGGCCGGAGCGGGATGATCGCCCTCGTCGTACCGGAACTCGACGTGCCGTACTTCGCCGAGCTGGCCCGGGAGGTCATCACCGCCGCCCGCGCCCACGGGTACGTCGTCATGCTCGACCAGACCGACGGCGACGGACAGCGCGAACGGGAGCTGCTGGGCCGGGAGTCGCGCGCCACGATGTTCGACGGTGTGCTGCTGAGCCCGCTGACCATCTCGGCGGAGGAACTGCGCAGCCGCACAAACCGGGTGCCCATGGTCCTGCTCGGCGAGCACATCTTCAACGGCAGCTTCCACCATGTCGCGATCGACAACATCGCCGCGGCCCGGGAGGCGACGGAGCACCTGCTCGGTCTCGGCCGGCGGCGCGTGGCGGCCATCGGCGACCAGCCCTACAGCACCGGCGAGACGGCCCAGTTGCGTACGATCGGGTACCGCCAGGCGCTGGAGCGGGCCGGGCTCGCCGTCGACGAGGAGCTGATCGTCCCCACCCAGCGCTTCCACCGCCACCTCGGCGCGCAGGCCGTGGAACGTCTGCTCGCCCTGCCCGAGCCGCCCGACGCGGTCTTCTGCTACAACGACCTGCTGGCCATCGGGGCGATGAACGCCCTGACGCGCGCGGGCGTACGAGTGCCCGACGACATCGCCGTCGTCGGGGTCGACGGCATCCAGGAGGGCCGCTACAGCTCGCCCTCCCTGACCACCGTCGCCCCGGACAAGACCGAGATCGCCCGCAGTGCCGTCGGCACGCTGCTGGGCCTCATCGACGGTTCGGCCCCGCCGCCCGCCGACACGAGGGCGCCGCACCGGCTGCTGGTGCGGGAGAGCACGGTCGGGGCGGACGCGGGGAGTTGAGCGCGCGCCCCGGCCACCGGGTCATCGTTCGCGTACCAGTTGGTAGGTGTCGTCCGCGAGGTGCAGCCGGTCCTTGTGGTCCACGTGGCAGTCGAGGCGTTCGGGGAGGCTGCGCAGGTAGGCGACGGCGGCGCCGGTCAGGCGGAGCCGGCCCTTGCCGAGGTGGGTGACGCCGCCGGGCTCGTCGAGGTTGGCGAGCCAGACGGCCTGGTCCCGGTCCACCGTGGCGGTGTAGGTCGTGGCGACGCCCGACGCGTCTTCCAGGTCGGCCATGATGTCCCCGTAGTGGGCGTGGTCGAGGACGGCACGCAGGGCGTCCTCGACGCCGGGCAGCCCCGCGGCCACCTGCTCGGTGCCGAAGGGACTGTCGGGGCGCACCCGGGCGAACGCGAGCCACGCCACCCCTCCGGCCACCGACGTGACGTGCCCCACCGGGAACCCGCCCGGGTGCCCGTCGTCCACGCACACGTACACGATCTCCCCTGTGCGGTCGGTCCGTTCCGTCTTGAGGAAGAGCTTCCGTCGCTTCAGCAGCTTGCGGACGGAGCCGTCGATGGCGTCCGGGTTCATGTGCGCTCCTCGAGAGGGACGTTTCGGGTTCGGGATCAGGCGGGTTCGGGATCAGGCCTTCGGGTCACGCCGTGGGAGAAGGGGCACGGGAGCCGGGGTGCGCGGCGGGGACGGTGGTGGTCCTGCGGCGGACGGCGCGGGCGCGCAGGAGGCGGAGGGCCACCACCGAGGTCGCCGCGGTGGCGAGCACACCGCAGCCGATGGAGACGCCGGCGGTCAGCGCGGTGGCCCGGTCGAGACGCAGGGTGTGCTCGAACGCGGGGGCCGCGCCGGCTGACAGCACCGGGGCCAGGCACAGGGCCGTCAGGTGCAGCCGCCACTCCTCCCGGGCCCAGGCACGCCCCTGCCGCCCCGCACGCCGGGCGCCGGCGGCCATGACGGCGTAGGAGACGGCGTAGGGCAGCAGGTACGCCGTCAGCAGTCGCCGGCCGGCCGCTCCGGAGCCGAGGTAGAGGTGCACGATCCAGGTCAGGGCGGCCGCGCCCGCCACATGGGCCGCCGCCAGCACCGGCGGCGGCGCCCAGGATCCGCTCATCCCCGTGATCGTCCTGCGCCGGTCCCGGCCGCGCGAGGCGACGAGCGCGCCGAACACGGCCACCGACCCCAGGTGCGTGAGGGCCACCTGGTTGATCTCGGCCATGGAGAGTCCCGGCAGCAGCCGGGGCAGGCCCGCCCACTCCAGTCTCAGCAGGGGCGCGGTCAGCAGGAACGCGTAGCACAGCATCATCCACCGCTGGTGCAGGTCGGGGAAGCCGCGGACGGCGGCCAGGATGCCGCAGGTGACGCTCGCCACGGTGCCCACCAGCAGGGTGGCCAGCACGATCCAGAAGGCCGCCCCGCTGAAGGCGTCCGCGGGAGCGGTACGCGCCAGGTAGAGGCCCGCGCCCGCCATCGAGGCGTACACCGTGACCGCGAAGGCCACGCCGAGCGCGCGGTGCAGACGTGGGCGCCGCCGCGCCGCGGTCAGCAGTTGCGCGGGTCCGAGGAGCATGAGCAGGCCGCCGAGTACCGAGTGCAGGATCATCGGCAGCAGGGTGTGCCGGTAGGGCGCGATCCGGCCGGCCAGGGCCTCGGTGGCGTAGCGGGGCGAGACGGCGCGGGACAGCAGCCATTCGCCGAACGCCGGGGCGCCGGGGCGCGCGTAGGGCCACAGCCCCGTCATCGCGACCGGCGCGTAGGCGACGCAGACGACCGCCACCGTGATCGCGGCGCCACGACGCCAGTTCCTGCTCGTCGGACGACGCACGGCGACCTCCTCCTGGTGGCCGCGCCGGTGACAGCGACACGGCCGGCGCGCCCGTCACTCGCCGGCGCCCCATAGTCCAACCTGGACTATGGAGACGGTAGAGCGGACCGCTGCCGGGGTCAACGGTCCGTCTCGGATCAGGAGTCGCCGGCGGCCGGGGCGCGGAGGTCCTCCCGGCTGCGCACCCACGTCCAGAAGTCGAGCATCATCTGTTCGTACCGGATGCCGAACTCCAGCGCCTCGCGCTGCCCCGGGGTCAACAACTCGCCCACTTCCTCGGCGAGTTCGGCGTACGAGCGCAGGGTGCCGCGATGCGCTTCCAGCTGCGCCGGGGCCAGCACCTGCGGCCGTCCCCCGAACCACAGCTTGAGGATGCCGCGCTCCCTGGCCTCCACCGGTACGAACTCCGGGTCACCGAGCCACGCGCGCAGGGCGGTCCGGCCCTGCTCGGTCAGCGCCAGGACCCTTCGGTTGCGCCCGCTCTCCTGCCGTACCTGCGCCAGCAGCCCCGCCGCCAGCAGCCGTTCGCACTGCGCGTACACCTGGGCGTGCGGCACCGACCAGAACGGCGCCACCGTCGCGGCCGCCTCCACCTTCACGTCATAGGCACTGGCCTCGCCGAGTTTGTCGATGATCCCGAGGACGAGGTAGGAGGAGGTCGTCAACCGCACGTCAGCCATGGGGCGACGCTACCGCCCCCGGTCGCGGCGGCGGAGGCGGGAGTCCGGGGAAGGGGGCGTACGCCCCACGCCGCTCGACCGGCGTGCATGGCCGGCGACGGACTCGTCCTTCCTGCCGCCGCGGGTCACCCGTCGGCGAGGCGCTGGATGGTGGTGCTCAGCCAGGCCTCGAGTTCGGCGGGGTCGCCGAGTTCGTCCCGCAGGACCCGGCGGCGGGTGGAGACGCCGAGCACGAAGGCGTCGATCGCCGCGGCCCGGCTGCGGGCGTCCGCGTCGTCGAGGCCGCTGTCGCGCAGGTAGCGGTGGAGCGGCTCCAGCGAGTTCGTGTCGAGGAAGGAGGCCAGCGCCTCCGCCGCCTCCGGGCGTTCGCCGGACGCCCGTTGCAGCACGAGCAGCGGATCCTCGCCGGCCTCGCCCGGGGCGCCGAACCAGCGCCGCACGATGCTCGCCGCCAGGCGCGCGCCCAGCGTGGACCGGTCACCGTCGAAGGAGTCGGCGACCGGGATCTCCACCTGGGTCGCCGCCAGGAACAGCCCGTCCTTGCCGCCGAAATAGCGCGTGATGAGGTTCGGCGACACCCCGGCGGCGTCGGCCACGCCCTTGACCGTGGTCGCCGCGTACCCCTGCTGGGCGAGCCGGCGTTGCGCGTGCTCCAGGATCCGCCGCCTGGTGGCGGCCGCGTTGCGAGTGGTCATGTGTACGAGCATACACATTATGTGTACGCTGATACACATGACGGGCGGAACGAGGGGCGACGAGGCGATGGACGAGAAGGCACTGGGCGCCGAGACGACGAGCGGCGAGGCGATGTCCGACGGGGCGACGGACGACGGGGCAGGAGTCGCCGAGACGGAGGGCGGCAAGACGGAGAGCGGCAAGACGGGGAGCTGCAAGGTGGAGGGCGACAAGGTGGGGAGCGGCGAGGAATCGGCCCGTGACCTGCGGGAACGGCTCCGGCGGACGCGGCGTGTCGCGACCCCGTGGAAGGACGACGGGGCGCGCGGCATCCGCGGCACCCACCTCGACGAACTGCTCGAACTCTGGGCGGACGGATACGACTGGGCCGTGCACGAGCGCCGCATCGGCGCGCTCCCCTGGGAGACCGTGCCGGCGGGCGGCACCGAGCTGCGGGTGATCCACCAGCGGTCCGCGGATCCCGGCGCCCCGGTCGTCGTCCTCCTGCACGGCTGGCCGGACTCGGTGCTGCGGTTCGAGCGCGTCCTGCCGTTGCTCGCGGACCTGAACGTGGTGGTCCCCGCGCTGCCGGGCTTCCCGTTCGCGGCCCCGCTGACCGAGCCCGGCATGTCGGCCGACCGGATCGCCGGGATCGTCGCGGAGGCCCTCGCCGCGCTCGGGTACGCGCGGTACACGGTCTCCGGCGGTGACGTGGGCGGCACCGTCGCCGAACTCCTCGCGGCCCGGCACCCGGACCGGGTGGCCGCCCTGCACCTCACGAACGTCGCCCCGCAGCGTGCGCTCACGGCGGACCCGGCCCGGCTCGCGCCCGACGCGGTGGCCTACCTCGGCCGGGCGGCGCGGTGGTTCCGGGCCGAGGGCGGGTACATCGCGGAGCAGTCGACGCGGCCGAACACGCTCGCCGTCGCCCTCGGTGACTCACCCGCCGGCCTCGCGGCGTGGATCGTCGAGAAACTCAAGTCCTGGTCCGACGAGGCGGCCTTCACCCCGGACGAGCTCCTCACCTGGGTCAGCGCGTACTGGGTCACCGGCACGATCGGCACCTCCTTCGCCACCTATGCCGAACCGGTCACCCTCCCGCACCGGATCGACACGCCGACCGTGTTCTCCGTGTTCCCGCGCGACACCAAACCGGAGCCGCGGAGTTACGCCGAGGCGTTCCTGAACGTCCGCGACTACGTGGTACACGGGGCCGGCGGCCACTTCGCGGCCTGGGAACAGCCCGGGGCCTACGCCGACGACGTACGTCGTGCCGTCAAATTCGGTGGACCGCAAGGGACTTGACGCGCGTGCGGCCTGCCCCGTCGGCGCCGTGAGTGCGCGGAGCAGCCCATCGGCTAGGGTCGTGGCTGATCGACGTCACCGAAGAGGGGATCGGGAGATGAGCGGGACCACGCCGAGCGGGACGGTGGCCGCGGTCAGCAGCAACGGCGAGTACTCCTTCACCAAGCCGAACCGGGGCAGCATCACACTGCTCGCGGGGCTCGGTGTGGACGGTGACGTCCACGCCGGTGTGACGGTCAAGCACCGCTCACGAATGGCGCAGGACCCCACCCGGCCGAACCTGCGCCAGGTCCACCTGATCCACGAGGAACTCTTCGCCGACGTCAGCGCGGAGGGGTTCGAGGTGACGCCCGGCGACCTCGGCGAGAACATCACCACCCGGGGCATCGACCTGCTCGGACTGCCGGTCGGCACGTTGCTGCGGGTGGGGGTCGACGCGGTGCTGGAGGTGACCGGCCTGCGCAACCCCTGCCTGCAGATCGACGCCTTCCAGGACGGGCTGCTGAAGCAGGTCGTCGGCCGCGACGAGGCCGGGAACATCGTGCGCAGGGCCGGAATCATGAGCATCGTGAAGGCGGGCGGCGTGGTGCGCCCCGGCGATCCGATCGAGGCGGAGCTTCCCAGCGGGCCGCACCGGCCCCTGGACCGGGTCTGATCTCCTCGCGGCGGCCGGGGGTCCCGGTTGTGTCCGCGCCGTTCGCCCGCGAGGATTGCGATGTCGCCGTCCGCTCACGCCGCGGCCGGGGCCCGGCCCCGGCCCGTACGACCGAAGGGGTTGCGCCGACGTGTCGTCGTTCCATGAGCTGCACCGCGCCGGCGAGGTGCCGTTCCTCCTCCCCAACGCGTGGGACGTCGGATCGGCTCTCGCCTTCGTCGAGGCGGGTTTCCCCGCGCTCGGCACCACCAGTTTCGGGATCGCCGCCGCGGCCGGCAGTCCGGACGGCCGGCACGCGACACGTGAGGCGACACGTGATCTCGTCGCCCGGCTGCGCGCGCTGCCGGTCCACGTGTCCGCCGACATCGAGGACGGTTACGCCGAGGACCCCGAGCAGGTGGCGGCCTACGCGGCGGGCCTCGGAGCGGCCGGTGTCAACATCGAGGACAGCACCGCCGACCGCCTCGTGCCCGCCGACGTGCTGGCGGCCAAGGTGGCCGCGGTCAAGCGACGGGCGCCGGGGCTGTTCGTCAATGCCCGGGTGGACACCTACTGGGTGGGTGAGGACGCCACCGTCGAAGCCACCCTCGCCCGGGCCCGCGCCTACGTGGCGGCCGGCGCCGACGGCATCTTCGTGCCGGGTGCCACCGACCCCGGCGACGTGCGCGCGTTCACCTCGCAGCTCCCGGTCCCGGTGAACGTGCTCGCCGTCCCGGGTGTCCCGCTCGAGGAGCTGGGCCGGCTCGGCGTCCGGCGGGTCAGCACCGGTTCCCTGCCGTACCGGGCGGCGGTCGAGGCGGCCGTGGCCGTCGCGGAGGCGGTCCGCGACGGGGAGCAGGTCCCGGCGGCGACCCCGTACCGGGACGCCCAGCGGCGCCTGTTGGCGTACGAGGCGCGCCTCGGCGGCGCTGGTACCGCGCCGCCGGCCGGCCCTGTCGCCTGACGGCTCGTCAACACCGACCCGTAACGCCGGGCAGGCGCCCGTGCGCCGCCGCGGGCCGCCCCCCGAGACCTGCCCGCGCGCCCGCCGACGGGACGACGAGACCACCGGGTTGCCCCACCCCTGCCCCTACTGTTAGCTTACTAAGGAAGTAATTAGCTCGCTAACCTTTAGAAGGCTAGGATCATGGACGCTCCCGCCCGTATCGACGTCCACCAGCACATCGTTCCGCCGGTCTGGGCCGACGCCCTCGCCGCACGCGGCCTGGACTCCGGCGGCTGGGCCATCCCGGCCTGGAGCCCGCGCAGCGCGATCGCGATGATGGACCAGCAGGGCATCGCCACCGGCATCCTGTCCGTCACCGCGCCCGGCGTGCACCTCGGCAGCGACGGTGCCGCCCGCGACCTCGCCCGCGCCGTCAACGAGTACGGCGCCGAGGTGGTCAAGGACAACCCCGACCGCTTCGGCCACTTCGCCGGCATCCCGCTGCCCGACATCGACGCCGCGGTGGCCGAAGCGGTGCACGCACTGGACACCCTGCACGCCGACGGCGTCGCCCTCATGTCCAACACGCACGGCCGCTATCTCGGCGACCCCGGCTTCGAGCCGCTGTGGGCCGAGCTCGACCGCCGCGCGGCGAACGTCTTCGTCCACCCCGCCCAGCCGCCGATGGCCCTGCTGCCCGGCACCCCCGCCCCGCTCGCCGACTACGTCTTCGACACCACCAGGACCGCCCTCGATCTGGTGCTCAACGGTGTCATGAGCCGCTACCCGAACGTGCGCGTGATCCTCTCCCACGGCGGTGGCTTCCTCCCCTACGCCGCCTACCGCTTCTCCGGCCTGACCTCCACCGTCGTGGACCCCGACCGCACGGCCGAAGACATCCTGCGCGACCTGAGGCGCTTCTACTTCGACACCGCCCTGTCCGCCAGCCCCAGCGCGCTGCCCGCCCTGCTCGCCTTCGCCGAACCCGGCCACATCCTCTACGGCAGCGACTGGCCCTTCGCCCCGCAGGCCGCCGGCACCTACTACAACAGCTACCTGGGGACGTACCCGGATTTCGCGCCCGGGCAGGCGGAGGCCGTCAACCGTGACAGCGCCGAGTTCCTTTTCCCCCGCCTCGCCCGCTGACTCCCGGCCCGTCACACACGCACGCGGGGCACGGGCGGCACCACCACCGGGTCCACACCGCCCGGACCCGGCCGCGCACCTTGGCCCCGCACCCGCCTCCCGCGACCCGGGACCCGAAGCCGGGGCCCGACGGCCGCACCACGCCCGTGCTGCGCCGTCACTCCCCTCTCCGGCGGTTTCCGCCGCCTCCGCCAGGGCCCTGGCCTGCCGTCCCGACGCTGCGACCGTTCCGTCACGGACCGGCCGTTGACGTCGCCCGGAAACCCACAGGCCACCCCTCCCCCTACCGTTGCCGCGCATGACAGCCACCGAGACAGCCGGTGAGAAGGACATCACGGAGGAGTTGATCCGGGCTCCGCTGCGCGAGCAGCACCCCGACCTGGCGGACCGCCCCCTGAAGCTCGGAGCGCTCGGCTGGGACAATCAAGTGTGGCGGCTCGGTGACGACCTCGCCGTCCGCTTGCCGTGGGCGACGCGGTCCGCGGACGCGCTGCTGCGCAAGGAGCACGCCTGGCTGCCCCACCTCGCCCCGCGTCTTCCGCTGCCCGCCCCCGTCCCGCAGCGCCTCGGTGAGCCCTCCGAACGGTTCCCCCGGCCCTGGCTCGTCACCACCTGGGTCCCGGGCGAGCCCGCCGACCGCGCCCCCGCGACGCGGCCCGCGGAGGCGGCCACCGCCCTGGCAGCCTTCCCGACCGCTCTTCACCGCCCACGCCGCACTGCGCCACCTCACGGGCACGGCACGGCCAGCAGTCGTTTAGTAAGCTAACAGTCATGAAGGAGACACACGCGTCCGAGACTCGTGGCGCCCCCCGGCCGCGCGTCGAGCCCGGGGTCGAGGATCTGGCGCAGGCTGCCGATCGGCTCTTCTACGCCATGCGCCGCTCGCGGGCCGCCACGGTGGGGCGGTCCGGGGGTGGGTTGTCCATGTCGCAGCTGGCTCTGCTCACCGCGCTGGGTGCGGACGGCCGGGGCGAGGGGCTGCCGGTCAGCCGGCTCGCCGCCCACGCCGAGGTGAGTGTTCCCACCGCCACCCGTATGCTCCAGCAGCTGGAGGGCAGGAACGTGGTCACCCGGCGGCGTGCTCCGCACGACGAGCGCCAGGTCCTCGTGCGGCTCACCGAGGAAGGAGCGGAACGCCTCGCCGCCATGCAGAGCGAGCTGCGCGCACGCCAGTACGCCGCCCTGTCGCACTTCGCGCCGCGGGAACGGCGGGAACTCGCCGCGCAGTTGCGCCGTCTCGCCGGCGTCATCGACGAGGCCGTTCCCGGGGCGGGCGGGCCGGCGGGCGAGGGCTGACCAGCCGGGGCCCGGCGGAACGGGGTCCGGACGACGGCAGCGGGCCAGGGGGCTCCCCCGCGTCTCGCCTACCATCACGAACGATGAACGAGAGGGGGCGGGGCCGATGAGCCTGCGTCAGTTCGAGTACGCCCTGGCCGTTGCCGCGGAGGGTTCGGTGACGGCGGCGGCCGAGGTGCTGCATGTCGCCCAGCCGTCGGTGTCCCAGCAGATCCGCGGCCTGGAGCGGGAACTCGGCGTGGAACTGTTCGCCAGGACTCCGACCGGGCTGGTGCCCACCGCGGTCGGCCGCGCGTTCCTGCGGGAGGCCGAGGCCGCGGTGAGCGCGGCACGCAGGGCTCGGGCGACGGCCCGGGCCGGCGCCGAGGAGCTGGTCGGCGAGCTGGTCGTCGCGGTGCAGATGGGCTTCGGCACCCGCCAGCTGCCGGTCGCGCTGGACGCGCTGCGCCGCCGTTACCCGCGGCTGGAGGTCACCGTCTTCGAGGAGCCCAGCTCCGCCGAGCTGGACCGGCTGTGCCGCCGGGGCGTCCTGGACCTCACCCTGATGGCGGCGTGCGAGCAGAGCCCCGCCGACGCCCACCACCTGGGCGACGAGGAGTTCGCCGTGGTGCTGGGCGCCGGGCACCGTCAACTCGACGCCGAACGGGTCGAGTTGCGTGAGCTGGAGGGCGAGCCGTGGGTGCGGTTCGACCGTGACAGCGCGCTGGACGGCGTACTGCTGAACGTGCTGCGGGAGAACGGCCTGACGCCGGCCACGGCCGCCCGGGTGTCCCAGACGGCCACGGCCGTGCGCTGGGCCGCTCACGGGCTGGGGGTGACGCTCGTCCCGGCCTCCGCGGTGCCCGACGGTCACGAGCACCTCGTCCGCCCGGTGTTCCCGGTCGTGTCCCAGCCCGTCATCGCCGTGCTCCGGCGCGGTGCGGGCCCGGCGGAGACGGCCCTGCTCGAACTCCTGCGTCAGCAGAACTGGTCGTCCGGCTCGGCTTCCGTCTCATCGGTTTCCTGACGGCGCACGGCGCACCGGGAAGGAAAATGAGGCGGGGCCGTCTGCATTCTTCCCGTCAAACCGGAACCGGAACCGGAAATAGGAATAGGAATGGGAATGGGATTCGCGATCGGCGTCGTCGGGTTCCGTCGGCGTCAGCCCCTCGGGAATTCACCGCCGTCCACGATGACGTTGCTCCCGGTCAGCCAGCTCGCCCGGTCGGACACGAGGAACAGCACCGCCTCGGCGATGTCCTCGGGTCGGCCGTCGCGCCCTAGCGGGGTCGTGTCGTCGGCGTTGACCTGGGCCGGGCCCCCGGCAAGGCGCGCCCACTCCTCCCGCGTCGCTTCGCCGCCGGGAGTTGCGACCCGGCCGGGCGAGACGGTGTTGACCCGGATCCCGAACGGCGCCAGCTCCAGGGCCAGGCCCTTGCTGTAGTTCTCCAGCGCCGCTTTCGCCGCCGTGTAGTGCAGGAACGGCCCGATGGGGGTGAGCACCGCGGCAGAGGAGACGTGCACGATCCTCCCCGAACGCCGTTCCCGCATTTCCGGTGCCAGCAGCGCGTCCAGACGCACCGCCGCGAGGTAGTTCAGTTCCAGCGCATCCTGCCACTCCTCGTCGGGGATGGCCGAGGCGTCCTGGTGGGGTCGCGCGCCGCCCGCGTTGTGGACCAGGATGTCCACCCCGCCGAGCGCCTCCCGCGCCGCCGCGGCGAGCGCCTCCGCTCCCGCCCGTGTCCGTACGTCGGCCTCCACGAAGGCGGCCCCGTCCGGCACCGCGCTCGTCGCCGACCTGGCGGTCGTGAGCACCTCGGCGCCCGCGTCCAGCAGCCGGCGTACGACGGCCGCTCCGATGCCGCGAGAACCACCTGTGACCAGGGCCCGCTTTCCCGCGAGTTCCCGCGTTGCCGGTTCGTTCTCGATCGTGGTCATGCCACTGTTCCTCTCGGTCGTGCGATCGTGCGATCGTGCTCGGTCATTCGTTCACCCGCTCGACGGAATGAAGAATTGCGTGCGCAGGTGCGTATGCACGGACGTACGCGCGGAAGGGCGCAGAGCTTGAATATCCGGGATTTGCCTTTGGGGATATCGCGCTGAGCACCTTGTCGGGCGGTTTCACGGTAGGGCCGGGAAACGACGAGAGGCAAAGACGTAATGCGAGCAGGGGCCATAGGGGTTTCCTATGGGCTCGGCCGTTGCAGACGCTCACGAGGGCGATGCCGGCTGCCGGGAGTCGCCGGTGCCGGGTCACGTCCCCGGAAGGAGACGTGACCCGGCGGGCCCCACCGGTCGGCCGGGGGCGGCCGGAGCGCAGGGCCGCCGGCCCGCCGGGCCGTTGGAGCGCCGGGGCAGCGCCCTCGTCGGCCGACCGTCAGGCGGTCACAGGATCTGGATGGCGGCGACCCTCGGCGGGCGGTTCGGGAAGGTGATGTCGTGCCAGCGTTCGATCTTCACCGAGTCGCCGTTGACGTCGTAGTAGATCAGGTCGTTGTTGCCCGTGGAGATCCGGTCGACCCACCATCCGCCGAAGTCGGTCCGTCCGGCGTTCGCGTAGCAGTCAACGCTGTCGCGGCCGTCGAGGTGCGACCAGATCTTCAGGAAGTTCTCGCCGCCCACGCACTGGACGTGGTCGATGGCGAAGGCGGTACCGCTCGGCACGCTGACGGTGAACGCGGCTGCGGCGGCGAGCGCCACGGCCACGGAACCGAGGGCCCTCTTGCTTTTCGAGATCACGGATTCTCCTCGCGTCGGAAATGCTGCGCGCCGACGCTCCCACAGCGGAACGATTCGCCGCCTAGAAGAATTTGATGCGTGATCGCGTTCTTTGTCCGAGAAGGCGCGTTTGGTCGATGTGTGGCGCGCCCGGGCTGGGCCGACCCGGCTCAGCGGTTCGGCGAGGTGACGTGAACGGAAGTCCCCATTGTGAGTTGTCCACCGTGATCACGTTGACGGGACGCGGTGAGCGTGGCGCCGGGGCGGGGCGTCGGCGTCTCCGTACCGCCCAGGCGTACGGAGCCGGACGACGGCCGGTCGAGACCGGCGGCGCACTGGAGGAAGGTGGACTTGCCGGAGCCGGAGGGGCCGAGGGGCCCGTCACGGGGGTGAACGTGCCGCGTGGCAGGGCGAGATCGATACCCGCGAGGGCGTGCACGGCACCGGCGCCGCGACCGTACCGCCGCCGTACTCCGCGCAGTTCGACGGTGAGGGCGGGGGTGCCCTGCACCTCCGGCCGGTCGTCCGCCGCCTGCCGCTCGCCGCCGCGCAGCCTCATGGCCCGTCCTTTCACGATCCTTCCCAGCCGATGACTCGACGCTACGGATCGCGGCCCTCGCGGAACATGGTGGCTGCCGCCGGACCCGGGGCGGGGGTGTCCCGAGGGCGCCGATCACGGCGGCTCGCGCGGAGAACGGCCCGTCAGGGGCGGAGGAACGGCCGGCCGAGGTGGGCGGTCGCCAGGAGGTGCCCGTGGTCGCGGGCTTCGTCGAGGACGTTCTGACGGGTGCGGCGGGCCGTGGCCTGGTCGCTCTCCAGGCGGTACGCGACGCTCGGCGCGGCCAGTTGGACGGCGTGCACCAGGACATCACCGGTGATCATGATGCGTCCCCGGCCGCCGCCCTCGACGAGCACGGACTGGTGTCCGGCGGTGTGCCCGGGTGTCGGTACGGCGGTCAGTGAGGAGTGGCCGGGACCGCTCTGCACCCTGACCCGGCCGTCGATCAGGTGCAGCAGGCCGGCCCGGCGCAGCGGCTCGACCACGTAGGCCGTGGCGCTGTCGTCGGCGGCCAGGGCCTCGATCTCCGCCCGCTGCACGACATGGCGGGCGTTGGGGAAGAACGGGGTGCCGGTGGTGTCGACCGTCCAGCCGTAGTGGTCCTCGTGGAGGTGGGTCAGCACGACGGTGTCGACGTCGTCCCGCTCGATGCCGGCGAGCCGCAGGACCCTGGGCAGGTGGCCCGGCACCGGGGCCCAGCTCGCTGCCGGGCTGCCGACCGGGCCGATGCCGGTGTCGACCAGGGTGATCCGGCCGCCGGGCCTGCGGACGGCGTAGCAGCGGAAGTCGAGTTCCCATGTGTCGTCCGGGCCGAAGGCGGCGGGGTCGAGCCGCTGTGCCCGCGCCCAGTCGGAGTCGCCGGCGTCGGGGAACCAGTCCTGCCGCTTGCCGGGGAAGGTCCCGTGGGCGTCCCGCAGCGCCATCACCTCGTAGGGGCCCGCACAGCGGGAGACGATGCGGGCGGTGCCGGCGCCGCCGTGGGAGGCGGCCGCGGCGGGGGTGCCGCCCGTGCCGGCCCAGGCGGTGAGCGCGCCCATGCCCACGGTGGCGGCGCCCCGCAGGACGCTGCGGCGGCTCGGCGGGGCGTCCGTCGCCGGAACACCGGACGGAGCGGGGCGAACCGGGTGAACGGGATGCACGGGATGCACGGGATGAACGAGGTGAGCGGCACGGTGGTGGGTCATGGTCTCCCCCTGCGTCGTCGGTGGTGGCTGGTGTCCACCACCATGCGGGGGCCGGCACGCCGGGGCTTGTACTTTCGTGTCCACTTCGGGAAGGCCCCGGCAAGAGGTGCGACCAAGAGGTGCGACGAGACGCGCCTGAGGGTGCGCCGAGGGGCCGACAAGGCAGGAGGTCCCACAAGGGCCTTCAAGGAGGCCCTTGTGGGGGTTCGCAAGGGGCCCGCGTGGGAGGTTCGCAAGGGTGCCGGGGCCGGGGACCGGGATCCGCACCGGGTCCGACGCGGGCCCCGGCGCCTACGATGGGCGCATGGCCGACGACCGCAGGGTGTACCTGAGCGAGGACGACGTCCACCTCGCCGACGTGCGCTGCGGCAGCACGACACGCGGCTGGTCGCAGCCGCGGCCCGCTACCGTGTTCGGCCTGGTGCTGCTCAGGGACGGCGTGCTGCGCGGCCGGGTCGACGGCGTCGAGCACGTGCTGGACGCCGCCAGCGTGCTCGTCGAACGCATCGGCACGGAGCAGCAGTTCGCCCATCCGCAGGGGCCCGACACGTTCACCGAGATCGTCCTCTCCGAGCCCCGCGTCGCGGACCTGCTGGGCGGTGACCCCACGGTTCCGGAGGGTCTGGTCATGGTGACGCCGCAGCTGGCCCTCACCCACCGGATGCTGCTCTCGCGCGCCCGCCAGGGTGCTGACGACTTCGAACTCGGCGAGTACACGGCCCGGTTGGCGGCCGACGTCTTCGCCCGGCTCGCCCCGGCCCGCGTCGCCTGCGGCCGTCCCGCCTCCGCCGCCGCTCGCCGGCGCCTCGTCGACGACGCGCGGGCCGCGCTGGCCGCCGAACCCACCATCGGGCTGGAGGCGCTGGGCCGGGCCGTGGGCGCGTCCCCGCACCACCTGAGCCGGGTCTTCACGGCCGTCACCGGAACCACGCTCTCCGCCCATCGCGGCCGGCTGCGCCTCGCCCGCGTCCTGGACCGCCTCAGCGAGGGCGAACGTGATCTCGCGGGGCTTGCGCGCGAACTCGGTTACACCGACCAGTCCCACATGACCCGCGCCGTCCGCCGCGCGGCGGGGCTCCCTCCGGGCCGCCTGCGCGCCCTGCTGACGTCACCGGGACCGGCGGCCGGGACGAACGCGCGCGCCCTCGCGGACCTACGTCTCACCGCCGAAGGACGGGGCAGCGGTTCCTGATCCGCGGCGCCGGGCCGGGTGATCGCACCGGGACGCGCCCGACTCGTCGTGGAACCGTCCGCCGTCGCCGGGAGGCCGCCGCGGACCGCCACGGTTCCCGTACAACCCATTCACCCGCCCGGTGGTCGCACTCGCGGGGGGCGCACGTGGGGCGTCCCAGCCCGTTCGTGCAGGAGGAGACGTTACTTGCTGTCCCGACACACCGGCCGGCGCCGTCTTGGCACCGCCCTCGTCACTGTCCTGGCCGTCACTCTCGGCGCGGGCGCGCTGACCGCCGCCCCGGCGGGTGCGGCTCCGTCCTCCGCCGGGGCGGCGGGGGCGAGCGATCTGCTCCCGTCGGTGCCCGCCGCCCGGCTGGCATCCGCGGGTTCGCTCGGCTTCATCACGTACGTCCCGCACGACGAGGAGGAGGCGAAACTGCGGTGGACCCCGTACGCGGGCGGTGCCACGCGCGACACGCTCTACGACACGATCGACGGGCTCGCCGAGACCTCCGGGGACACGGTCGTCCTCACCACCGGCAACACGTACGGTACAAGGGTCCTGGACATGTCCACCGGCACCGAGTTCGGCATGCGGGAGATCGACGACGGTCTGGACACCTTCTACTCGGGCGTGGCGGGTTCGGCCCTCTTCATCCGCGGGGCCACGAAGCTGTGGCTGAAGACCAAGGACGCCGAACCCCGGCCCGTTCAGGGCATGCCGGAGGGGGCCTCCTACGACCGGGTGCGGCCGGGGGACGCCACGCACGGCCTGCTCAGCGTCCGGACGGCGCAGGGCGAGCAGCGCGCCGGCCTCATCGACCTGACCGACGCCACCCTCGCCTTCCCCTACCCGCAGCAGGCGCGGAACCCCGTGGTCTCCGGCAACCGCCTGGCCTGGGTCGAGGACGACACCGCCACGAACACCCTGCGTGTGGTCGTCCGCGACCGGACCACCGGCGCCGAGACAGCCGTTCCCGTGCCGGGGACCACGGCAGGCGCGGACCTGGAGATCGGGCTGCTCGGCGGCTGGGTGACCTACGGGACGACGGCCCTGCACATCAGCACCGGCGAGAAGGTCCGGTTCCTCGACCGCGCGGACATCTCGTCCGCCACCCCCGACGGCGCCGCGCGGATCGTCCAGGGCAGCAGCTCCGCCCAGGGCAGGGGCTTCTACCGCGTCTTGCTCGGCGCGGACGGCCGACCGGCCGTGCGGCTCCTCGCGCACGCCGGCACTCCCACCTCCGCCCTCCACGACTTCGACTACGACGGCCTCCCCGACCTGCTGGGCCGGGACGCCTCGGGAGTGTTGTGGCGGGACAGCGCCGAGGACGGGCGCCCGCGGGCGCGGATCGGCGGTGGCTGGCAGACCTACGACAAGATCGAGACCGTCGGGGACGTCGCGGAGCCGAGGATCCCCGGCTCCACGCCGGAGCTGATCGCCCGTGACATGGACGGGGTGCTCTGGCTCTACTCGGGCCAGGAGGACGGCAACTTCTCCCGGCGCGTGCGGGTCGGCCCGGGCTGGCAGACGTACGCGCACATCACCGGCGGCAGCGACCTCACCGGTGACGACCGCTCCGACGTGGTCGCCATCGACAAGAGCGGTATCGCCTGGCTCTACCGCGGCACCGGCAGCGTGGCCCGCCCCTTCCAGGCCCGCGAGCGCATCGGCCACGGCTGGGACGTCTACAACCAGCTCGTCGCCGTCGGAGACCTCGCCGGAGGGCCCGCCGGCGACCTCGTCGCCCGCGACCAGGACGGCGTCCTGTGGCTCTACCTCGGCAAGGGCGACGGCACCTACGCGCAGCGCACGCGCATAGGCGGTGGCTGGCAGGCGTACTCCCAGCTCGTCGGCGCCGGCGACGTCGACCATGACGGCAAGGCCGACCTCTTCGCCTACCAGCCGGGCACCAAGACCGTCTACCTGTACTCCGGCACCGGCGATCCCTCGCGCCCCTTCGAGGCCCGCACGGTCTCTGACGCCCACACCGGCAACGCGTACAACAACGTGAGCTGAACGCCGGAGAACGCCGTCGCTCCGGGCCCGGCACCTGCCGCGTCCGGAGCCGCGGCGAGGTCGGGAGCGGCGGTCGGGACCATGAGCGGCGCTCGGGGGCGCGGGCGGCGGCCGGGGGCGCGGGCGACGCGGTGCTCGCTCAGTCCACGTCGACCTCGGCATCGGCATCGGCATCGACGTCCACCGCCACGTCCACGTCCACGTCGCCGAAGAGCGCGTGCATCGCGCCGAGTACGCGCAGGCAGGCGTCGATGTCCGTCGTGGTCAGGTCGCCGTCCACGCGGCGCAGCAGCGCGAGTTCCCGGGCGCGTACGGCGCTGATCGCGGCCCGGCCCTCCGCGGTGAGCCGGATGAGCAACGAGCGGCGGTGGGCGGGGTTGGCCACGCTCTCCACCAGGCCGTGGCGCGCGGCGTCGTTCACCATGCGCTGCACGAACTGCCTGCTGAGCGCCTGCGCGCGTCCCATCTGCGGCACCGTCATCGGACCGTGGGCGCGCAGGAGGTCGAGCACCGCGCGCACGCCGACCGACAGGCCCTCGATCGGCGCCGTCTGCTCCACCTTCCGGTGGACCCGCCGGTAGAGCGGGCCGACCAGGTCGAAGACCTCCATGAGGCGTTCGGCCGGCGCGTCCTGGGGAGGCACGGGAGGCACATCCGCGCTCTCGCCCGCCATACTCTCGTCCGTCACCCCTCCATCATGACACCTCGGTTGCCAAGTCACTCCGATAATGACACCTTGGTTGTCATGAAAGTCGATCTCGCATCGCTTCCGATCCGTTCCCTGCGCACCGACGGCGGCCGGCTCGCCTACCGTGAGGCCGGTTCCGGGCCGCCTCTGGTGTTCCTGCACGGCGGCTTCGTCGATCACCGCATGTGGGAGGAACAGCTCCCGGTGTTCGCCGCGCGCCACCGGGTCCTCGCGTACGACGCCCGCGGGCACGGCGGCTCGGACACCGCGACCGGTCCGTTCCGGCCCGCCGACGACGTCGCCGCACTGCTGCGCGGCCTGGACGCGGCCCCGGCCGTGCTCGTCGGCGTCTCGATGGGCGGGGCCACCGCTGTCGACTGCGCGCTGGAACACCCCGAGTCGGTCCGCGCGGTAGTGGTGAGCGGGGTCGGCACCAGCGAGCCCGTCTTCGAGGACCCGTGGGCGCTGGACGTCCTGGCGGCCCAGGGCCGGGCGCTGGCCGCGGGCGACGTGACCGGCTGGGTCGACGCGTTCCAGCGGTTCACCGCCGGCCCGCACCGCGACCTCGCCGACGTCGACCCCGAAGTGGTGCGGCGGGTGCGGGAGATGGTGCTCGGCACGCTCGCCAAGCACGCGCCCGGTGAAGCGGACCACCGGGTGCCGGTCACGGCCACCTGGGAGCGCGCGCCCGGGATCTCCGTCCCGGTGTGCGCGATCAACGGCGCCCTGGACGCCCCGGACCACCTCGCCATGGCCGAGCGCCTGGTGCGTCTCGTCACCGACGGGCGCACCGTCACCGTGCCGGGCGCCGCGCACTACCCGAACATGGAGAACGCGGCCCGCTTCGACACGGAACTGATCTCGTTCCTGCGGACGTTGGAGAGGGTATGAGCAGCGCACTCCTCGTGATGGACGTACAGCGGGACGTCGTGGACATCGCCGACGACGGCTCCGGCTACCTGCCGCGCCTGCGCCGGGCCATCGACGCCGCGCGGGCCGCCGGCATCCCCGTCGTCTACGTGGTCATCGCCTTGCGCCCGGGTTACCCGGAAGTCGGCCCGCGCAACAGGGCGCTCACCGCCGTCGCGCGCGCCGGACTCCATGTCGAGGGCGACCCCGGCACCGAGATCCACCCCGATGTCGCGCCCCTTCCGGGCGAGGTGGTGGTCACCAAGAGACGCGCGAGCGCCTTCTCGGGCAGCGACCTCGACATGGTGCTGAGGGCACGCGGCATCGACAGCCTGGTCCTCACCGGCATCGCCACCAGCGCCGTGGTCCTGCACACCCTGTGCCAGGCCAACGACCTGGACTTCGGCCTCACCGTCCTCGCCGACGCCTGCCTGGACCTGGACCCCGGGATCCACCGGTTCCTCACCGATACGCTGTTCCCGCAGTGGGCGGACGTCGTCACCGTCGACGACTGGACGAACGCGCTCACCCCGCGGTAGGGGCCGGGGAGCGTGAGGGGCTGAAGGAGGAGCAGGGTGAGGCTCCGCAGCACGGCGAAACACGTCGGCGACTTTCTGATCGAGTCGGTCGGAGAAACCGTCGGCGAGGCGATCCTCACCCTGCTCGCCTGCGCCTTGCTCGCCTTCCTGGTGCTGATCGCCTACCTGAGCTGGTCCTTCAGCCCGCGCCTGACCGTCGCGGGAGCCGCACTGGTCAGCCTCCTGCTCGCCCACGGCGCCTGGCAGGCGTTCCGCTCCCCCGCGCGGGGCCGCCGCCGGGGCCTCGCCGCGGTGACCGCGGCCGTCTTCACGCTGACGACCGCCACGGCCGGCCTCCTGCTGTTGTACGCCACCGACTGCCACTGCCTGTGAGCACGCTGTCCGGAACCACTGCTGCTGGAGGAGTGGCGGCCCCGGAAGCGTCGATACGTGGCCGAAGGGGCCTGCGCCGCCTTCCTTTTCACCGGTGCGCTACCGCACACGCCCTCGTGAGCACGGCCTCCGCCAGTTCGCTCGGCGGCAGTTCGCCGTCCAGGAAGACGGTGTCCGGCGGGAGTACGTCAGCGGCCGCCAGGCAGGCGGGGATGCGGGACTTGCACCACGCGCGGATCCGCTCGTCCCGTGCCGGATCGTCCGGGGTGAAGCTCCGGCCGTCGATGCGCTCGACCAGCACGTCCCGCGGTACTTTCAGGAAGAAGTGGAGGACGTCCACGCCCGCGTCCGCGAGTACGCCGAAGATCTCACCGAGATACGCCGGATCCACCAGGGTCATGGGCACCAGGACCGGCCGTCGGTACTCTTCGACGAGGTCGACCGCCATGGCGGCCACCTGACGGCGCCACAGCCGCAGGTCCTGGAAGTCGCCGGTCGGCACCTCCACGATCTTCCGGAGCACGAATCCGACCAGCTCCGGGTCGAACACCAGCGCATCCGGCCGGCGGGACCGCAGTTCCTCCACCAGGGTGGTCTTGCCACTGCCGAACGCGCCGTTCACCCAGACGAGCACAGGCCTTCCTCTCATCGGCTCGCAGCAGCGCGGTGGCAGGACCCGCCTGGCACCGCTGGGGTCGGGGACAGTTCACTTCGGCCGGCCACCCTCCCCATCCTGCCATCCGCCGGCGGCCATGCGCAGGGCACCGGTCACAGCCGACCCGGCCAGCTCCGTGCCCTGTCGGCGAGTTGCGGCCTTCTCAGCAGTTCGCGCTGTAGCGGACACATCCGGGCGGCGGGCGGTGGCTGTGGTCCCCGTCGTGCCGGACGGCCGCCGGCACTCCGCCTGCCAGGAGTGCCACGAGCAGGTGTGCGGTCACCGTCCAGGGGGCGCGGAAGACGGCCGCGAGGAGCGACGGGCGCTTGGCGGGGCGCTGCGGCGGACGGGGCCGGTCTCCGGCGGCAAGGCGGGCCCTGCCGCCGGCCGGCGGGATCAGGAGAGCCGGTGGTAGCGGCCGTCGTGGTGGACCAGCGGTGTGCCGCCGGTGTGGCCGGCGTCGACGACCTGGCCGATGACCAGCACGTGGTCGGCGACGGGCTGGGTGGTGAGGGGGCCGAGGACCAGCCAGGCGAGGACGCCGTCGAGCAGGGGGAGTCCGAACGGGCCGGGGCGCCAGGCCACCGGGGGCGCGAACTTGTCCCCGCCCGGGCGGGCGAAACCCCGTGCCAGGTCCTCCTGCCCGTCGGCGAGCAACTGGACCAGGAAGTGAGGGGAGTTGTGCATGGCCGCCCAGGAGGACGAGCGCAGGCCGACCGCGAAGGAGACCAGGGGTGGGTCCGCCGAGAGGGAGGTGACGGACGTGGCGCAGAAGCCGACGGGCCGGCCCGGGTGGGCGGTGATGACGGCGACGCCCTTGGCGTGGTGGCGCATCGCCGCCCGGTAGGTGTCCGGTGCCAGCAGGCGGGCCGTGCCCTCGCCGCGGAGCTGGTCGGTGACCGCGGTCACGCCGTACGCTCCAGGTCGATCTCTGCGGCGAACGGCGACACCTCACCCGGGCCGTACGCCGCGAGGTGCGTGCGCCAGTCCGCGTCGGCTCCGTCGAGGTCGCCCAGCGCCCGCCGGCTGGCACCCCGCCGGTAGAAGAGGTCCGGGTCCTCGTCCCCGAGCGCGGCGATCGCTATGTCCAGGTCGGCCAACGCCCGCCCGTGGTCGCCGAGTTCCTGGAGCGCGAGGGCGCGGTTGGCGTGCAGGGCGGGGTCGGGGTCCAGGGCGATCGCCCGGTCGAGGTCGCCGGCGGAGTCCGCGGGGCGGCCGGCGGTGTAGTGCAGGACGGCGCGGTTGGCCCAGGCCGCGGTGAGCGTGGGGTCGGCGTCGAGGGCGGCGGTGAAGCTCGCGAGGGCCGCGTCGGAGTCACCGGCCTCCGCGAGCAGCGCGCCCCGGGCGGCCAGCAGCCGCGCGTCGGCGGGTTCCAGGGCCAGTCCGGCCGCGATGTCCTCGGCCGCCCGGTCGAACAGGCCGAGGTCGAGCAGCAGGTCGGCCCGGTTGGTCAGGGAGTCCAGGTGGGTGGGGTCGAGGAGGACGGCGTAGTCCAGGTCGCGCAGGGCGCCTTCGTGGTCCCCGAGTTCGCGCAGCAGGTCCGCCCGGTTGAAGTGGGCCTGGTGGAAGGGCAGGCTCAGCCGGATCGCCTCGGCGTAGTCCGCCAGGGCGTTCTCGGGGCGGCCGAGCGCGCGGTGTTCGGCGGCCCGTTCGAAGTAGTAGTCGCCGTAGTCCGGGTCGCGGCCGATCAGCTCGTCGTAGTCGCGCAGCGAGTCCTCGTGCTGCCCGAGGTTGGCGAGGATCTGCGCCCGGTTGTACAGCAGGACGGAGCGGTGCAGGAGCTGCTCGTGGTCCTCGAGCCCGGTCTCGACGCGTTGCATGGCCTCGTCGACCAGGGCCAGCGCGCGGGGCACGTCCGCGCGGTGCAGCTCGATCAGGGCCCGCGCGTTGCGCATGAACGCCCCGAAGAAGGCGCGCTTGTGAGGGTCGGGGTCGCGGTCGGCCAGGGCGATCGCCGTGTTGATCCACTCCACCGCGCGTGTCTCGTCGTGCTGCTCCTTGGGCAGGTGCCGGGTGTAGAGCATCGCCATGTTGTAGCAGGTGTTCATGTGGATGACCGGGTCGGTCGTCCCGGCCCGCAGCTCGGCGAAGCAGCCCTCGCTGTCCTCGCCCTGGCGCAGGTAGGACAGGCAGGTCCCGGCGAGGATGGTGAACGTCCAGTAGTGCTTGGGCCGTGCGGTGCCGAGGGCGGCCCGGCCGCGCAGGCAGTAGTCCAGGGCGGCCTCGTAGAAGCCGCGCAGGAAGGCGGTCTCGGCGGCCTCGGCGAGGGCGTCGGCGCCGGCGCCCGCCGGGTCGATGCCGCGCTCCAGGTGGTAGGGCAGGGCGCCGAGCCGTACGGCGGGCCCGTCGGCGGCGGCGAGGCGGGCGGCGCGTTCCTCGTGGAGCCGGGCCCGTTCGTCCGCGGACAGGGCGTCGTAGGCCGTACGGGCCGCCGCGTCCCGGCTGGTGCCGTCGGAGTCGACGAACAGCCGGGCCGGATCGGGTCCGGCCGCTGTCGCGGACGCGGCGCCGGGCTCCGCCGGGTGGGGCCCGTCTGTCCCATCGGTCCCGTCGGCCACGTCCGTCACCTCGGTCACGTCGGTCACGTCGGTCACGTCGTCCATCACGACGGCCACGTCCGTCACGTCCGTCACGTCCGTCACGACGGTCAGGACGGCCGGGTCGCACCTGCGTCGCAGCACGTCGACCAGTTCGTGGTCGGTCGGATCGGCGTCGTCGAGTTCCCGCAACGCGACGACCGCGCCGCCGGGGTGGCACACCCGGGCCCAGTCGAGCAGCAGTTCGGCGAGGCTGTGGGCGAGGCGCCGGGTGCGGGAGACGGAGTACAGCCGGGTGCGTTCGCCGCGTTCGGCGGAGTTGGTGAGCGTGCGCGGCGCCGTGCCGGCCAGGTGGGCCAGGTCCGGGGCGATGGCGACCACGGCGTGCGCCCGTGCCGCCACGGCCTTCGGGTCCCGCTCGGCCAGTTCCGGTACGACGCTGCGCAGGAGCGCGCCGCCGCCCGTGTACGGTCCGCGCAGCCGACGGTGGCAGCGGACGGTGAGGTGGGGCGTCGGTGACGTGGTCATCCAAGGGCTCCTTGTGGTGAGGTGCGGCCGGCGCGCCGGTCCCGTACGGCGATGTAGCCCAGCAGCCCGAACTGCAGTGCGGTCAGGCCGAGGAAGCTGACGGCGTCCACGACGCCGGAGGTGGAGGCCCCGCCCCGGAACCGGTCCACGAGCAGCGTGCCGAAGTGCACGGTGGCGGGGAGGGCGGCCCACAGCAGGCTGCCCAGGGAGAAGCCGTAACCGGCCACCAGGAACGGCGCGTACACGCGCGCCATGGCGCGGTCCCGGTCGGTCCACTGCTCGTCGGGTTCCGCGACCGGGCGGCGCAGCAGCCGCCGCAGGAGCGTGCGGAGGTAGGACCGGGTGGCGTTGTGCAGGTCGGAGCAGCGCAACGCGTTGGCCATGACGAAGTAGAGGTCGGTCTGCAGGTAGAACATCAGCTGCCAGAGCAGGCGCAGCACGCAACTGAAGGCCGTGGCCAGGCAGAGCGCCGGGCACCAGGCGGGCAGGGCGGTGCCGCGCAGGGCCGGGGCGAGGAGGGTCATCGCACAGATGATCAGGACGTCGGCCAGCATCCCGGCCAGGAAGGGCAGGTAGCGTCGCCTGCGCGGCACGCTGAGGAGCGAGTCGAGCCGCGTCTCGGCGACGATGAAGTACAGGCGGCGGCTGATCCGGAGCGTGGAGGGCAGGCCGAGCCGGCGGCCGGCCAGCGCGTGGAAGGCCTCGTGCACGAGGATGCACGGGATCTGCACCGCGGTCATCGTCAGGGGGATCAGCGCCAGGTGGTCGGTGAAGAACACCTGGTGGTAGGAGGGGCGCAGCGAGTCGTCACGCGCCATCGCGACGACGGCGGCGACCAGCAGCGCGACGTAGCACAGCCAGGCCGGCCCGGAGAAGGTCCAGCGGCCGAGCCGTCGCCAGCGCACCCGTGGCCGAGTCGGCTCGGGCTCGCCCTCGGCCCGCAGGAAACCGAGTTCGTCGAGCGTGCCGAGGAAGTCGTCGACGTCCAGCGTCTCCTCGCAGGTGTGCCGGTACCACTCGGCCACCGCGGCGACGGTCGCGCCGGAGTCCAGCATCCGTAACGCCTCGGCACCCTCCGGTGGGAACAGGGCGTACGAGGCGGTGTCCGGCCGGCCCACCATGACACCGTCGTCCTCGTCGATCATCGTCAGCCGGTGCAGGCGGACAACGCCGCCGCCCGATGCGGTCGCGGTCATGCGGCGAGCTCCCTGGGCGCGAGCGGTGGGAGCCGGTCCGGCGCACGGCCCGGCTCCCACCGCGGCGGGTTGCTAGTTGGCGAAGCAGCAGTAGTAGCTGGCGCAGGCCGAGGTGAGGCGGATGGGGCCGGCCTTGCGGATCGACATCTTCTTCATCGTGATCCCTCCTGAGCAGCGATGGACAGCGGTGTACCTCATGGCAGCTGACGCGTCTGCGAGTCACATTCACCTCAGCTGACGAGGAGTCTGCGGCAGGGCTTCGCGCGGTGTCAACTGAGATGAATGAATTGCGTTTCGCTGCACACCTGAGCTGATCATCCGAGGGTGTGGGCAGCGGTGCCGAGACCGGCTCCGGGACGGGAGAAGGCTGCCTGGCCCACCGCACAGAGGTTCCGACAAGGGGTGCACAGGGGCAGCTAGGATGTATCCGAATGCGGTACGTTCCCACATCGGCTCATGGAAGGGGAGGGCGCGGATGACCGGTTCCGAGACCGCTCCGTCAAGCCTGGCCGACAAGATCGAGGCCTTGTTCCGGATCGTACGGCGGCCCAACCGGGAGCAGTTCAGCAACGAGGAGGTCGCCCGGGCGTGCCGGGAGACCACCGGGGCCAGCTTCTCGGCGACGTACCTGTGGCAGCTGCGCACGGGACGGCGGGACAACCCGACCAAGCGTCACCTGGAGGCACTGGCCCAGTTCTTCGACGTGCCGGTGGCGTACTTCTTCGACGAGGAACAGGGCAAGGCGATCGCCAAGGAGCTGGAACTGCTCGGCGCGCTGCGGGACGCGGGGGTCCGCAACGTGGCGCTGCGCGCCGTCAACCTGTCTCCCGAAGGGGTGAGCACGATCAGCGACATGATCGACGTGCTCGCCCGCCGCGAACAGGCCGCCGGCAGTCACCGTGACCGGGGTGGCACCGCGCCGGACGCCGGGGACGGCACCAGCGGCTGACCGGCCGCGACGTACCGCATCGACTGACGCGAGAAGGGGTGGCTCGTGGGGGCTGATCGGAGTGCGAGACGGTTATGGCGGCGATGTTCCCGCCTGGTCGACGGGCTCGACCTGCCCGCCCCCTTCGACGCCGGCGCCTTCATCGCGCTGGTGGCCAGGACCCGCGGCCGGGACATCCAGCTCATGCCGGTCGCCTACCGCCCGCACACCCCGTGCGGACTGCTGATCACCACCGACCACGCCGACTGCATCCTGTACGCGGCGGACACCACGCCCCTGCACCAGCAGCACATCCTGCTGCACGAGGCCGCCCACCTCGTCTGCGGGCACCACGAGACCTCCCCCGCCGCCTCGGCCGCCGCCGAGCTGTTACTGCCGCACCTCCCGTCCGACCTGGTCAGACGTGTCCTGGGCCGCACCGTCTACACACTGCCCCAGGAAGCCGAGGCGGAACTGGTCGCCTCCCTGATCCTCAACCGCGCCAGCCGGCTGCAGCGCACCCAGGACAGCGCGCCGCCACCCGGCCAGGACGAGGCCCGGCTGCGGTCACTGTTCGGCACGCCGCCACCCGCCCCACCCGGCGACACGGCCGGCGCCCGGCCCGGGCGGCAGCGCCGCACGCCGGACGGTTCCACCCGTGGCTGACCTCTCGGCCTACCTCGCCGCGGCCGTCCTCCTGGTCTTCGCCGGGCACCGGCTCATGATCACGCGCGGCGACGGGGCCGACCCCGCGCAGCGCCACGTCGCCGGGTTCGCGCTCTGCCTCGGCACCGCGCTGCTGTTCAACGCCCGCGCGACCCTGGCCACGCTGGACCGTCTCCTCCCGCCCCGCTACGGGGACCTGCTCGTCACGCACGAACTGAAGACCGCCGCCCTGACCTTCCTGGTCCTCGTCGCCCACGCCCTGACGCCACCGGCCTGCGACCCGGACAGGACGCGGCGCGGCAGGCGGCGGCAACTCCTGCTCGCGGTGGGTGTCCAGGCGGTGTCGGCCGGTCTCTTCCTCGTCGCGGGCGTCACGGCCGACGACGCACGGGAGACGGTCCGGGCCGACCGCGGCTGGGCGCTCGCCGCGTACAACGCCGTCTTCGCCTGCTACGGCTGCTTCTGCCTGCTGGTCCTGGTCCGCGCCCTGGCCCGCCACGCCCGCCGCACCACCTCGGGGCAACTGCGGGCAGGCCTGCGGATGATGATGCTGGCCGCCGCCTCCGGCGCCCTGTGGACGCTGTGGGCGTTCAAGGACGTCGCCACCGACCTGTCCCGGGGAGAACAGGGGCTGGGCGAGGACCTCGTCTCCGCCGTACTGGGCGCCGTGACCGCGCTGCTGGCCACCGGAGGTGCCACCACCAGCCTGTGGGGCAGCACGCTGGCCGCCCCGCTGCGCTGGCTGCGCGCCCACCGCACCTACCGGGCGCTGGAACCGCTGTGGGCCGAACTGCACGCCGTGCTGCCGGAGATCGCGTTGGGCCGGTCGGCCGCCGCCTGGCGCCGGGGGCCGCGGCACGCGGAGTTCGCGCTCTACCGGCGGGTCATCGAGATCCGCGACGCGCACCTGGCGCTGCGCCCGTACCAGGAGCCCGATGTGCCCGACCGGGTGGTCCGCGCCCTGGCACGGGCCGGCGGGCCGGATGCCACCGATCGGCACGCCGTCGTGGAGGCCGCGGTCATCGCCGTGGCCCTGGAGAACAAGCGGGCGGGCCTGCGGCAGGCAGCAGCCCGGGCGGGCGGCGCCACGCCGGTGCCGCTGCCCCGGACCGTCGAGGCCGAAGCGGCCTGGCTGCTCAAGGTCACCGGCGCGTTCACACGGTCGCCGACGGTCGCCCACATCCGCGCGGGAGCCGGCGCCGGCGCCGACACTCACATTGCCGCGCCCGCGTCGACGGCCGAGTGAACTGCCTTGGCCTGAAAGGGAGTTGTATTGCCGGACCTACCGGTGGTGTCGCGTGGGCCCCGGCTCCGTCAGAGCGGTCCGCTCGACTGGACGCACTCGGCTCCGAGCGCGTCGAGCAGCGCGGGCGCCTCGGCGCCACGGGACCCCGCAGGGGCCGTGCGGAGCACGAGGCGCTGGTCGCGGTCGGTGAGCGCCGGCGAGGCGCCGAACCCCCGCGAGTCGCCGAGGTGGCCGCGTGCCTGCTCAGCGACCGGGCGTCGGTGGTCACCGGGGCGAGCGTGCCGGTGGACGGAGGCGCCGGTGCGTGAAGGGGCCGCCGTCGGCGGCCCGGAAGACGTCGCTGCCGCCCGGAAGACGTTGCGGTGACTCGTAAGACGTTGCGGCGACCGGAGGGGGGATGTTTCATGTCAGTCACAGATCCCGCCCGGCCGGGAGAAGCGCCGGGCCAGGACATCACCATGATCTGGTGGAGATTGCCGAGCTGGTGCTCAAGTACCTGCAAACCCTGGCGTGGCCCGCGGTCGCGTTCGGTGCGCTCTGGAGTCTGCGCGTCCAGTTACGGGCGGCCGTGGCGCGGATGACGCGTGTGGAGACTCCCGCGGGTTCGATCGAGTTCGCCGCGGAGGTCCGGGACGTGCTGCACCAGGCCGAAGGCGCCGCGACCGGCGCCAGGTCGCCGCTCCCGCCCCCTCCCCCGCTTGCGGACATGCCCCCCGCGGACTCGTGGGGGCGGCCCGCATCGCCGTGGGACACGGGCACCGGCACTACGGCGGGGGCATCCGCCGACGAGGACGAGGCGCCGGACCCGGAGCCGGCGTACGCCGCACCGGGTGACGGGACCGCGTACGACCCCACGGCCCCGCCCGTGTCCGCGGTACCCGCGCCCCGCACCCCGGATCACGGGGACCACTGGGGGCCTGCCCTTCCTTCGCTGCCCGGGCCGGCCGGGCCGAGAGGCGGGGGCGCGGAGGGGACCGGCCCCACCGTCTCGCAGCGGCTGGAGCGTCTGCGCTACGTGCGGGACACGGCCGATTCCTCCCCTCGCACGGCGATCAGGACGGCCTGGCTCCTCCTCTCCGGTCTCTGCGAGGACGTGGTGGGTCCGCTCGTGGACGGCAGGGCGTTCGGGCCGCCCTACTTCGCCGGCGGCGCCGAGGCCGGGTTCAGCCTCCGCCTGGAGCGGATCGGATTGTCGCCCGGTTCGGTCGTCGCCTTCGACCGGCTGCGGAAACTGCACGACCGGGCCGGCACCGGCGACACCGGAGTGACCCCTCTCGCCGCTCGCGACTTCGTCGACAGCTGCCTGACCCTGGCCCGCGAGATCGCGGCGCTCGCGAACCACTGAGGACACCGGTGCCCCCACGTGGAACCGGCCGGCGCGGCGCGCCATCTCACCAGGCGGACGGCCCGTGCGCCGACGAGAGGAGCTGTTCGCGATGGTGCGTCGAGTTCGGGTGCTGCTGCTGAGTGCCTTGCTGCTGGTGACGGGTGCGGCCATGTCGACCGCGCCGGCCTCCGCCGTCATCGGCGGGTCGAAGAGCGGCTACGGCCCGTGGGCGGTGCGCATGCTCGTCGACGGCAGACCGGAGTGCACCGGGACGGCGGTCACCTCCCAGTGGATCATCAGCGCGTCGCACTGCTTCTTCGAGCAGGGGCAGCCGATCGCCGACAAACGGATCTCGTTCCGGGTGGGCAACCTCGACATGCGCAAGGGGACCACGGTCCGCCCGGTGCCCGGCAAGCGCGTCGGGAGCGCCCGCGCCGACATGATGCTGATCAAGGTCCCGCCGATGAAGGTCCGCACGGCGCGCCTGGCCACGGCCCACGTCCGCCCGGGCCAGGTCGTGCGGCAGTACGGGTGGGGCGCCACCTGCACCGGGGACGAGAACACCTGCCAGTCGCCCGTGCTCAAGCAGTCGGACCTGCGGGTCGTACGGCCGGACGACCCCCGGTGCGACGGCTACACCGCCCCGGGCGGCTCGGACTTCTGCATGGCGAAGGTCTCCGGGATCCCCGCCGGCGGTGACTCCGGCGGCCCGGTGATGAGCATCGCCCCGCGCGGTACGGAAACCCTCCTCGGCGTCTTCGACGGCTCCGACCGGCAGGACATCGCCGAGGCGGGGGAGGTCGCCCGGCAACTCACCTGGATCCGCTCGGTCGTCCGGCGATAGCCGCCGACCGCCTCGGTGTCCGCCCGTCAGATCTCCGGCGGTCCCTGCCCGTCACCTTCCCGGCGGCCTGCCCGTCGGTCCGTCCGCTGGTGCTGTGGCCGGAAAGGTTTGCTCTACCAGGTCCGGCGGACGCCGGTGCGAGCGGCGGACCGCCCGGGCCTTCACCCCGGCCGGGGCGCGGGCGATGGCCGCTGCACCGACCGACGCGGCCGGACCGACTGCGGGCGCACCACCGCCGCGAGCGGTTCGGCCACCGCCGGTGCGGCGGCGCCGGCCGGCACCCCGCTCGGCGCGCCCGGCGCGGCCGCCGCGGCCCGTTCCACGACGCATCACCCGATCGCCCTGACCGGGCACCGCTCCCGCCCCGGGAAGCGCCTGCTGGTCGCGTCGCGGCAGGCACCGGCGCGCCTTTGAGCCGATGATCGAAGGAAAGGGCCGGACATGCGGCAGAGCGTGTCATCGGACAGCACGTCGTCGGACAGCACGTCGTCGGACCGACCGGTTGGGAGCTGCGCGCGTGAGTGAGGACGGACGGCGAAGCGGAGAACGCCTGCACTGCCTGGTCACCGGGGCGTCCGGGTACGTGGGCGGGCGGCTGGTGCCGGAACTGCTGGAGGCGGGCCACCGCGTCCGCTGCCTGGCCCGCTCCCCCGGCAAACTCCGTGACCACTCCTGGGCGCGGGACGCCGAGACGGTCCGCGGCGACGTCACCGAGGCCGCTTCCGTCGCCTCGGCCATGCGCGGCATCGATGTCGCCTACTACCTGGTGCACGCGCTGGGCACGGGCTCCGGGTTCGAGGACAGGGACCGTCGCGCGGCCCGGATCTTCGCCGAGCAGGCCCGGATCGCCGGGGTGCGGCGGGTCGTGTACCTCGGGGGGCTCACCCCGCGAGGTGTCGCGGAACGGGACCTGTCCCCGCACCTGCGGTCCCGCGCGGAGGTCGGACGGATCTTCCTGGAGGGGCCCGTGCCGGCCACCGTGCTGCGGGCGGCCGTCGTCATCGGCTCGGGCTCGGCCTCGTTCGAGATGCTGCGCTACCTCACCGAGCGGCTGCCGGTCATGGTGACCCCCAGCTGGGTGCACACCCGCACGCAGCCCATCGCGATCCGTGACGTGTTGCGCTACCTCGTCGGCTCGGCCACCATGCCGCAGGACGTCAACCGGGCGTTCGACATCGGCGGTCCCGACGTCCTCACCTACCGCGAGATGATGGGCCGGTACGCGGCCGTCGCGGGGCTGCCGCGCCGGCTCGTCCTGCCGGTGCCGGTGCTCACGCCCCGGCTGTCCAGCCACTGGGTCGGCCTGGTCACGCCGGTGCCCGCCTCGATCGCCAGGCCGCTGACCGAGTCGCTGCGCCACGAAGTGATCTGCCACGAACACGACATCGCGGCCCACGTACCCGACCTGCCGGGCCGGCCGCTGCCCTTCGACGAGGCACTGGCCCTGGCGCTGCGGCGGGTGCGGGAAGCCCAGGTCGCCACCCGGTGGTCGTCCGCCGGGGTGCCCGGGGCGCCCAGCGACCCGCTGCCCACCGACCCGGACTGGGCCGGCGGCAGTCTCTACCAGGACGAACGGGAGCTGCCGGTCGACGCGGACCGGCAGGCGCTGTGGAAGGTGATCGAGGGCATCGGCGGCGACAACGGCTGGTACTCCTTTCCGCTCGCCTGGGCGGCGCGCGGCTGGCTGGACCGCTTCGTGGGCGGTGTCGGCCTGCGCCGGGGACGACGCGACGCCGAGCACCTGCGCGTCGGCGACTCCCTCGACTTCTGGCGGGTCGAGGAGATCGAGCCCGGTCACCTGCTGCGGCTGCGCGCCGAGATGCGGCTGCCCGGCCTCGCCTGGCTGGAGATGTACGCCGAGACGGACGGCGCGCAGCGCACCCGCTACCGGCAGCGCGCCCTGTTCCACCCGCGCGGCCTGCTGGGCCACGCCTACTGGTGGTCGGTCTCCCCCTTCCACGCCGCCGTCTTCGGTGGCATGGCCCGCAACATCACCCGGGCCGCGTCGCGGGGCGGGAGCGCGCGGGCCGGCGTCCCGACCTGACGCCGTCGCCCCGCACGCTCCCCGGTGCTCATCGGTCCTGCCGGTTCCGTCACTCGTGCCGGTCCTGCCGGCCGGAGGGGCGCCCGGCGGGCTCGGTGTCCTCGGCGTTTCCGTTGTCCTCGGCGATTCCGTCGTCCTCGATGTTCGTGTTGTCCTCGATGTCCTCCGTGGCGGCCCAGGCGGCGAGGAGTTGGAGGGCGTCGTGGTCGGCGGTGGCCGGGGCGGCGCTGTAGGCGGTGAGGGTCAGTCCGGGCTGGGCGGGCAGGTCCATGGCGTCGAAGTCGAGGGTGAGGACGCCGACGTCCGGGTGGCGGAAGGACTTGCGGCCGGTGTGGTGCAGGCGCACGTTGTGCTTGGCCCAGGCGATGCGGAACTCCTCGCTGCGGGTGACGAGTTCACCGATGAGCCCGGTCAGTTCGCTGTCGTGCGGGGCGCGGCCGGCCTCGGTGCGCAGCAGGGAGACGGTGGTGTTCACCGACTCCTCCCAGTCGGGGAAGAAGTCGCGGCCGTCGGGGTCGAGGAACTGGAAGCGGGCGATGTTGGGCGTCCTGGTGGCGCTGTCGGAGAAGAGGGGCGAGTACAGGGCGCGGCCGAGGCGGTTGACGGCGAGCAGGTCCAGGCGGCCGTTGCGGATGAAGGCCGGGGAGTCGGTCATGGACTCCAGGACCCGCAGGACGCTCTCGGGCAGCGGTCCGCGGCGCCTGGCCCGGCGGACCGGCCGCTTGGCGGCGGCGCGCGCCAGGTCGTGGAGGTGGGCGCGTTCGGCGTCGTCGAGCTGGAGGGCGTTCGCGACGGCGTCGAGGACTTCCTCGGAGGCCCCGGCCAGGCGCCCGCGCTCCAGCCGGACGTAGTAGTCGATGCTGACACCGGCGAGGAGGGCCACTTCCTCGCGGCGCAGGCCAGGCACGCGCCGGTTGCCGCCGTAGGCGGGCAGTCCCGCCTGCTGCGGGGTGACCTTGGCGCGGCGGGAGGCCAGGAACTCGCGGATGTCGCTCTCGGTGCTCACACCTTCAAGGCTAGGCGGCCTGGGAGTCGGCCGGGGGGCCCTGGCAGTACCTGTAACGGCAGGCCCTTCTCCAACCCTCCTGCCCGCGGTTTCCTCGGTAGCGAGGCGTTCGGCACGGCACGGGGCACACCCGGACCCACGCCCCGCTCACCCTCCGATCCCTGATCAGAGAAGGACACGAGGACCCATGGAATTCGTCAGGCAGCAGGCCACCGTCAAGGCGCCCGCGCACTGGTTCACCGGAGACGTCTGGTTCGACGTGCTCTACGCGGGCAAGGAGCCGTCCCGGATGCGGGCCAACATGGTCCGCTTCTCTCCCGGTGCCCGTACCCACTGGCACTCCCACGTGCTGGGCCAGACCCTGCACGTCGTCTCGGGCATCGCCCTGATCGGCACCCGTGACGGCACGGTCCTCGAAGCCCACCCGGGCCGGACGGTCACCTGTCCGCCGGGCGAGGAGCACTGGCACGGCGCCGCCCCGGACCGCTTCATGGAGCACATCGCCCTGTGGGAGGGCGAGGGCGCCGGCGGCGAGGAGACCACCTGGAACGAGCCGGTCACCGACGAGCAGTACCAGCGCCCCCGCACCCGCTGACTGCCTGATCTACCTGATCTACCTCACGGGCCTCACGGGCCTCACGGGCCTCACGGGCCTCACGGGCCTCACGGGCCTCACGGGCCTCACGGGCCTGACGGGCCTGACGGGCCTGACCGAACCGGATACGAGCGAGCCGCACCGCGGCGGACCGAAGGGACCATCCATGACCGACCAGCCGAAACAGATCGGCGGAGGTCGCCGCGCCATCGGCGACTTCGCGCCCAAGCTCGCCGAGCTGACCGACGACGTCTTGTTCGAGGACGTGTGGAACCGCACCGGGCTGGCCGCCCGCGACCGCAGCCTGGTCACCGTCGCCGCCCTCGTCACCGGCGGCGACGCCGACCAGCTCCGCTTCCACCTCGGACGGGCGAAGGAGAACGGCGTCACCGAGACCGAACTCGTCGAGGCGATCACCCACCTCGCCTTCTACGCCGGCTGGCCCAAGGCCATGACGGCGATCACCACCGCGAAGCAGGTCTTCGCCGCGTGAGCCGGACCTGAAACCGGACCTGAACCGGGCCTGAACCGCCTCGACCCCGCCGCCTCGACCCCGCCGCCTCGACCCCGCGGCCTCCGCGTCAGGCCGCCGCCGAGGCGGCGGGGTCGAGGTGGTGCGGGAAGCGGACGCACACGGCGGCCGACGCGAGGGCGGCGAGGAAGACCATCGCACTGCCCAGCAGCAGCGCCGGGTGGTAGCCGTGCCGGAGCAGGGGGGCGGCGAGCAGCGGGCCGAGTATCTGGCCGGCGCTGTATCCGGCGGTCAACAGGGCGACGGCGCGCGGCACTTGCAGGTGCGCGCCGATGGACAGTGCCATCGTGCTGACCCCCATGAAGGTGGCGCCGAACAGCACCGCGGACACGAGCGCGGGCGTGGCGCCGCCGAGCAGCGCCGGCAGGGCGATGCCCACGGCCTGGAGGATCAGCGAGGCCAGCAGCAGGGCCGGGCGGGACCAGCGGTGGCCCAGCCTGGTCCACAGGGCGCAGGAGGGGAGCGCGGCGAGACCGACCACGATCCAGGCCCCCGAGCCGAGCCAGCCCCGGACACCCTCCTGGATCGCGGCGACCAGGAAGGTGCCGGCGATGATGTAGCCGATGCCCTCGAAGGTGTAGCTGGCGAGCAGCGCGAGGAACCAGCGGTGCGTACGGGGCCGTTCGGTCCGTGTGTCCGTCTCGGCGGCCCCGGGTTCCGGCTGCGGGGCCAGCGGCCAGGCGACCGCGGTGAGCAGGGCCGCGAGGGCGGCGCAGGTCCACCAGGCCGCCTGCCAGTCGGCCACGGCCTGCACGGCGACGACGAGCAGCCCGGACAGGGCTATGCCGGCGCCGACGCCGCCGAAGGCCCAGCCGACCAGGTGGTGCGCGTGCGCGCGCAGGCCGGAGAGCATGGCGCTGACGGCGATCACGAAGGTCAGCGCGCTGGCGGCACCGGCCACCAGGCGCAGCAGGAACCAGAGGGTGCCGTCGTGGGTGGCCGGCATGAGCGCGAGGGTCGCCACCAGCACGACGAGGGAACCGCGCAGGGCGGTGGCCGACCGTACGACGGCGGGTGCGGCGATGCCGGCCAGTGCCCCGGCGAGGTAGCCGATGAAGTTGGCGGTGGCCAGGCGCGCCCCGAGCGCCGAGGTGAGTCCGGCCTGGGTGTGCATGAGGGGGAGGATCGGGGTGTAGACGAACCTGCCGATCCCCATTCCCGCGGCGAGTGCCGCCGCCGCACGGGCGACGATGGTCCAAGGGGAGTCCGCTCGTGCGCGGGGCGGGGTTGATGACTGCACGGTCCTGGGTGCCTTCCGGGTCGCGTCCATGGGGCCGCTTCTCACGCTAGGCAGCGCGGGTGCGCCTGGGAAATGCCGGTTAAGCTGGGGCTATGCGTGGCCGGCATGGATGGGGTCCGGAGATGTGAGGGGCATGGACGTCGAACTGCGCCACCTGCGGGCCTTCGCGTCGGTGGCCCGCTGCCGCTCGTTCTCCAGGGCCGCGGAGGAACTGCTGATCACGCAGCCCGCGCTGAGCCGTACGATCGCGCAGTTGGAGGACCGGCTCAGCGTCCGTCTGCTCGACCGGTCCTCACGGCACGTCGAGCTGACCGCCACCGGGGCCGGGTTCCTCGTCCACGCCGAGCGGGTCCTGGCCACCATGGACCAGGCCCTCGCCGCCGTGAGCCGCCGGGTCAGCCTGCGGCTCGGCTTCAGCTGGCTGCTGCCCGACCCGTGGGCCCAGCGGACGATCAGCCGGTTCGAGGAGAGCACCGGCGCGTCGGTCGCCCTGGTCCGCACCGACGATCCGCTCCAGGCGCTGCGGCAGCGCGGCGTCGACATCGCGCTGGTCCGCGGGGACGTCGACGTGCCGGAAGGGGCGCGGGTCGTGCCGCTGGCCGACGAGCCGCGCGTCGCCGTCTGCTCGGAGAACTGCGAGCTGGCCCGGATCGGCCGGCTGGCGTGGACGGACGTCCACCGCTGGCCGCTGGTCGTCAACACCGTCAGCGGCACCACCGGCCCCTGGTCGTGGCCCGCGGACCGGCGTCCGGACCGGATCGTCAAGACGGCCAACTACGACGAATGGCTGGAGACGGTGGCCGCCGACCGCGGGATCGGCATCGTCCCCGAGGTCGCGCGGCGCCGTACCCGGCATCCCGCCCTGCGCTTCGTCCCGCTGACCGGTGCCCCGCCGAGCCCGGTCGGCCTCGTCCACTTCCCCGACGCCCCCGGCGCGCTGGTCCGCCGGTTCCTGGAGGCCGCCGTGGCGGAGCTGCCACGGTGACGGCCGGGGTCGCGGCCGGGGCGCGGTCCGGGCTTGTCTCAGGGCTAAGATTTCAGCGGGTGCGCGGATACGGAGCCCGTGTCTCGCGACGAAACGAGCCGCGAGGGGATGACATGACTCAGCGCAGGGCGGGGCGGCGGCCGGACGCCGTGGCGGGGATCGTCGAGGACTGGGCGCGCGAGCGGCCGGGTCTGGACACCGCACCGCTGGAGGTGCTGGCCCGGCTGCACCGGGCGTATCTGCAGTACCACTCACGGCTGACCGCGCAGATCGAGCGGCACGGGCTGTCCGTCGCCGGCTTCGACGTGCTGACGGCGCTGCGCCGCTCCGGGGCGCCGTACCGGCTCACCGCGGGGCAGCTGGCGGCGTCGGGCCTCATATCGTCGGCGGGTGTCACGCTGCGGCTGGACCGGCTGGAGAAGGACGGGCTGCTCGTGCGGGAGCGGGACGCCGAGGACCGCCGTGTCGTCTATTCGCGTCTGACCGAGGCCGGGCTGCGGAAGGTCGACGAGGTGTTCGGCGCGCACCTGGAGAACGAACGGCGGATGCTCGGCGGGCTCTCCCCCGCCGAGCGCCGCCAACTGGCCCGGCTGCTCTCCTCTCTGGAGCGCTCCATCGTCGAGTCCGACGAGGCGGCGCCGGATGCGGAGGAGGCGGCGCGGCGGGCGGAGGCCGGTTGAGCGGCGGCAGCTGAGCGAGAGCCGGCCCGAGCGGGGGCAGGCTGAGCGAGGGCCGGGGCGGCGGTGGGCGCGCCGCGGCCGGCGCGGTCACGCCTCCCGGTTCGTCCCTCCCGCCGTGGACTGCTGCTCGGCCTGCGCCTGGTAGAGGCGGCGCAGGCGGACCACGCCGAGGTCGTGCTGGTAGAGGTTCTCGCGCTGGTCGGCGTCGGCGGGCATGGCCTCCAGCATGACCCGGTCCTGCTCCAGGACCTCCCAGTGGCGTTCCTCGATGAGGGTCCTGTAGAGGAAGTGCCAGGTGTCGCGCTGCCAGCCGGAGACGTTCCGGTAGCGCCAGAAGAAGACGCCGGTGCGCCCGGCGTCCACCGGGCAGGCCATGCCGACGATGCCGAACGGGCCGCCCGGTCCGGCCGACGGCGGGTACGGGATGGACAGGTCGACCCAGTCGACGCCGGTGCGGCACAGTTCGACCCAGTCGAAGTTGACGCCGCGCTGGTCGGTCTTCTCGAAGAAGTAGCCGCGGTCGGTCTCGCGGATGCGGAACTTGGCCGTGGTGTCGCCGTCGTACATGGTGTGCGACTCGTGGTGCAGGAACGCGCCGTGCATGGGGTCGAGCAGGTTCTCCATGGCGTAGCGCCACGGCACGTTCCACTCGGCGTAGCACAGGATCGCGGAGGTGCCGGGGTCGGTGAGGGGTTCGGGCAGGGTCAGGTCGGCCGGCTCGGGGTGCTCCTCGTCGCCGAACCAGGCCAGGATCGCGCCGCCGACCTCGCGGACGGGCAGGGAGGTGACGAGCTTCTTGCCCTCCAGGTTGCAGCCGGGCAGGCCGGGTACGGAGGTGACCGTGCCGGAGCCGTCGACCTCGACGCCGTGGTACCAGCAGGCGATCCGGTCGCCGAGGTGTTTGCCGAGGGAGAGCGGGGCGCCGCGGTGCGGGCACCGGTCGGCGAGCATGGACAGGGTGCCGTCGGCCCGGCGGAACAGCAGCCAGCTCTCGCCGAGCGCGGTGACCTTGCGCAGGCCGCCGGGCTCGACGAAGTCGGAGGGCACCACGGGGTGCCACTGGTTGCGCAGGCCGTGGGCGAGGATGTGGGCCGCACTGTCGCGGGTGGAGAGGGTCATGTCAGGCTCCCAGGCGGTGCATCTCGGCGCGGAAGGTGTCCTCGGTCCACGGCTCGCCGCCGGGGGTGTGGACCTGCCGGGTGTTCAACCCGGCCACGACGTCGGCCAGTTCGTGGCCGTCGTGGGTGAAGATCTCCTCCAGGGTGCGGGCGAGCTTCAGCTCGTAGGGGGTGGGTGTGTGGTTGCGGCTCTGGTGCGGGTCGAGGTACGGCCGGCTGGTGGTGGCGTCGGTGGGCATGGGTGTCTCGCTCTCGGTGGGGGTCACAGGTCCAGGACGAGGCGGTCGGAGGCGCACCGGGAGACGCAGATCATCATCGTCTCGCCGGCGGCGCGCTCGGCCTCGCTGAGCAGGTGGTCGCGGTGGTCGGGGGTGCCGGCGAGGACGCGGGTCTCGCAGGAGCCGCAGATGCCGTCGCGGCAGGAGGAGGTGACGGCGAGGCCCGCGTTCTCGGCGGCTTCGAGGACGGAGGTGGCGGCGTCGACGGTCAGGGTCACGCCCGACGCGCGGCACTCGACCTCGAAGGCGGTGTCGTCGCCGTCGCGTGCGGGGGCGGCGGGCGCGGCGAACCGTTCGACGCGCAGTCGGCCCGCGGGGCAGGCCTCTTCGGCCGCGTCGAGCAGCGGTTCGGGGCCGCAGCAGTACACCAGCGCGTCGTCGCGGAGGTCCCGCAGGGCGGCCGCCAGGTCGATGTGGCCCTGCTCGTCCTGCGGTACGAGGGTCACCTCGCCGCCGGTCAGCGCGGTCAGCTCGGCGCCGAACGCCATGGTGGCGCGGGACCTGCCACCGTGCACGAGCCGGTAGGGTACCCCGTCCCGGGCGGCCTGGCGGGCCATCGCCAGGATCGGGGTGATGCCGATGCCGCCGGCGAGGAAGACGTAGAACGCGGCGGGCTCCAGGGCGAAGTGGTTGCGCGGGCCGGCCACGCGGACGCTCTGGCCGGGGCGCAGCTTGCTGTGCACGTGCCGTGAACCGCCGCGTGAGGACGGTTCGTCGAGGATGCCCAGGCGGTACGTGGTCGGGTCGGCGGGGTCGCCGCACAGGCTGTACTGGCGTACGTGCCCGCCCACGTGCAGGTCGAGGTGGGCGCCCGGCGTCCAGGCGGGCAGTGGTTTGCCGTCCGGGTGGGCCAGGTCGACGGAGAGGACGCCGTCCGCCTCCCAGGTCATGCGGCGGACGAGAAGGTCGAGTTCGTGCTCGCGGTCGGCGGTCATGGCGGTGGCCTCCTCAGGGCCTCTCGTTTGGATCATGCCGGGCTCGCGGGCCCTGGCACGCGCATCTGCGGCGTTGTCGTCGGTCGCCGACTCCCCCAAGCTCTCGACTTCACTCGAGCAGGGGGACCCCCATCGCGTCGACTCCCTCCTCCGCCTTGCAGCTGCACGCACCAGACCCCGCTCCCTGATCCGGCCTGATCCAAACGAAAGACCCTACGCCGTGGGGATCGTGACGGGCGGGGTGAACGGGTTCTTCATCGGGCCGAGCGCGTCGAGGTCGACCTCGACGAGGGTCGGTCCGTCGGAGGCGAGGGCGGCCTCAAGGACCGGCGCGGCGTCCGCCTCGGCCGCTATGCGGGCGTAGGGCAGGGCGCAGGCGGCGGCGAGCGGCGCGAAGTCCGGGGTGAACAGGTCCACGCCGGAGCGGCGTTCGCTGTACTTGTCCTGCATGTTGCGCAGCACCCCGTAGCCGCCGTCGTTGAAGACGATCAGGGTCAGGCGGGGGCGTTCTTGGCCGACGGTGAGGAGTTCGCCGAGGTGCACGGCGAGGCCGCCGTCGCCGGCGATGACGACGGTCGGCTCGTCCGGCCGGGCGAGCGCGGCGCCGATGCCCATGCCGAGGCCCTGGCCGATGCCTCCGCCGCGCGGGAAGACGTTGGCGCGCGGGTCGTGGATCGGCAGGAGCCGGTTGCCCCAGGACGAGGACGGGATGGTGACGTCGCGGGCGACGACAGCACCGCGCGGCAGGGCGGCGGCGAGCGCGTCGCAGACGGCGGCCTGGGGGCCGATGTCGCCGTGCCAGGTGGCGCGTACGTCCTCGCGTACGGCGGTGACCCGGGCCGACCAGGCGGCGTCGGCGGGTACGGCGGCCTCGGTCAGGGCGGGCAGGACGCCGGCCGCGTCGCAGTGCAGGGCGTGCCGCGCCGGGTACACGCGGCCGAGCGCGGCCTCGTCGAGGTCGATCTGGATGTGGGCGGCGGGGAGTCGCAGCGTGTAGTCGGCGGTTTCGTTGGAGCGGAAGTGGGTGCCGATGGTGAGGAGCACGTCGGCGTCGGCGAGGAGGGCGCGGCCGGGTGGGGTGGTGGTGAAGTTGCCGATGACCAGCGGGTGGTCCTCGGGGACGCTGCCGCGGCCGGAGTTGGAGGTGAGCAGCCCGGCGCCGGTGGCCTCCAGCAGGGCGAGCAGTTCCTCGCGGGCGGTGTTCGCACCGCCGCCCGCCCAGATCAGGGGGCGCCGGGCCGAGGCGAGGAGTTCGCGGGCGGCGGCGAGCGCGGCGGGGTCCGGTTCCGGTGCGGCGGCGGCCGGGGCCTGATCGCCCTCGTCGTGCTGGGCGGCGTACTGGAGGTCGACGGGCCACTCGATGCTCGCGGGGCCGCCCGGTGCGGTGAGGGCGGCGGCCGACGCCTCGCGCAGCAGCCGTCCGGCGTCGTGCGGGGAGGTGACGGTGGCCGCGTACGCCGACACGGCCCGCAACATGCCGAGCTGGTCCTTGGTCTCGTGGATGAATCCGCGTCCGCTGCCCAGGTAGGCCGACTCGACCTGCCCGGTGACGTGCAGGACGGCCGTGCCGGACGCCAGTGCCTCGATCAGGGAGCCGGCCGCGTTGCCCGCGCCCGTGCCGGTGGAGGTCAGGGCGCAGCCGATCGAGCCGCGGGCGCGGCCGTAGCCGTCGGCGGCGCTCACGGCGGTGGCCTCGTGGCGCACCGGAACGAACCGCAGCTCGCGGTCGACCGCCTCGACGAGCGGCAGGTTGTGCACCGACACGACGCCGAAGACGGTGTCGATGCCGAGGGACTTCAGGTGGGCGACGAGGAGGTCGCCTCCGTTGTCGTACTGCCCGTGGTGCATGGGGAGGCTCCTCACAGGATGCCGCGGCCGACTCCGCCGCAGACGTCGATGCTGGTTCCGGTGATGTAGGAGGCGCGCGGGGCGAGCAGCGCGACGACGGCGTACGCGGCCTCCTCGGCGCGGCCGAGCCGGCCGAGGGCGATGCCGCGGTCGGCGGCCAGCTCGGCCTGCCACTCCTCGTAGGTCAGGCCGCCGTCCGCGGCGGCGTGCCGGCGCGTCCACTGGCCGGTGTCGATCAGGCCGAGGCAGACGGAGTTGACGCGGATGCCGTCGGCGGCGAGTTCGCGGGCGAGGGACGTGGAGAGGTTGAGGATGCCGGCGCGGGCGGCGCTGGTGGTGATGAGGCGGGGGTCGGGCTGCTTGGCGAGCACCGCGTTGATGTTGACGACCGAGGCGGCGTCCGAGGCGCGCAGGTGACTGCGGGCGGCGGCGAGGGGGTTGAGGACGCCCGCGAATTTCAGCTCCAGCTCGTCGCGCCAGTCCTCGGGTGTCGTGTCGTCCAGGCGCTTCATGCGGGACTGGCCCGCGTTGTTGACCAGGCCGTCGAGCCCGCCGCCGAAGTGGGTGGCGGCGGCGTCGGTGAAGCGGCGTACGGCGTCGGCGTCGCGGACGTCGCAGGCGCCGGTGAACAGCCGCTCCGGGCCCGCGCCGAGCCGGGCGGCGGCCTTGGCCAGGCGTTCGGGGTCGCGTCCGCAGGTGGCGACGCGGGCGCCCTCGTCCAGCAGGGCGCGGACCGTGGCCAGGCCGACACCGGAACTGCCTCCGGTGACCAGTACCGTGCGGTCGGCGAGGCCGAGATCCATGACGTGCTCCTTGCAGATCCAGTGGTGCGGTGCGGGGTTCAGTGCATGGTGAAGCCGCCGTTGACGGCGATCACCTGTCCGGTGAGGTAGCGGGACTCCTCGCCGAGCAGGAAGGAGACGAGGCCGAGGAGGTCCGCGGGCTGCTGCGGCCGGGAGATCGCCCGGGTGGCGGCGTAGAGGGCGTGGCGCTCGGCCGGTACGTTCTCGGTGGCCTCGACCTCGGTGAGGCCGGGGGCGACGGCGTTGACGGTGATGCCCCGCTCCCCCAGCTCGCGGGCCATGCCCCGGGTGAGGGCGATGACCGCGCCCTTGGACGCGATGTAGTGGGCCAGGCGCGGGGAGCCGTACAGGGCCGCGTCGGAGGCGATGTTGACGATGCGGCCGGGGCGGCCCATCAACGGCAGCAGGTGCTTGGCGACGAGCCAGGGCCCGCGCGCGTTGACCGCCATGAGCCGGTCCCAGACCTCTACGTCGATGTCCTGGAACTCCTTGCCGCCCACCCCGTCGGCGAGGGCCGCGTTGTTGACCAGGCCGTGGACGGGGCCGGTGGCGGCCAGGCGGTCCGCGAGCGTGGCCACCGACGCCGGGTCGGCGACGTCCACGGGGACGAACTCCGCCTCGCCGCCCGCCGCGCGGATCGACCCGGCGGTCCGCTCGCCCCGGACGGCGTCCAGCTCGGCGACGACGACCCGGAACCCGTCCGCCGCCGCCCGGCGGGCCATGGCCTCCCCCAGGCCACGGCCCGCCCCCGTCACGACGACGGTGCGCCGGGCGGACGGCGCGGCCGGCGCGACCGGTCCCGACGCCTCAGTCACGGGTGACGCCGTACAGCGGCGAGTACTCCGGGTAGGTGGGCACCTGCGGCTTCTGCGTGCCGATGATCACGCAGAACAGTGCGTCGGTGTCGCCCTCGTTCTTCAGCGAGCGGGTGACGCCGGCCGGTACCACGATCATGTCGCGGTAGCCGAGGGTCCGGTACTCGACCTCGTCGGGGCCGCGGTGGACGCCGACGCGGACCTGGCCCTCCAGGACGAAGAAGGCCTCCTCCACGTCGTGGTGGGTGTGGGCCGGGCCCTCGGCGCCGGGCGGCAGCAGCATGTTGGAGAAGGTGAAGCCGCCGGAGGGGATGATCCGGTTGTCGCCCTCGTGGTTGCCGGTGGCGCCGGAGCCGACGTAGCGGATCTGCGCCCGCCGGTACTGCGGGCCGGCCTTCTCCTGGAAGGACAGGGTCTTCCAGTCGGGCTCGCGGGAGTCCTTGGTGGCGATCAGGGAGTCGGTGTACCGGGCGAGGTCGCCGCCGTTGTCGTACTCGGTGGTGGTGACAGGCATGGTGGTCAGCCCTTCGTGCGGGGTGTGCGGGGGTCGGGTGTGCGGGGGTCGGTGGCGATGTGCAGGTGGGACAGGAGCCAGGCGTTGACACGCTCGGGCTGCTCCTGGTTGGCCAGGTGACCGGCGTCCTTGACGATCACGTACGCGGTCCTGTGCAGACCGCCGGCCAGGACCTGTGAGCTGTCGGGACCGGTGACGCGGTCCTGGTCGCCGCACAGGACGAGGGTGGGCGCGGTGACGCGGTGCAGTTCGCCGCGCAGGTCGGTCGCGGCCATGGCCTCGGCCGCGTGTGCGTAGCCGGGCAGGCGGACCGAGGCGGCCATGGTGGCGGTGACGCGCTCGACGAGGTCCGCGGGGGCGTCCGGGGAGACCAGGCGCGGGGCGCGGGCGGCGGCGAAGGCGTCCGGGCCGAGCCGGGCGAGTTCGGCGGCGCGGGCGCGCATCCCGGCCGCCTTCTCCGGGTCGGTGCCCGAACCGGACGTGGAGTCGAGGACCATCAGGGAATCGACGAGGCCCGGGTGGCGCAGCGCGAGCCGGAGGGCGATCACGCCGCCCCAGGAGACGCCGAGGACGTGGGCGCTGCCGCCGTACGCCCGGATCACCTCGGCGGCGGTGTCGGCGTAGTCGTCCATCGACAACGGGCCGTCCGGGTCCGCGGACTCGGCGTATCCCGGCGCGTCCCAGGCGACGACCCTGAACATGTCGCTGAGAGCCGCGAGTTGGGGTGCGAAGGCCGCCGAGGACGATCCGATGCCGTGCAGGCACAGCAGCAGGGGGCCGCTGTCGCCGGCCCGTTCCAGGTGGAGGCCGGAGAGGTCGTAGGCGCTCACAGGATCTGCCCCGTCCGTCCGGCGAGTGCGGCGAGGGAACGCAGTACCGCGTAGGGGACGACCTGGCTGGTGGCCGGGTTGGCGGCATCGGGCAGGTGGCGTACCTCGAAGCGGTAGGCGCCGTGCGGGCCGCTCGCCTCGATCACGTGCGAGGTGTGCCGGGCCGCCGGATCGGCGACGACGCTGACGCGGACCGCGTCGGGGTCGCCCACGGCGAGGGCGACGGAGGCGGCGACGTTGGTCGACCTGGGGAACCTCACCGGCACGTCCCGGGCGGTGCCCGCCATCACCTCGACCGGTCCGGTGGCCGATCGCATCCGGGTGAGCAACTCCTCGTCCATCCAGGGCTGTTCGAGGGTGGCGGGCAGTTTCGTGGTGGTCAGGCGGACCTCGTCCAGGGGGCCCATGGCGCGTACGGCCTGAAGGAGGTCGAGGCCGCCGACCGCACCGCCGGTGAAGTAGACGCGGCCGGGACCGGCGTGCAGCAGCCGCTTGGCGAGGTCGTCGTCGGTGAGGGCGCCGGTGGAGGCGACGAGCAGGTCGGTGCCGGAGCCGAGAACGCTCTCGCCCCACTCGCGCACGACGCCCTGCCCGGCGGCCTCGACGATCAGGTCACAGTGGCGCAGGGCCTGTTCGACGGTGTACTGCGGCACGGGCGCGGAGTTCCCGAGGGGCCGGTTGTCGACGACGCACACCAGCTCGGCGCCGGGGATCCCGCCGGCCGCCAGCGCGCCGCCGACGACGCGGCCGATGGCGCCCCAGCCGATGAGACCGACGCGGCGGGGGGTGTCCGTGCTCATGCGGGGACTCCTTCGGCGTCGGCGGCGGCTCGCGTCCGGGCTCCTGTCCGGGCCTGGGCTCGGGCTCCTGTTCGGGCTTGGGTTTGCGTTTCGGTTTCGGCTTCTGTTCGGGCTTGGGCTTGCGCTTCGGTTTCGGCTTCTGTTCGGGCTTGGGCTTGCGCTTCGGTTTCGGCTTCTGTTCGGGCTTGGGCTTGCGCTTCGGTTTCGGCTTGCGCTTCGGCTGCGGCTTGGGCTTCGGCGTCGAGGGGCGGGGCTACGGGCCTGCCGTCCGGGGTGCCCGCCATGTGGGCGCGGATCAGCTGGGAGGGCGGCCCGGCGGTGCCCCACAGGTCGGACAGTTCGGGGACGCGCCGCCACACCTTGCAGATCCAGGCGTCCTCGACGACCTGGGCGACCTCCGAGGTGTACTCGCAGACCAGGCCGGTGGGATCGGTGAAGTAGGAGAAGGTGTTGTTTCCGGGCCCGTGCCGCCCCGGCCCCCATGCGGGGGTGATGCCGTGGTGGCGGAGGCGCCCGAGGCCGCGCATGAAGTGGTCGACCGAACTCATCTCGTAGGCCACGTGGTTGAGGGACACCCACGGTGCCTGGTTGAACGCGACGCAGTGGTGGTCGGTGTTGCAGCGCAGGAACGCCATCTGGTGCTCGGACCAGTCCGAGACGCGCATGCCGAGGACGTCCCTGTAGAAGGCCACCGAGGCGTCGATGTCCGGGGTGTTGAGGACGGCGTGGGTGACACCGACCGGCACGGCGGCGTCACGGCCGCGCGGGGCGACCGCCCAGGTGTCCGCGGACAGTTCGATCAGCCGGCCGTCCAGGTCGTGGAACCGCAGTCCGTAGCCGCCGCCCACCTGGTCCAGCGGTCCGGGTCCCGCGACCGGGGTGATGCCGCGTGCTTCGAGCCGGCGGGCCGCCTCGTCGATCTCGGCGGGGGTGGCCACGGCGAAGGCGAGCCGGCCGAGGCCGATGCGGTCGGCGCGGGTGAGCTGGAGGGCGTGGTGCTGCTCGCCGGTGCCGCGCAGCCAGCTCGCGCTGTGCCCGGACTCGACGACCTCCAGTCCCCATGCCTCTTCGTAGAAGTCGGCGGCCTCGGCGAAGTGCGGGGTGAGCAGTTCGACCGAGCGCAGGGCGCGCAGCCGGGCGATCGGCGGACCAGGGGGGCCAGGGGGGTGTGTCATGGTGAGGGCCTTTCGGGAGTGGGTCAGTTGGCCCAGGGCAGGGGGGTGGCGTCGGTGCCCCAGTACAGGGACTTCTGCCGCTGGTAGGCGCGGATGAGGTCGCGTCCCTTCTCCGTGCCGAGGCCGCTGTCCTTCATCCCGCCGAAGGGGGTGGAGATGGAGAACTGCTTGTACGTGTTGATCCAGACCGTGCCGGCCTCGACACGCCGGGCCAGCCGCCAGGCGGCGCGGGCGTCGCGCGTCCAGATGCCGCAGGCCAGCCCGTACACGCTGTCGTTGGCCTGGCGTACGAGGTCGTCCTCGTCGTCGTACGGGAGGGCGACGAGGACCGGGCCGAAGATCTCCTCCTGGCAGGTCCGGGCGGAGTGGGGCAGCCGGTCGATGACGGTCGGCAGGTAGTAGGCGCCGGCGGCGTACTCCGGGCCCTCCGGTACCGTGCCGCCGCACAGGACGCGTCCGCCCTCCGTGCGGGCGAGGTCCACGTACGCGGCGACGGCGTCGCGGTGCCGGTGGTGGACGAGCGGGGCGACCTGCGTGCCGGGGTCGGTGCCGGGTCCGAGGCGCAGTTTCCGTACCCGTTCGACGAGTTCGCCGAGGAAGGAGTCGTACAGCGACCGCTGCACGAAGAGCCGTGAACCGGCGATGCAGGACTGGCCGCTGGAGGAGAAGATGCCGAACATGACCCCGGCGAGGGCCTGTTCGACGTCGGCGTCCTGCCTGACGATCGTCGGGGACTTGCCGCCGAGTTCCAGCGAGGCGGGGACGAGTTTGCCGGCGGCGGCGCGCGCGACGGTGCGGCCGGTGGCGGTGCCGCCCGTGAATCCGATGCGCCGCACGAGCGGATGGCTGACGATGGCGTCCCCGACCACGCTGCCCTCGCCCGGCAGGACGGACAGCAGCGCGGTCGGCAGAGCGGCCTCGGTGAGGGCCTGGTGGACCAGGCGGCCGAAGGCGAGTGAGACCAGCGGTGTCCACTCGGCGGGTTTGAGCAGGACCGCGTTGCCGCCGGCGAGGGCCGGGGCGGTCTTCTGCGCGTCGGAGGCGATCGGCGAGTTCCACGGGTTGATCGCCCCGACGACGCCGATCGGTTCGTACACGCTCATCGTGACGTACGGGCCGCGGGCGGGGGTGAGGGAGTCCTCGGCGGTCTCCAGCGCGGCGGCCGTGTAGCGGAAGGTGCCGGCGGCGCTGTGGGCGAGCGCGCGGGTCTCGGTGAGGGTCTTGCCGGTGTCGGTGGTCTGCAACGCGGACAACTCGGCCGCGTGCTCCTCGATCAGGTCACCGATCCGGTACAGGAGGCGGGCGCGCTGATGGGGCAGCAGGTCGCGCCAGGCGGGGGTGGCCGCGGCGTCGGCGGCGGCGCGTGCCGCCTCGTCCACGTCGGCGGGAGAGGCGGCGTGGACGGTGGTGATCAGGGTGCCGTCGGCCGGGTTCACGGTCCGGATCGGGCCGCCCGCGCCGCGCCTGGAGCGGCCCGCGATGAGGATCTCGTCGGCTGGGATGCGCGGCATGGCGGAACCTCCGGGCGTGAGGGGTCGGGAGAGATCTCCGCGGGCGGCCGGGGCACGGACCCGGGGGCCCGCTCCGGGATGAGCCCGGGATGGCGAAGTGCTGGAAATCTAAGGGCTTAAATATCTACCCCGCAAGGGGTCGGGCCGCACGACTTTTTCCCGCCGGTCGGCGCCGAACCCTTGACGGCCCCCGACGCGCAGGCGGTAGAACCTAAGCACTAAGAGATTCAGCCCTTGTCCGAATCGGGCCGGAGCGGTGAGACCTGCCGACACGGCGGTTGTGCCGGCACGCTCGCCTCTTCCCTCTCCTTCCGCCCCCCTCGCCCCTCCCACCCCCCGCCCTTGCCGTCCTGCCGTCCCTCACCGCCCTGCGTGCGTGGAGCCGTCCGGCCCCGCGCGGCACGGCCCGAACCCTCCCGTGCGCGCCGGCCGGTCCCTCGGTCCGGGCGCCCGGGAGCCGGAGGACCTCTCCATGACGATCGACGCCCCTCGTGCCGGCGCGGCCCACCGCCCCGGTACCGCGGCGCTCGCCGCGGCCATCGGCGCCCGCTTCGAACGCCTCCCCCTGTGCCGCTGGCACGTCACCGTGCGCCTCGTCATCGGCGCGGTCACCTTCTTCGAGGCCTTCGACCAGCTCCTCATCGCCTACGCGCTGCCCCAGTTGCGCGCCGCATGGCACCTCGGCACGGGGCAGACCACCGCCCTGATGACCGTGGGCTCGGTGGGCATGCTGGCCGGAGCGCTCCTGTCCGGCCGCCTGGCCGACCGCTACGGCCGGGTCAGGGTCATCGCCGTCTGCATCGGCGTGTCCAGCCTGTGCAACCTGGCTCTCACCCTGTGCACCTCGCCGGCGCCGTTCATGGCCGCGCGGTTCCTCCAGGGCCTGGCCATCGGCGGAGAGGTGCCGGTCGCGGCCACCTTCATCGCCGAGATCACCCGCACCCACCAGCGGGGCCGCTTCGTCCTGCTGTACGAGCTGGTCTTCCCGGCCGGCCTGACGGCGGGCGCGCTGCTCGCCGCGTGGCTGGTGCCGCTGCTCGGCTGGCGCTGGATGTTCGGCCTCGCCGCGATCCCCGGCGTCCTGTGCCTCGTCATCGCCCGGTACGTGCCCGAGTCGCCACGCTGGCTGGCCGACCACGGCCGCCACGAGCAGGCGCTCGCCACCATGGCCGCGATCGAGGAGAAGGTCGAACGGATCACCGGCGAGCCGCTGCCGGACCCGGCCCCCTCAGCGCCGCCCGCCCCGAAGGCCACGGGCAGGGACGCAGGTGGCGGCGGGCTGGAGGACGGGCGCGGAGGCACAGGTGGCGGCGGGCTGGAGGACGGGCGCGGAGGCACAGGTGGCGGCGGGGGCGGTCTGCGGGAGCTGCTGTCCGGTCGCTACCGCAGGCGCACCCTGGTCGTCGGCGTCCTGTGGTTCACCGGCTACTTCGTCAACTACGGCATCACGTCCTGGCTCCCCACCATCTACGGCACCCGCTTCGGCCTGGACCTGTCCACCGCCCTCGGCTACTCGACGGTCACCTCCTGCGCGGGTCTTGTCGGCTGCCTCGCCGTCGCCCTGACCGTCGACCGCGCCGGCCGCCGCCGCACCGTCATGGGGTGCCTGGGCGGCTCCGCCGTCGCCCTGCTGCTCCTCGGCCTGTTCTCCGGCGGCTCCGCGACCGGTGTGCTGGCCTGGACCTCGCTGGCGAGCGTCTTCCTCTTCGGCGCCAACATCTGCCTGTACCTGTACACGCCCGAGCTGTTCCCCACCCGGATGCGGGCCCTGGGGTCGAGTGTCGGCGGCGCCATGAACCGCGTCGGCGTCATCCTCGGCCCGATCGTGGTAGGCGCGGTCTACGCGGACGGCGCCGACGGCGCGCTCGGCACCGTCTTCGTGACGCTCGCGGCCGTGGCCCTCGTCGGCGCGCTCACGGCGGTGGGCGCCGAGGAGACGAGCGGGCGGCGGCTGGAGGACGTGGCCCCGTAGGCCCTGCCGGAGCCGCGCGGACGGCTCCGGCCGGCCGGCAGCCGGCGGCCGCGGGAAGAAGGGGCGGGGCGGTCGGATTCGAACCGGCGTCCTCCGAGATGATGTCGCGGCGCACTACCTCTGTGCTACGACCCCGCCTTGCCGTTGATCACAGTCCCCCGGTCACGGCATGCGCTCCCCTGCCAGGCGGCCGGCCCCGAGTGACGTCACGCCGCGGGGCGGCGGTGGTCGCGGAAGAACTCGGCCATGTCCTCGGCGAGCAGGCCGGGTTCCTCGTGGGCGGCGAAGTGGCCGCCGCGCGGCATGTGCGTGTAGCGCGTGACGTGGTACGTGCGCTCGGCCCAGCTCCGGGGCGGCCGGCTCAGGTCGGCCGGGAACAGGGCGACGGCCGTGGGCCGCGTAGCGCTCGAAGCCGAGTTCGTCGCGCATCAGGCGGTGCCAGAGGTCGTGGGTCTGTTCGGCGCCGGTGAGCGTGGGCCGCTGGGGGGAGAAGGCGAAGCCGGGCAGGGAGGGGACGATCACGGTGAAGGCGCCCTCGGGGCGTCCGCCGTGGCACGACGGGTTGACCAACCGCTCGGCGAGATCGGTGAGTTCAAGGACCGTGCTGGGCCAGCCGTGGGTGAGCACGATCGGCAGGGCGTCCGGGTGTTCGCCGTCGTAGCGGAGGTAGTGCACGGGCGTGCCGTCGATGTCGGCGAAGCGGGAGGGCAGGGCGTTGACGGCGGCCTCGCGGCCGCGCCAGTCGTAGCCGGAAGCCCAGTAGGACACGAGGCGGCGGAGCCTGCTCGTTCGGCGTGGCGTCCAGGTGGCTCCCGCCGCCGGGGTACGGCGGCGGTGCCGGCCGCGGTCGGGCAGGCCGGGCGAGAGCGCGAAGAACCCTGCTCCGGCGGCAATGCGGCCGGGCCACCGCGCCGGTCTATGCCGCGACGGCGTCCTTGACGAACACGATGCCGTCCGCGTCCGTGAGGTGGGCCGGGTCGAGCGGGGCGTAGCCGAACCAGGGGGACACGCGGGGCGTGGGCCGCGGGTCGCCGAGGGCGGTGGCCAGTTGCCGGGGGTCGATGACGCAGCGGTCCTCGGGGAGTGCGTACAGGAGCCCTTCGAGGGTGTCCGGCGGCGGCGTGTCCACCCCCTGGTGCCGGATCGTGCCCAGCGCCGTGGCCATGAAGGCGTACTCCGCGCCGAGCCGGGCGCTCACCAGCGCACCGGCGCCCCACCACCGCACCGGCCCCTCCCACATCCGCACGGTGCTCTTCGCGCGCTGGAGGTGGGAGTTGTGGGCGTGGACGAGCGCCGGTCCGCGCGCGGCAACGGCGAGGAGGTTGCCGGCCATCATCGCGGCCCGCAGTCCGCCGAGCCGGGCCGTGCGGACCGGTGAGGTGTCGGCCATCCAGTAGTGGTAGCGCAGCAGGCCGGTGGCGGTACGCCCGTACAGGCACGCACGCTCCCAGTCGTCCCGCGGGGCCGTCGCGAGCAGGTGCGGTGTCTGTTCGTCGAGCAGCGCCACGAGTTCGTCGGCGAGCAGTCGCAGCTCCGCGGCCCCGGCCGACCGCCCCACGGACCGGGCCGGGTCCAGCATGGCCGCGGGATCGGTCCACCGGTCGTCGGCGCCGAGCAGCCGGTCGAGCGTTTCCGCGGTGCAGGGGAGCAGGGCCGCCTCGCCCCGGGCCGACAGGTAGCCGTGCAGGGCGGTGAGGGCCTGCCGGGGGCTCTGGGCCTCGGTCATCTCCAACGGGCCGTCGAAACCGGCGAAGCGGAGCCGGTCGGACGCGGGCCGGCCGTCGTTCCAGGCGCGCATCCATTGCACCAGTTCACGGTTGGGCTCGGACGCGTTGAACCACTCGTGGCTGAAGCCGCGTCGCATGACCTCGTCGAGGGTGCCCGTGCCCGAGGTGACGTAGTCGTCCACGAGCAGGCCCCGCACGCAGTCGCTCTCGATCGCGATCGTCCGGTAGCCCTCCTGCTCGACGAGTTGCCGGAAGAGTTCGTTGCGCAGGCCGAGCAGGGTGTCCTCACCGTGGGCGGGCTCGCCCAGGGCGAGCAGCCGGGGCCGGGCCGGGAGGAGTTCCACGAGGGCGGCGGGGTCGACGGGACGGGCGGTGTCCCTGAGGTCAGTGGCCATGGATTCAACGGTATCGTTGATGCTTCGGTTGAAACTTTTTCGCGATACGGGCAGGAGTACAGCGCTTCATGGCGCGGAACCCTCAAAGTACCCACCCGCAGCGGGCTGATCGGCTCAGGCCGGTCGATCTGGCTCGCGGGCACGGGCTGTCGACCCAGGCCGTCAGGAACTACGAGGAGGCCGGCATCCTTCCGGCCGCCGAGCGCACACCCCACGGCTACCGCGTCTACACCTCGCTGCACGCGGGGGCCCTGCGCGCGTTCCTCGCCCTGGCACCCGGCCACGGCCACCGTTCGGCCGCGTCGGTCATGCGGGCCGTGCACCGCGGCGCGGCCGACGAGGCGTTCCGCCTCATCGACGAGAGCCACGCCCGACTCCTCGACGACCGCAGGACCCTCGATGCCGTGGAGAAGGCCCTCCGCGACCTGGCACGCGCCCCCGCGCACGACCACCTCGCCCCCGCGCACCACCCCGCCGCCACGCACCACCCCGGCACCGCACCCGGGCCCGGCGGCGGCACGTTCATCGGGCCGCTGGCGCGGCAGCTCGGGATCCGGCCCGCGACGCTGCGCGCCTGGGAGCGCGCGGGACTGGTGCGGCCGCGCCGCGATCCGCACACCGGGTACCGGGTCTACGACGACGCCGACGTACGGGATGCCCGGATGGCCGGTCAACTCAGGCGCGGGGGTTACCTGTTGGAGCAGATCGCCCCGCTGATCGCCCAGGTCCGGTCGGCCGGGGGGCCGAAGCCGCTGGAGGCCGCGCTGGGCGACTGGCGCGGCCGGCTGTCCGAGCGCGGGCGGGCGCTGCTGGCGGGGGCCGCCGAGCTGGAGGCGTACCTGCGCGAACGCGGGTGAGGCGCCCGGCCGCCCCGCCGCGCGGAGACGGCCCGACGCGGACGTGCACGGCCGGCTTCACGCGGCGGGGCGGCTCGCGGCCTGTGCCGGCAGGGGGTGCGGCGGGACCGGCCGGCGGTAGGCGTCGGCGACCCTGGTCAGGAAGTCCGTCTCCGCCGCCACGTCCGCGCAACTGGGCTGGGGCAACCGGCCGGAGTGCCGGTGCGGCGGGCGGCCCGCGAGTTTCGCGCGCCGGGCGGTGTGCAGCATGCGTGCGACGGCGACCGCCTCACGGTCCCCGCCGGACGGGAGGGGCCTGCGGGCGCCTCGGGGGGCCGGGGTCTCGCGGTCCCCGGGCGGCACGAGTCCGTCCTCGGGGACGTACGCGCGCAGGACGAGGATCGCGTCGCGGATCTCCACGATCTGCCGGTAGACCATCAGGTCCCTGGGGCCCCGCGGCCAGAGCGTCTCCAGCAGGGGGTGACGCGGCGCGTACAGGGCGACGGAGGGCACCGCGTCGATCAGGTCCCGCCACAGCGGGGCCAGCCTGCGCAGCACCTTGATGTCGGCGGCGGCGCGGCGCGCGTCGAGGAGCGTGGGGACGACTATGGAGGCGGCGCGCAGCAACCCGTGCAGGCCCATCGTCACACAGAGGCATGCCGGGATCCACGGTGAACGCACCTGGATGTACAGGAGGTCCGCGATCCAGAACAGGCCGGCGAAGGCCGTGCCGATGCTGAACAACGCCAGGCTCGTGCGGGACGGCCCGGCGTTGCCCCGCAGGCTGTAGCGCCAGCACACCACGACACAGGTGCCGTCGGCCGCGAGGTGCATGGACACCAGCGTGAGCCAGAAGACCAGGGAGGGCTCGGGTGCGCCGTGCGGGCCGATGACGTCCTGGGAGTGCGCCGGTGCCGAGACGTCGAGGGCCAGCAGCGTCAGCAGGCAGAACACGCCGCCGATGTGCAGCCAGGGCCGGGGCGGGCCGCCGCCCGTCACGGTCAGGACGAAGTCGAGGACGACGATGGCGGAGAGCGCGCCCAGCAGGTGCATGGCCAGTTGGGTGGCGCGGGGGTCGCCGGTGAGGAGGTCGATGGCCTTGGCGACGGGGCCCAGGCGCAGGGCCATGGCCGCCGCGGCCGCGGCGACCGCCAGGCACAGGCCGCGCTGGCGGCGGTCGCGCCGGGCCGCCGGTATCCGCAGCAGGACCGCGATCCAGACGGCCGCCGTACCCGCGTCCTCGACGAGGCGGGCGGCCCCGGTCAGATCAGTGCGCATGCGGACCGCCGACCCCGAGGGCTGCCTCCAGGTTGCCCAGCACTCCCGTCGGCGGCGAGCCGCCCTGCCGCTCGGTGGCGGTCCTGATGAGGCTCGCCAGCATCTCGGCCTCTTGCTCCTGGACCGTCGTGTAGCTGGTGCGGCCCAGGAGCCGGCGCACGGTGGCCGGACTGAGGTCGGTGAACAGGTGCGTCAGGTCCACCGCCAACGAGGCCTGCGAACCGTGGTCGAAGAGGAGATGGGCGATCTCGTGGAGGATGATGTGTTCTTGATGGAGCGGTGTGGTGTGCGTCTCGAAGAAGATGTGGTCGCCGGTTTCGGTCGCGAGCCACATTCCGCAGGCTGTCTGGCCCGAAGCCGCCGGCGGAAAGGCGTGCAGACTGATCGGGCGCCGGCGTTGCCGGGACAGGTGCGCGCAGAAGGATTCGGGGGAGAACGGCCGAGGAAGGTCCAGGTCGTCGACCACTGCTTGGCAGCGGCGGCGCAGTGTACTGAAGTAGTGCGGCATGGGGGTGTCTTCACCTCGTGGGGGGATGATGACGAGAAGCGTGCACTCTCCGGGTCGCTCGTCCTGCAAAACGTCAAGGCCGCACATGCTTCGGCACGGCACCGAACCGGGTCAACCGAGTGATCACCGTTGCGGTGGGATTCGGCCAACCGGCGACGGGTCCTGGCCCGCTGCGACCGGACCGGACGTGACCGCACCTGCGGCTCACGTCCGGCTGCCCGGGTCTGATCCGGCCTGTTCCCGCCGCAGGACCGGGAGCGGGACCGGGACCGAGCCCTAAGGCCCTTCTGACGGGCCCTAGCTGTCCGGCTCCGCCTCGCCCGGCGCGGCGACCTCCGGCAACTGCTGGATCCTGCGGGCCTCGTTGACCATCGTGAGCAGGGCGTCCAGTGTCTGGGGGGAGAGCCCGTCGGCGCGCATGGCCAGGTTGCGCACGCGGGCGTCCCGCAGTGCGGAGGCGAGCTTGAGCTGCGCCCTCACACGTTCGGCGGCCTCGTCGTCGAAGAAGTACTCCGGCGGTACCCCGAAGAACTCGGCGAGGACGTCGAGTTGCTCCACGGTGAGGTTGCGCTTCTTGCCGGTGGCCAGCTCCCACAGGTAGGTCGCCGAGATCGTGCCGCCTGTGCTCTGTCTGATCTGCGCGGCGAGTTTGGCGTACCCCGGCCGCTGCCGCTCGTCCGGGTAGAGAGCGACGATCAGGGCGCGCAGACGCTCGCCGAACTGGGCGAGCAGCGGGCGCCCGCCCTGCCCGCCGGGGAGGTCGCTCTCCTTCATCGGCCGTCCTCTGCTGGAGACCCGGCCCCGGGCGGGGCCGTCCGCTGTACCGATCGATGCTACCGGTCGGCGGAGGGACGGTGCCTCGGTGACGGACAGGACGACCGGTGGCGGCGGCCTTCCCGGTCCACGGGCCGCGGCTGCCCAGGGGCGTGGGTCAGACGGCGCTCACCTGTTCCTCGGGCGCCCGCCCCACCGCCGTCACGGCGACCAGCACGCCCGCCAGGAAGCAGCAGGCGCTGATCACCGACCCCACGCGCATGCCGGTCTCGAAGTGTGCCTGGGTGGCGACGAGCGAGCCGAGCAGGGCCACTCCGATGGCGCTCCCCACCTGACGGCTGGCGTTGAGCACGCCCGAGGCCACGCCCGAACGCTCCGGTGGCGCCGATTCCACGACCGCGGCCACGGCCGCGGGCATGGTGAACGCCGTACCGAAGCCGATCGCGGCCAGGGGCAGCACCAGCACCCAGTACGGGGTCGAGCCCCCGGCGGCCAGCAGGGCGAAGAAGCCTGCCGTGCCGACCAGCAGGCCCAGCGTCATGGGGGTCCGCGGGCCGGTGCGGGCCGTCATGCGTCCGCCGAGGGCGGAGGCGAGGCCGGCCATGGCGGTCTGCGGCAGGATCGCGAGCCCGGCCCACAGCACGGCGTAGTGCCGGTACTGCTGGAAGTAGAAGGTGACCACGAACAACTGCCCGTAGAAGCCGATGTTGAGCAGCAGGCCCACGGCCGTGGCGCCGGAGAAGGAGGGATGGCGGAACAGGGACAGCGGCAGCATGGGGTTGCGGACGCGTCCCTCGACCAGCAGGAACGCTGCTCCGCACCCGGCGAACAGGACGAAGGCGGCCACGACCAGGGGGGCCGACCAGCCGCGGTGGCCGCCCTCGATGATGGCGAGGGTGAGGGCACCGAGGGCCAGGATGCCGAGGACCTGGGCGGGCAGGTCCAGGCCGCGTTCGCCGCTCGGCCGCGGCGCGCGCACGTGCCGGGCGGTCAGGTACATGCCCAGCAGCCCGAAGGGAAGGTTCACGTAGAACACCGAACGCCAGCCGAAGGCCGCGACCAGCAGCCCGCCGAGCACCGGCCCGGACGCCGCCGCGATGCCGCCGATGCCTCCCCACGCCCCGATGGCGCGCGCACGGTCCTCCTTGCGCGCGTACGAGGCGTGGATGAGCGCCAGCGACGTGGGAACGACCAGCGCCGCGGACAGGCCCTGCAGCAGGCGCATCACGACCAGGAACCACAGGGACGGCGCGATGCCGCAGCCCACGGAGGTCAGGACGAACAGGCCGAGCCCGGCCTGGAACACCGGTTTGCTGCCCAGCCGGTCACCGACCGACCCCGCCGAGAGCAGCAGCCCGGCGAACACGATGGTGTAGCCGTCGGCGACCCACTGGGCGCCGGTCAGGTCTCCCCCGGTGGCGAACTCCTTGCCGATCGGCGGCAGCGCGACGGTCACGATCGTCGCGTCCAGCATGACCATGAAGAAGCCCAGGCAGAGCGCGATCAGCGGCAGCCGGGACGCGGTCCCCGGCGTCCGGGGAGCCTCGCTCGCCACCGCGGCGGAAGAATTGACGTCGTCGAGGGACATCGGCGTTCCTTCGTTTCGTTCCGGGCCCGGCATCAGGCCAGTCGTGCCTTCACCTCGGCCGAGTCGCGCACGGCGATCGCATCGAGTTCCACGGCCGCGCCCAGCGGCAGCCGCTCCACCATGAAGGCCGTACGGGCGGGCGGGTCCGTCTCGAAGAACTCGCCGTACACGGCGTCGAAGGCCGGCATGTCGTCGTACGTGGTGAGCCACACGCGCATGCTCACCACGTCCGCGAGGCCCATCCCGGCCGCCTCCAACGTGGAACGCAGGTTCTCCAGTGCCCGGCGCCCCTGCCCGGCCACCTCGTCCGCCACCAGTTTCCCCTCGCCGTCGACGCCGAAATGACCCGCCAGATAGGCGGTGTCACCGACTACGACACCCGGCGAATAGCGGTAGCCGGGTACCTTTCCCCGGACGATCAGCTCGCGGCCCATCAGCACCTCCACGAATAGACGGTGATACCCCGCGGACCAGGGCCCCGGCCTGCCGGGGCGGTCCGCACGAGGGGGGATGCGGTCGTTCGCCAATCTAGTCCCCGAAAGCTTCGGGCCGGGTCGAAATGTGCTGGCAGAGCGTGTCTCACGCCTCGCCGCGGGGTGTGGCGGCGCGGCGGGCGCACCGTGCTCGGGCGCGGCGGAAGGCGGCGCGAAATCGACGCGGAGAACGCGGCGGCGGGTCGGCTGTCCGCGGATCGGTGACAGCATGGAGAGACGTGAAGGCCACTGCACCGACCATTCGGGAGAGTCATGCGCGACTTGGCGGGAGACGCGAACTTCCTCACTCCGGCCTCCCTCATCGGGGACAGGACCAGGGCCCGGATCCTGCTCGCCCTCCTGGACCAGCGGGCGCTTCCGATGACGATGCTCGCGGCGGAGGCCGGCGTGGCACCGTCGACGGTCAGCGGCCACCTGGCGCAGCTGGTCGACGGCGGACTGCTGACGGTCCGCCGGCAGGGCCGCCACCGCTACTACAGTCTCGCCTCGGCCCAGGTCGCCCACGCACTGGAGTCCCTGGCCACCCTGGCGCACCCGTTCACCCCGCGGTCCCTGCGGTCCGGGACGCGGGCCGCCTCCCTGCGCCTGGCCCGCACCTGCTACGACCACCTGGCGGGCCATCTCGGGGTCGGCCTGATGGGTTCCCTGCTCGAACGGCGGGCCCTGGTCGGCGGTGACGGGCTGCACGACCCCGCCCATTCGGTCCGCGACCGGCTGTCCGCGCCGGGCTGGGACCTCACCTACGAGGTCACGAAGGACGGTTGGCGGACCCTGGACGAGGTCGGGGTGAAGCCACCGCGGACCGCCCGGCCCACCGTGCGCTACTGCGTCGACTGGACCGAACAGCGCCACCATCTGGCGGGCGCGGTGGGCGCCGCGCTGCTCAGCCGGCTCCTCGAACTCGGCTGGGTCGTCAGGGCCTCCGGCAACCGGGTGATCAGGGTTCCGGAGGAAGGGGCGCGCGGCTTGCGGGACTGGCTGGGCCTGGACCTCCAGGAACTCCGCACCCGCGCGGCGGCCTGAGGCTGCGCCCGGCGGGGCGACCTGAGGCTGCGCCCGGCAGGGCGGGGCGGTCCCGGGGGGCGTCGGGGCGGAGGAGCGGCGGCTCGCTGCGTTGACGCACCGGGGGCGGCGCCTTGTCAGGGCGGCGACGCGCCCGGGGCCGCGGCTCGATCCGGCGCCGCGGCATGTTCCGGTCCGGAACGGGCCGCCGGCTCCGGATCAGGCCGCGCCGGTGTCATGGGACGGCGCCGGGGGCGGTTGACGGGTTCCGGGTGTGCGGCGCGCAGGGCCGCGCGGGCGACGGCGGCCGCGTCGCCGAGGAGCTGCGAGCCGGTCCCGGGGCGGCCGGCCTCCGCGGTCAGCCGGTGCACGCCTGCCTCCACAAGCGATCGCAGGCGAACGGCGGGAACACCGGGGCCGGCGCCGGCGCGACGGAGCACTGGCTGACGGGACGTCAGTTCGCTTCGGCAGCCAGTACCTTGCCCGGGTTGAACAGGCCCCGCGGATCCAGTGCGTGTTTCACGGCGTGCTGCAGCGCGAGGGAGGCAGCGCCGGACTCGCGCCGCAGACCACCGCGTTTGAGCAGGCCCACGCCGTGCTCGGCGGTCACGGTGCCGCCCAGGCAGAGGGCGGCGTCCATCAGCTCCTCGAAGACGCCGTGCACCCTCGCCAGGGCCGCGTCGTCCGTGCCGGGCACGATGATCAGGGGGTGCAGGTTGCCGTCCCCGGCGTGCGCGATGTTGGCCACGGGGACGTCCCGGGCGGCGGAGATCCCGGCGATGCGCTCCAGCATCTCGGGTACGCGGCTGCGGGGCACGCACACGTCCTCGGTGAGCACGGGCCCGCGGCGGGCCAGTGCGGGGTAGGCCAGGCGCCGGGCCTCGAAGAGGGCGTCCGCCTCCACCGGGTCGGTGGACACGTCGGCCCATGTGGCGCCCGCGCCCCGGAAACAGTCCAGCAGTGCCAGGCCCTCCTCCTCGGCCGCACCGCCGGACGCGTCGCTGCGGGCGAGCAGCAGGGCCGCGGCACCGGGCCGCAGGCCCATGCGCTTCCACTCGTCCACGGCCTGGAGGCAGTGCCGGTCGACGAGTTCGAGGGCCATGGGGGTCAGCCCGCGGGCCGCCACCGACGCGACGGCCCGTCCGGCCGCGGTCAGCTCGTCGAAGAAGCCGACCACGGTCACCGGCGGCTCGGGCCTGCGGGCCCGCAGCCGCAGCGTCACCTCGGTGATCACCCCGAGGGTGCCCTCGGAGCCGGTGAACAGCCCGCGCAGGTCGTACCCTGCCACCCCCTTGACGGTACGGCCGCCCAGCCGCACGGCCGTACCGTCGGCGACGACGGCTTCCAGCCCCAGCACGTAGTCGCGGGTGACCCCGTACTTCACACAGCAGATGCCGCCGGCGTTGGTCGCGACGTTGCCGCCGATCGTCGACCACGCGGAACGCCGGGTCGGGCGGGTACCACAGGCCGTGCTCCGCGCAGACCCGCTTGAGGTCGTCGTTGACGACACCCGGCTGCACGGTGGCCGTGTGGTCGTCCACGTCGACGGAGAGCACCTGGTCCATCCGTTCGGTACCGAGCACCAGACAGCCCTCGACGGCGTTGGCGCCGCCGGACAGCCCCGTGCCCGCGCCGCGGGGAACGATCGGCACGCCCAGTCCGGCGCAGGTGCGCACGATGGCGCACACCTCCGAGGTGTCCCGGGGCAGGGCCACTGCCCGGGCCCGCCCGAAGGGCGCCCCGGCCGCCTCGTCGCGCAGGTGGCCCTCGGTCACCTCGTCGCCGGTCAGGACGCGGCAGCGCGGGGCGCCGGCGCGCAGCTCCGCCACCAGAGCATCGCCCAACGGGTCGTCGGACATGGGGAGTTCCTCCTGTTCGAGGGGCCGAAGCGGCAGGCACGCGGGAGCGGTACCGGCGGAGCCGTGCCGATGGAGCCGTACCGGTGGAGCCGTGCCGACGGGCCGTGCCGGTGGAGCCGTGCCGACGCGCCGTGCCGACGGAGCCATGCCGACGCGCCGTGCCGGTGGACCCGTGCTGGGGCGGGCGGCCACGGCACGGCCCGTCGGTGCTCCGTACCCACGCCGGCGGCATGTGCCGCGCGGCGCGCTACCGGCGGCGGTGTTCGGCGAGCAGCTCGGCCAGCAGGGCCGCACGGAGGTAGACGCCCTTGGTGACGCCCTCGAAGTAGTGCACGTTCGGCACGTCGTCCGTCTCCGGTGGCAGCTCCGGGCCGCGGGGCCCGGTGTGGACCACCGGGACCCCCGTACCCGTCCGGCTGAGCAGCGCGCCGTCGAACACGAACCGTTCGTCGAGCCGTGCCGACCGGCTGTGGGAGCGTACGGCGCTCTCGTGGAAGTCGGACAGCTCGAACGGGATGATGGTCACCGCGTCGACGCCGCGGAGCAGTTCCGTGGCCGACCCCGCCGTGCGCCGCGTCATCCCGGCCCGGGCCAGGGTGCGCTGCACGTCGCCCGGGACCTTGGCCCCGTCCGGGGAGAGGAAGACGATCCCCGCGGCGTTGAACGCGGCGAGCCCGTGCACGAGCGAGCGGGCGTAGCGACAGGCCGGGTCGCCGACGTAGCCGACGGTGACGCCCGTCAGGTTGCCCAGCTTGGAGCGGAGCACCCACAGGTCGAGCATGGCCTGGGTCGGGTGCTCCCGGTCCCCGGTGCCGGCGCTGATGACCGGTACGGGGGAGACGGCCGCCGCGCGCTCCGCCGCGTCGTCGTCGGTGTGCCGCAGCGCCAGGACGTCGGTGTAGGAGCCGACGACGCGCACGGTGTCCTCCAGGGACTCCCGGTAGAAGTCACCGGCTCGTGTGGTCGTCGCGTCGGAGAAACCGACGGACGAGCCTCCGATGCGGCGGGCCGCCACCTCGAAACTGAGCCGGGTGCGCGTGCTGTTCTGGTAGAAGAGCACCCCGAGCAGTGTGCCGGGGGCCGTGCGGGCCAGGGTCTCGGTGGAGCTGCCCAGCATCCACTCGGCCCGCTCCCACACCCGCTCGTAGTCGCCGCGCCGCCAGGAGGCCAGTGACACGGCGTGGCGCGGCAGGCCGGTGCCCGCGGGTGCGGACGGCCGGGCGGGGGACATCGTCTGCTCGGTCACCACCACGGGCCCTCCACCGTCTTCGCCACCCACTTCTGTGTGTCGAGCATCGCGTAGCCGGGCATGACGGGCAGGGGCGTGGAGCCGGGCAACTGGTCGAGGCCCGTGATGGCTTGTCCCAGCCGGGAGGCGAGCATGCCCTGGGCCAGCGGCGGAGTGCCGGCGAAGATCGGGCACTCGCGCTCCTTGACGAACCAGTCGTCCAGCACGGAGCGGTCCGGGTAGTCCGGCATTTCCGGGATGAACCTGCTGATGAGCTGCTCGGCGTTCTTCTCGTTCATCTCCTCGCCCTCGGGCACGCCGAAGTACTCCTCGGCCGTCATGGACTCCCGCGTCCACTTGAAGAAGAACGTGCGGTGTCCGAACACCGGGGTGCACATCATGAACCGGCAGCGTTCGGAGCGGCGGAAGGCACGGTGCAGCGTGTAGCGGGCCTCGACCTCGTACAGCTCGATCTTGTCCAGGACGTAGTCGCAGCCCTCGAAGAACTCGTCGACGACGTCCTCCGTGATGCCCTCGGGGTACACGTCGATGTTGACGTCACGGGTGGTGTTGTAGACGGCCTCGGCGACGACCTCGGCCTTGTTGCGGCCGACGGTGTCTATGCTCGCGCCGTACTGGCGGTTGATGTTGGAGACCTCGAAGGTGTCCGGGTCGGCCAGCTTGAGGTTCTGCACCCCCATGCGGACCAACCGGTCCGCCGTGGCCCCGCCGATCCCGCCGACGCCGGCGATGCCGATGACCGCGTTCTTCAGCTTGAGCTGGCGTTCCTTCTGCTCCTCCAGTGTGTTGCCCAGCCAGCCCAGGTTGCGGCGCACGCGTTGCCAGTAGTAGTCCTCGCCGGTTTCCGTGGCGGTGTAGCGCTTGCGATCCGACATGGATGACCTCTCTCGTGTCCGTGTCCGTGTCCTGCGGACCCGCGCCGCGGCGCTCGGCCGGTGCGGGTCGGAGGTGGTGCGGTGCGGGTCGGAGGTGGTGCGGTGCGGGCGGTCAGTCACCGGGCCGTACGGCGGTGACGGGGATGCCGTGGAAGGTGAAGGCGTCCCGTTCGAAGCGCGTGGGCAGCTCCTCGTATGCGCAGGCGCGCTCCAGGTAGTCGATGACCTCCTTTCCTTCGGGGGTGGAGGCGGCCACCGGGCGGGGGCTGTTGTCCGGGCCGAGGACGCACGGGGCGAACCCGGCACGGACGGAGCCGCCGGCCCACCCGAGGAGGGCGAAGCCGGTGAGCCGGCCGTCGGGGTGGAAGGGGAGCAGCGGATGCCCCTCGCGGGGGCCGATACGGAACTCACCGAAGCGGCGGGCGCTCTCGCGGCGCAGCCTCGCGTCACCGCGGCCGAGATAGGCGGACTTCCGCAGCCGTTCCTCAAGGCCGGGCAGGTCGAACGCGAAGTGCCCGAGACCGTAGAAGATGGGCCTTCCGTGGTGGAACTCGATCCCGCGCAGCAGGTGGTGGTGGTGGCCCAGGACCGCGTCCGCGCCGGCGTCGATGGCGGCGCGGGCGGTGCGCACCTCGTGGTCGGTGAGGACGTAGGGCCGGGTGAAGTCGCCCCAGTGGAAGCTGGCGAGCACCACGTCCGCCCGGTCCCGGGCTCGGGCGATGTCCTCGCGCAGCGCCTCCATGTCCCCTTCGTCGGGGACCGTGGTGACCCGGGGCAGCAGGCCCGGGTTCCGCTCGTTGGTCTCCCAGGGGGCGTAGAGGGTGCTCGCCCGCAGCGGGGCCAGCCCCGGCACCCCGGGGCGGGCCTCGTACCCGCAGGGGAAGACGGAGGCGTAGGCGAGGACGGCGACGCGGCCCCGGCCGGTGTCGAGCACGGCCGGCCGGTGCGCGTCCTCGGCGTTCTCCCCGGCTCCCGCCGTCGCCACCCCGGCGCTCCGCATCAGCTCGCGGGTCTCCAGCAGGGCGAGTGTTCCGCCGTCGAGGCTGTGGTTGTTGGCGAGCGAGACGACGTCGAAGCCGGCGTCGGGGATGCCGCGCGCATGGCGGGGATCGGCGATGACGGGGACGCCCGCGCTGGGGGCACGCTCCTGGGTGGTGCAGTAGACACCCTCCAGGTTCGCGAACGTCGTGTCCGCCTGCCGGAAGGCGCCGCTGACATGCTGGAACGCTTCCTCGGGTTGTTCACGGTGCACGAAGACGTCCCCTACGGCGACGATCTGCAACTCGTCCATGGACGGCACGGCCCCCTTGACCATTTCGGCGTGGTGTTCGCTGACCATTGGCGTGGCGTTCGCTGACCATTTCGGCGTGGTGTTCGCTGACCTTTCGGCGTGGTGTCCGCCGGGCGTTCGCCAGGTACTCGATGAGTGCGCGATGAAGTCGACCGCCAAGTCGACCGCCATTCGCTATAGCGGATGACGCTGAGGGCGAGCATAAGCACGACCCAGCCACCGCTGGCAACAACGGCAGGCGACTTCCGGGAACTTGGCGCAAAAGGTATCCACTCCAGCGGATGGAACACACTTCGGCCCGGACCGAAGCCGAAGCTTCCTAGCATCGCTGTCACTCGATCCGAGATTTCAGGAATCTCAGGAAGGAGACGACATGGCCCGCACAGTGAGCCCGGAGGCCGGCATGGTCCGGGACGTCGGCCAGGACATCGACCTGGACCTCGACATCGACCTGCGGCTGGACGTGGAGGCGGAGGACGTGGCCGGGCCCGGCCCGCAGCCCGCGACCTCCACCGGCACGGGCACCTGCCTGCTCTGCCCGCCCACGTACTACCGCTGCTGAACCCCGCGTAGAGCCCGATGGGGGGTGGGTGCCGGACGCCGGTGCCCACCCCTCCCGCCGGTTCGGCGGTTCTCCCCCGACCAGGATGGAGGCAGACCCCACCCATGGGCCACATCACCGTGTTCGAGGCCGGGAGCGGCATCCTGCTGCGGGCCGCGGCGCTCCCGCTCCCGCTCCCGCACCGCGCGGGGACCACCTGCGAAGACCTCGACGACCCCGCCGCTCTGCGCACGCGGCTCGCGCGGCTGGCCGGCGATCCGCTGTTCGCCGCGGCGGTCCGGCTGGCCAGCCCGAGCCTCGCCGACGACCTGGCGAAGAGCGCCACGCGGGAGGCGGTCGCGCCCCGCAAGCTGCGGCGGACCCTGCTCTCCGCACTCAAGTACCACCTGCGCATGACCCATCGCCCCACACCTTTCGGCCTGTTCGCCGGTGTGGCACCCGCCTCCCTCGGACCGGCCCCCCACCAGGCGGTCGGCACCGCGCACCACGCCGTCAGCCGGCCCGACGCCACCTGGCTCGACACCGTCCTGGACGGCCTGCTCGACTCCCCCGGCCCCGTCGCCCGCTCGCGGCTGGTCACCAACCCCCTGCACGTCGTCCGCGACGGCCGGGTCGTCCTCGTCGACCACCACGACGCGGACGGCACCCGGCGCCGCGCCCACTCCGTGCGCCACACCCGGCTCGTCGGCAGCGCCCTGCACCACGCCGCCGCACCCCTCGCCTTCCCCGCCCTCGTCCGGCGGCTCCACGAAGACTTCCCGGGGGCCACACGCGAGGGGATCGGCCAGGTCCTCGGCCGGCTCGTGGCGGGGCGTTTCCTGCTCTGCGACCTGGTTCCGCCGCCCGACTGCCTCACCCCGCTCGACCACCTCGTGGAACGGCTCGTCGGATCCGGCCACCCTCACGCCGAGGCCCTGGCCGGTGTGCGCACCGCGCTGCGCGCCCTGGACACCGCCCCGCTCACCGAACACGGCCCGCAGGCGGCCGAGGTGACCGACCGCATGCGCGCACTGGCGCCGTCCGGCCACCTGATCCAGCGCGACCTCGCCTTCGACGCGCGGCTCGTGCTGCCGCACGTGGTGGGAGAGGAGGCCGAGCGTGCGGCGACCGTCCTGTGGCGGCTCACCCGCAACCCGCCCGGCATGGCCGCTCTGCGCCCGTACCACCGGGATTTCCTGGAGCTGTACGGCACCGACCGGGCCGTGCCGGTGCGCGAACTCCTCGACGAGGCACGCGGACTCGGCCTGCCCGCCGCCTACCGGACGGGCGCCGGCACCGAGATCCCACAACCGGCCGCCCGCGACGGGGACGGCCGGAACGCAGCCGCGCGGGACGGGCTTCTCGGTGAACTCCTGCTGGCAGCCGCCCGCTCCGAGTCCGACGACATCCTGCTCGACGACGTCACGGTCGCCGCCCTCGCCCCCGACCGGCCCCACCAGCCACCGCCCTCCATGGAGTTGGGCGCCGAGATCGCGGCCACCGGATGGGACGAACTGTGCGCGGGCCGGTTCGCGCTCGTGCTCGGCGCCCATCTTGGCTCCCCCCGGGCCGGCGCCACCTCCGGCCGCTTCGTCCCCGCCCTGGAGGGCGGGGAGCCGGCCGTCCGGCACACCGTCCTGCGCGGCGAGGCGACGACCTGCTCCCAGGAGCCCGTGCCCGAGACACCGGCGGTCGTGGCCTACCGCCCCCGTGTCGTACGGTCCGGCAACGTCACCGCCGTACCCCAGTGGCTGCCGCACCGCATCCCCCTCGGCGTCGGCCCGGCCGCGGCCCACGTCACCGACCTGCGACTGGAGGATCTGGCCGTGTACGCCGACGGCGACCGCCTCCGCCTGGTCCACATGCCGACCGGCACCCTCGTACGGCCGGTCTCGTACTCGATGCTCAACCCGGCCTCCGGCCACGTACCCGCCACGGCCCGCTTCCTGCTGGACCTCGGCCACGAGGGTCGCGGCTGGTGCGCTCCCTGGGACTGGGGCCCCTGGGCGCAGGCGCCGGCCCTGCCGCGCGTCCGCCACGGACGGACCGTGCTCTGCCCGGCGCGCTGGCTGCCGGACCGGGCGCTGCGCGAGAGCGCCCGCCGGGACGAGGGCACCGGCGTCCGCTGGCACCGCGAGGTCGCCCGCTGGCGCGAACAGTGGCGCGTCCCCCGCCACCTGCGGCTCACCCGCGCCGACCACCGCCTGACCGTGGATCTCGACGACCCGCTGCACCTGCTCCTGCTGCACGAGGAGCTACGGCGGCCCGCACCGGCGCCGATGACCGAGTGGTACGGAGGCCCCGCCGGCTGCCGCTGGCTCCAGGGCCCGAACGGAGCGCACGCGGCCGAGCTGACCCTGCCGCTGTTCGCCCGCCGGCCCCGTCCGGAGCCCCGCCCTGAGCCCCCTCCCGCGGCGACGTCACCCGCGCCGCCGCCCACCCGCCGCGTCCCGCGCCCCCCGGCCGGCGGGGGCGCCGAACTGCCGGGCGGGGAATGGCTGTACGCCAAGCTGTACGTGCCTTTCGCCCTCCAGCGACACGCCCTCACCCGGCACCTGCCCACGCTGCTGCGACCGGACCTGCTCGACGAGGCCGGCGCCGACCGGTGGTTCTTCCTCCGCTACGCCGACCCGGACCCGCACCTGCGCCTACGGGTCCACGGCACACCCCAGGGCCTGTGGCCGGTCTTTTTGCCCGCGCTGCGGACCTGGGCCGGGAGCCTGCGCGAGGCCGGGCTCATGGACCGCCTCGTCCTCGACACGTACGACCCCGAGACCGAACGCTACGGCGGTCCGAGGGCCCTCACGGAGGCGGAGCGGGTCTTCGCGGCGGACAGCGCGGCCGTTCTCGGCCAACTCGCCACGCCGGACGCCGGATCCGACGCCGCCCCGGGCATCCTCCACATCCTCACCTCCCTGGGCACCCCGCAGGAGGCACTGGACTGGCTGAGCGTCCCGGAGATCCTCGCCCGCCGCTCCGGCGTCTCCCGGACCCGCAAGGAGGCCGTGGCATCCGCCCTCACGCCGACCGGTACCCCGCACGCGCCGACGCCGTGGAGCGGCCGTTCCGCCGCACTGCGCCGCCTGCGGGCGGCGCTCGCCCCCGAGAGCCGGGCGTCCGTCGCCCTCAGCCTGGCCCACCTGCACTGCAACCGCCTGCTCGGCACCGACCGCGACGCGGACCTGCGCGCACACGCCACGGCCCGCGAAGGACTGCGCCTGCGCCTCGACCGGACCCGGCACGGCCGATGACGCCGTCCCGCCCCAGCCGCCACCTCGGCGAAGCGGCACTCGACACCGCGCACCGGGTCGCCCGCGCCCTCCGCGACCCTCTCCACGCCGCGGCCCGCACCCGCGCGGGTCTCGCCGCGCTGCCCGCGGACCTGATGCTCCCGGCCTGGCAGGGCTCCTCGGTCCTCCTCGGTCACAGCGGGGTCGCCCTGCTGCAACTGCGCTGCGCCCGGCACGACCCGGCCGCGCTCGTGGCCGCCCGCGCCCACCTCGTGGCGGCGGCCACGGCCTGTCCGGGCGCCGGGGCCGCCTCGGCGGGCGACCTGGTCCTGCCCGCCCTGCTGTACCTGCGGCACACGGGTGCGGGCGGGAAGCTGCCCGCCCAGGCCATGGACGCGCACACCGCGGCCCTCGTCTCGCGCACGTCCCGGTTGCGGGCACCCACCGACCGACGACGCGACGGACCGGCGTACCACCACTACGACGCGATCACCGGCCTGTCCCGGCACGGCCGGATCCTGCTCCTGGCCGCCGCCACCGGCCATGCCCGAGCCTCCCGTGTCCTGGCCGACGTCCTCACCCACCTGGTCGAGCTGACCCGGCCGGCCGAGGTGGACGGCATACCGGTCCCAGGCTGGTGGTGCGCCCCGGAGCACTACCTGGTGCCGCGCGACCGGGAGACCTTCCCGCGCGGGGATTTCAACACCGGTGCGGCACACGGCATCTGCGGCCCCCTGGCGCTGCTGTCCCTGGCCAGACTGGCCGGGTACGGAGTGCCGGGCGACGCGGACGCGATCCGGCGCGTGGTCGACTGGCTCGCCGAGCACACCCACCGCGGCCCCGAGGGCGAACCGGCGTGGCCGGGACGGATCTCCTACGAGGAGCAGACCGCCGGCCGAGCCGGACGGCCACGTGCCCTCGCCTCCGCCGGGTCGGCGCACCCCGCCCGGATCCGGCCCGGCTGGTGCTACGGCACCTCCGGCGTCGCCGGGGCCCTGCACCTGGCCGGCCGGGCCCTCGCCGACCCGGCCGTGACCCGGACGGCGGCACGCGCGCTACGGGGCCTGCTGCGCAGGTCACCCGAGGAACTCGCCGCCGACCAGGACCCCGGCCTGTGCCACGGACTGGCCGGCATCCTGCACGCCACCACGCTCATGGCCGCCGCGACCGACGACCCGGCCCTGTGGAACGGCGCCGACCGCCTGGCCGACGCGCTCCTGGCCGCCTACTCTCCCGACACCGCCTTCGGCTACCGGCGTCCCGTCCAGGGCACCACGCCCCTGACGCGCCTGGACAGTTGCGCCCTGCTCGACGGCGCCACCGGCGTCGCCCTCGCCCTCGCGTCGTACGCCGAGCCGTCTCGCCCCGCCGACCCGCCCGGCTGGGACGCGGCACTGCTGATGAGCTGACCTGTGGCGGCTCTCGGGCCCGAGCCCGCCCGGCACGCCGACTGCCGAGCGTGCGGCCCGTGCGGTGCCGGGCGTGCGGCAGTGGGTGCGGTCGTCGCCGCCCCGCCGCGCGGAGACCGGACGGAGACCGGACGGAGTACGGTCGCCCCCCGTGCCGGAGGCCCGGTCCGGGCGGCCCTACGCGCCAGGCGTCTTCCCGTCCGCGTGCGCGCCCGCCCAGTCCTGTGGAGTGAGCGGGACATCGCAGGCCAGGGCGTCACTGAGCCGGCCACTGCACGCCACGGCCCCACCCGGTGCAGCGCCGCGATCTCCTCCGAGAACAGCAGCGTGCCGGGGGCCTTATCCCGCTCGGCATTCGGTCCATCCTTTCCCGGCGCGCGGCCGGTCATGCATACGGGGCGCAGGTTCGGCGGTGCCGGCCCGGCCGGGGTGGTCCCGGCGGTGCGCAGGTCGGGGCGCGGGGAGCCGTACGGTCATGTCTTCGCTGGTGAAAGGGGTTGAGTCACCTTCACGGGATTCACCCATGTGCTTTACTTTCGCCCGGCGAGGCCCTTGCGTCTCGCGGTGCCCGCACTCCGCTCCCTCTCGGCTCCGAGAAAGGAATCACATGGCGACAGGTCGTGCCTCCGGGACGCTGCTGCCCGGCTCCGCCTGCGTTCTGACGGAGTGTCCGAAGGCCACCGGCCGGGCCACCGGCGATGCCCGCGGCTCCGGGCGGCGCCCCGTCCTCGCCGAACTCAGCGCCACCGGCTGACACATGCGCCTGCGCTGAGCCCCGCCGAGGTGCTCCAGGGCAGGTCCGCCGTCGTCATCCGCCTTCTCGCGCGGCCGGTTCCACCAGCCTGCTCCGGTGTCCTGGCCGGGCCGCCCGCGCACTGCGACCCCAACGGGAGAGGTTCATCGTGTCAAGACCCCGCTCAACCTCCGCGAGGAGCGCCGGCCTGCTGGCCGCCGCGGTCCTCGCGGCCGGCTGCCTGACCGTGTCGGAGGCACACGCCGTCACCGGCCCCGCCGTCACCGACAACGGGTTCGCCTTCGCCGCGCGCCTGGACATCGGCGACGGGCAACGTGCCTGCTCGGCGGCGCTGGTGGCCCCGCAGTGGCTGGCCGCGTCCGCGCACTGCTTCGCCGATGACGGTGCCGCCCAGGTGCCCGCGGGCAAGCCGAAGTGGAAGACGACGGCCACCATAGGCCGCACGGACCTGACGAGCACCGCCGGTCAGGTCCGTGAGGTCGTCGAGCTGGTTCCGCGCAGCGACCGCGACCTGGTCCTGGCGCGGCTCTCCTCGCCTGCCACCGGCATCACCCCGGTGGCGCTCGCCTCGACGCCGCCGGCCGCCGGTGACGAGGTCACGGTGGCGGGGTTCGGCCGGACCAAGGACGAGTGGGCGCCGCTCAAGCTGCACACCGGGACCTTCAGCGTCGACTCGGTGAACGGCGGCACGCTCGCCCTGCACGGCAAGACCGCGGCGGACGCCGTCTGCGCCGGTGACGCGGGCGGCCCCATCGTGCGCCAGAAGGACGGGAAGACGGAGCTGGTCGCCGTCAGCAGCCAGTCCTGGCAGGGCGGTTGCTTCGGCACCGACCCGGCCGAGACCCGCAACGGCGCCGTCTCCACCCGCCTGGACGACGTGGCCCGCGGCAACGTCCTCGCCTCCGGCGGCGTCCTGCTGCCCGGGGACACCCTGACGTCCAACTCCGCACGTCTGACCATGCAGGACGACGGCAACCTGGTCGTCGTCTCCGACTCGGGCCAGACCCGGTGGTCGACGAAGACCGGCGGCCACCCGGGCGCCCGTGCGCGACTGGACGCGAACGGCGACCTGGCCGTGGTCGACAGCGACGGGACCACCGTCCTGTGGCACACCGGCACCAGTGCCGCCGGCGGCTCGCTCGTCCTCCAGGACCGCGGCAACCTCGTCCTGCGCAACGCCAAGGGCGAGGCGCAGTGGGCCGCGGGCACGACGGTCCGTCACGACTACAACGGCGACGGCCGCAGCGACATGGCCGACTGGTACGACTACGCCGACGGTCACGACACGGTGCACACCTTCCCGGCGAAGGCGGACGGCGGCTTCGACAGCCCGGCCGAGGGCTGGTCCACCGCGGCCGGCAACTACTGGGCCGAGAACATGAAGCGCTTCACGGGCGACTTCAACGGCGACGGCATCGCGGACGTGGCCACCTTCTACGGCTACTCCACGGGCGAGGTCGCCCTGATCACCTGGCTCGGCAAGGGCGACGGCACCTTCTCGGCCCCGCAGCGCTCCTGGAGCGCCGCCACCGGCTGGACGTTCTCGCGGATGACCGTGAACGCGGGCGACTTCAACGGTGACGGCCGCGACGACGTCTCCGTCTGGTACGACTACGCCGACGGCCACGACACGCTGCACACCTTCCTGGCCCGGCCCGACGGCGGCTTCGCCAGCCCCTTCACCTCCTTCGACCGCGCCAGCGGCAACTGGGACGTCAGCCACATGAAGTTCACCACCGGTGACTACAACGGCGACGGCCGCGACGACCTCGCCGCGCTCTACGGCTACGCCACCGGCGAGGTCAAGCTCTTCACCTTCCCGGCCAAGCCCGACGGCGGGTTCGCTGACCCGGTGGCCGGCTGGAACTCGCCCACCGGCTGGGAGTTCGCCCGCGCCACCCTCGTCTCCGGCGACTTCGACGGCGACGGCCGTGACAACGTCGCCGCCTGGTACGACTACGCCGACGGCAGCGACAAGCTGATCGGGTTCTCCCCCAGCGGCCCCAACGGTGTGTTCGGCAACCGCACGGAGCTGTGGGCCACCCCGGCCGGCAACTACTACCGCGAGAACATGCAGCTCGTGACCGGTGACTACAACGGCGACGGCCGCGACGACCTGGCCACGTTCTACGGCTACTCCGACGGCAGCGTGAAGACCATCACCTGGACCGCGAAGGCCGACGGCACCCTCGACGCCCCGGCGGGCAGCTGGTCGGCGGCGAAGGGCAACTGGACCTTCAGCCGCGCCCACATGATCGAGCGCTACAACAGCCCCTCCTAGCAACGGCTGTCGACCGGCGGGCTGCCCCGCCCGCCGGTCGGCCCGCCCCATGACGCCAGGGCCTCTTGACAGCTCGCGGACATCGAGTCCGGCGAGTCGCAAGAGGCCCTGGTGTCGTATGCCCGCCCGGGTGGCGTCAGTTGCCGGGCTCGGTGGCCGGGCGGGGGATCAGGGCGTGCACGACGCCGGCCACCACGGCGATGCCGACGCCGGTCAGGCACAGGGCGCGGGCGGTGATGTCGTGGTCGACGAGGATGCCGCCGAGGGCCGCTCCGAGGGCCTGGCCGAGGTAGATGCCGGAGGAGTTGAAGGAGATGACGACACTGGGCAGCGTCGGCACCAGCTCGGTCAGCCGGTGGTTGTTCGGAGTGGCCACGGCCCAGCCCGCGGCGCCGTTGAGCGCCATGACGATGACGACGGGCACCAGGGAGGTGCACACCGTCAGCAGGGCGAGCGTGACGATGAGCAGGGCGACGGCGCAGGTGAGGGTGCGGGCCGCGCCCAGCCGGTCGGTGAGGAAGCCGCTGCCGAAGGAGCCGAAGATGCCGCCGAAGCCCCAGGCGAGCAGCGCGGCCGCGAGTGCGGTGCCGTGGATGCCGGCGATCTGGGCGAGCACGGTCGCGGTGTAGGTGTAGACCATGATGCTGGCGCCGCTGGCCAGGAGCATGAAGACGACCATCACCACGACCCGGCGGTTGGCCAGGACGGCGAACCGCTGCGCGAGCGGGATGGACGGCGGGATCGGCAGACCGGGCAGCACCAGCAGCACACCGAGCAGCGCGACCGTGCCGACGGCCGCGACGAAGACGAGGCTGGCCTCCCAGGACACGTGCTGGCCGATGGCCGTGCCGACGGGCACACCGAAGACGGTGCCGACGGTCAGGCCGCCGAGGATCACCGAGAGGGCGCGTCCGCGGGCCGCGGGCCCGGCGAGCGCCGCCGCCGCGGCGGAGGCGTTGGGCGTGTACAGGGCCGCTCCCAGGCCCGCGACGACCCGCGCCACCAGCAGCAGCGGCAGGTTCGGTGCGGCGGCGGAGGCGAGGTTGGCGAGGACGAACAGGGCGAGCGCGACGGCGAGCAGGGGCTTGCGGGGCAGCCGGCTGGTCAGTACGGCCAGGAAGGGCGCCGCCAGGCCGTAGGTCAGGGCGAACGCGGTGATGGTCTGCCCGGCCTCGCCGGTGGAGACGTGCAGGCCGCCGGCGATCTGGGGCAGGATGCCGGCCAGGACGAAGGAGTCCGTGCCCATGGCGAAGGAGCCGAGGGCGAGGACGGCGACGGGCCTTCCCCAGGCGGGTGCGGCCGGCTGCGCCGCGGTGGGGCTGTTCGTTCCCGTGGTGGTCGATTTGGTGGTCACACAAGAAGAGTGCGGCTTCGCGCGAAGGGGGTACAGAGGGCCAATCATGCTGGTGTAATGACCACCAGGACACGGCCCGGAAGGGGATGCTTGGATGGCCGGCATGCAGCGAGAGCTTCTGGCGGCGTTCCTCAGGTCCCGGCGGGAGTCGCTCTCCCCCGAGCGGCTCGGACTGAGCCCGGGACCGCGGCGCCGCACCCCGGGACTGCGCCGCGAGGAGGTCGCCCAGCTCTCCGGGGTGAGCCTGACCTGGTACACGTGGCTGGAGCAGGGCCGGGACATCCGGGTGAGCCGGCAGGTCCTCGAAGCCCTCGCCCAGACGCTCCAGCTGACCCCGGCCGAGCGGCGGCACCTGTTCACCCTGGCGGAGACGGCGCTGCCCACCGAGCCGGCGCGGCCGGCGGCGGTGAACCCGACCCTGCGCAAGCTGGTGGAGACCCTCGACCCGAACCCGGCGCACGTCATCAACGACTGCTGGGACGTGCTGGCCGCCAACCGGGCCTACGCCTCCCTGGTGGGCGGCCTCGAACAACTGCCGCAGGAGGAACGCAACAGCATCTGGCTGCTGTTCACCCGCCCGCAGATGCAGTCGCTGCTGGTCGACTGGCAGCACGAGGTCCGCGACATCCTCGGCCAGTTCCGCATCGCCGTCGGCCAGCACCCCGACGATCCGCGGACCACCGCGCTCATCGACACGCTGACCAGGTCGAGCAGCCAGTTCCGCGCCCTGTGGTCCGAGCATCCCGTGCGGGCGTTCCGGCCGACCATGAAACGCTTCAGCCACCCGGCGGCCGGGCGGCTCGACCTGAACTACACCAAGCTGGACGTGGCGGAGGCGCCCGACCAGCATCTGGTGGTGTTCATGCCCGCCTCCGAGACGGACGAGCGCGCGCTGGCCCGCCTGGTCGCCGAGTCCCCGCAGGAGGCCCTGCTGTAGTCCGGGGCCGGGCCCGGATCACTCCGGGTGCCCCAGGGCCTCCTTCTGCAGGCGCACCGCCGCGAGCAGACTCAGCTGCGGCTCCGCCTGCCGCAGCGCCTTCAGCGCGGCCATGGACGCGAGGTCCCCGGTGAAACCGGCCTCGGCCAGCCGGGAACGCACCCAGTCGGCGCGCAGCCCGCTCTCGGTGGCGGCGGCGGTGGACCGGACGAGCGCTGCGGCTCGTTCCAGGCCCGGGCGCTCCTCGGCAGACGCCTCGGCCAGCGCCTGCCGCAGGGCCGCCGCGACCACGTCGGCGTCCCGGATGACCAGCACGTAGTCGTGCTTCTTGTTCAGTCCCGCGAGTGCTGCCATGCGCATCACCGTGCCGGTCGCACGCGCCCCGCGGCAAGCCACTTGAGGATTTCCAGAGGCTCGGTCCGCCCCGCGCCTCCGGCCGCCCGTTCCCAGCTGTCCGTTCCGCGCCGCCCCCGCGGTTTCCAACCCCCCGTCACCTTCGCATCGTTACGTGACTTTGTCCGTGCGGATGGCCCGGTATTCCAGTAATCTCCTTCCACCACAACGATCACCGCCCTGCCGCGGGGAGCATCCATGGGGGATCCGGATCAGTGTGCGAGGACCTGGGGTTCGAACGACTCCTGGACGAAGAAGGCTTCTTCGCGTCCCTGCTCGGCCGGTCGGCCTCGGGTGCCGGCCGGGAACCGCTGTACGGCCCCGATCTTCCCGTCGTGCTGCTCACCGGCGGCCCCGGCATGGGCAAGGGCCGGCTGCTGCGCGCCGTACGGGACCGTTTCGGCGGCAAAGTGCCGGTGATCTACCTGGACTGCGGCTCGCCGGTGTACGCGGACCGGGCCGAGCCCGAGCCGGACGCGCGCTCGGCCGCGACCGAGCTGCTGGCCGAGACCGCCCGGCGGCTCACCACCTGGCACGGCACGGGCGGCTCGTTCGCCTTCCCCCGTCTCTTCGCGGGCCTGGCGATGCTGGCGACGGGCATCGCGGACGGCAGCCCCGCCGCGGTCGCGGAGGAGGTCGAACGGTACGAGGAGTTACCGCAGCGGCAGCGCCTGCGCGGCCTGGGAACCGGCGACTTCTGGCGCGGCGCGCTGCTCGGCGCCGGCCACAACCTGCTGACCACCCTGGCCGGGCGCGCCCTCGACCCGTACTCGGCTTCGGTGAGCACCGCCCTGCTGGACGCCCTCTTCGCGAACCTGGCGCCCCGCGGCCGTACGGAGCTGGCACGGATCTACGGCGCCTATCCCGGCGCCGCCGGCCAGCCCGAGCACGGGCTGCGCGCCCTGGCCGCCGACTTCCAGGCCGGCGGGGAGGACCGGGAGCTGGCGGAGAGCTTCCTCTTCCGGGCGCTGCGCGAGGACCTCGAAGCGGCGTACACGGGCATGGTGGGCTGGCTGCGCCGGGTCGGCCGCCCGGCGGTCCTCCTCGACCGCGCCGAACAGCCGCTGGGCGAGCAGTTGCTGCGGGCCGTGCTCGCCGACCGGCGGGGCGGGCAGCGCGACCGGGTGGTGATCGTGGCCACGGCCCGCCGTGCGGACGGCGGCGCCTTCCTGTACGGGGGGCTGCCGCGCGAGGAGGTGTCGCCACCGGCCGAGTTCCGGCCCGCCGACGGCGTCCCCGACCGCTGGGCCCGGCGGGCGGACCCGCAGCCCGAGCGGGCCCCGCTGGCCGACGGGGTGCTGCTGCTGCGCATGCCCTTCCTCACCGGTGACCAGCTCCGCCAGGAGATCCAGCGCGGGCGGCGGCGCACGGACGCGGAGGGCGGGGCGCACCGGCGCCGGATCGACGCCGCCGTGGCCCGGCTCAGTGGCGGACGGCCGTACACGGTGATCCGGCTGGCGGCCGCCGCCGCGGCGTTCCGGATGCCGGCGGACGCCAACGACCGGGACATCCTGGACGCCCCGCTGCGCCTGCCGGACGACGGCGAGCGGGAGCGCCCGGTGGCGGAGGCGCTGCTGCGGGGCCTGGTGCTGGACCAGTTGCCGGTGCGGTTGCCGGGCGAGCACCACGACCAGTGGCTGGACCTGCTCACCCATCTCTCGGTGGCGCACGACGCCGAGTGCGCGGACGTCCTGCTCCGTCACCACCAGGCCTCCCGCGTACACCGGCTGACGGTACATCAGATCACGCAGTTGCTCGTCGACACCGGGTGGCCCGGCTGCGAACGGCACTTCATCGGGGACTTCGGGCTGCGCCAGCTGCTGGTGCACCGGTTGTACGGGCTGCGGCCCGACGGCGCCGCCTGGTACGCCGACCAGCGGTTGCTGTGCGACCACTACACCGCGCGCACGGCGCAGGAGGGGGCGGCGGCGGGTGAGGCGTTCCGTTCGGTCACGGCGCACCGGATGAACCACCACCTGGTGTCCGGCGGCGTCGACGACGTGGTGCGCCACCTGGCTGCCACGCTGCCCGGCCGCCCCCGGCAGTGGTGCGCGGAGCTGCTGGAGATCGCGCAGGCACCCTACCCGGGCGGGGCGGACACCCGCCGGGACCGCGCGCAGGGCCTGGTCGCGGTGGACGGTCCCGCGCTGCGCCGCACGGTCGACCAGCTGCTGCACGCGGTGTGGCTGTGCGAGGAGCGGACCAGGCCGACCGGCCGGGAGACCGCCCGCACGCTGGCCAAGCTGCTGGACCTGCTGTCGATCATGGAGTTCGACGGCGCGGGGGAGCTCGGCAGGACGGCCACCGACTGGAGCGGCCTCGCGGAGAACGAGCAGCCGCTGCTGCGGTGTTCGTGCACGGACCAGCTCGGACGGAGGAGGTAACCGGGGTGCCCAGGTGGAAGAAGATCCTCTACACGCTGCTGGCCACGGCGCTCGTCGTGGCCGCGGCCCTGTACGGCGTGTACGTGCTGAACCGGCCGGACACCTGCGCCGCGGGGGTCGAGCGGATCGGCGGCGAGTGCGTCGGTGTCAACGCGACGGGGTACGACTTCGGCACCCCGGAGATCAAGGCCGTGGCCGAGGCCATCCGGCAGGAGAACGAGAAGATCGCCGGCCAGCCGCACGTGACGGTGGCGGTGATGCTGCCGCTCCAGTCGGACACCCCGGCGCTGCGGCGGGAGATGCGCGCCGATCTCCAGGGCGCCTACCTGGGGCAGCTGAAGGCCAACGCGGGTGAGGGCGAGCCGCCGAAGATACGGCTCGTGCTGGCCAACCCGGGGCGGGAGTACGGCCATCAGGCGAGCGTCGTCGACACCCTGCTGCGCATGGCGGCCTCCGCCACGGACCGGCTGCGTGCCGTCACCGGGATCAACCTCAGCCTCGACGAGACCCAGGACGCGGTGCGGCGGCTCACGGAGCACAAGGTGCCGGTGCTCGCCTCCCGGATCACCGGGGACCAGATCGCGAACGAGGACACGGCGGACCGTACGGCGAAGCCGCGCTATCCCGGCCTGGCCCGGATCATCCCGACCAACCACGACGTGGCCCAGGCGCTGGCCGCGTTCAACGGTGCGCAGGGCCGGGAGGACCGCAGGACGGTACTGGTCTACGACAGGCGCCCGGACAGCTACAACCAGTCGCTGGCCAAGGCGTTCAGCGGGATAAAGGAGACCGGCCCGCCCGGTCCCGACGCGATGCCCTTCACCTCGCCCGCGATCGACGAGGCCGGGTCGACCGGCAATCAGTTCACGCAGATCGCCAACAACATCTGCGGCAGTTCGGCCGACACCGTCTACTTCGCGGGCCGCAGCCTGCACCTGAGGCTGTTCGCCCTCAAGCTCGCCCAGATGGACTGCGGCAACCGGCACTACACCGTCGTCAGCGGCTCCGACGGGGCCTCGTTGCGGCAGAGCATGTCCCAAGCCGACTGGAAGCAACTGCGCGACGCGGACGGCAGCGCGAAGGTCACGGTGCAGTACGGCGCCCCCGCGCATCCCGACTCCTGGGCCGCCGAACTGGCCGCCTGGACGAAGCGGTGGACGTCGGCCCACCACCGCGCGCCCGCCGCCGCGGACCTGCCCCAGTACCTCACCGAGCCCGAGGCGGCCCTGAACTTTCTGAAGGCGCTGATCGAGACCACCCGCCACGACGGGACGGGCCTTGGCGCCGCGCCCGACCTGGAGGACTCTCGCACGATGCTCGTCTACGACGGCCTGGTCACCATCGGCACGGCCCTGCACCAGGTGCAGAACGGCGACGCGGGCACGATCCCCACGCTGGAGGACGTCGGCACCGAATGGTCCCAGTTGCAGTCCACGCACCGGGTGCCGGGCACGAGTGGCCTGATCTGCCTGACCGCCGCCGGGAACCCGTACGACAAGCCGGTCGCGGTCGTCGAACTGGATCCCGGCCAGGCGGGCCAGGGCAGGCTGCGGTTCGTCGGCCTCGGCTGGCCCACCGGCCACCCGCAGCCGGTGAACTGCGTGATCCCGAGCCGCTCCCGCTGACGGGCGCCGTCCCGCAGGACCGGCTAACCTGCCCGCTTCACCGTCAGGTCGCCGTTGGTCGTCGACAGGTCGAGGCGGTACGTTCCCGAAGGGTCGTTCTCGAAGGCCACTTTCCGATGGCCGTTGGAACTGTCCGCCGAGACCTGGTACTTGGCGGTCGGCGCGGTGACGTCGAGGCCGCCGTTCGTCGTACGGGCCTTGATGTTCTGCGGGGTGGCCGTCTCGATCGACACCTCGCCGTTGGAGGTCTGCGTGTCGATGCCGCCGCCCTTGACGTCCTTGACGCGGACGCCGCCGTTGGACGTGCGCAGCTTCACCGGTCCCCTCGCGCCGTCCACCGTGATCCGGCCGTTGCTCGTGTGCACGTCGACCGCGCCCACGCCGGTGAGGGTGAGGCCGCCGTTGGACGTGCCCCCGCTCACCGGGAGCCCGGCGGGCACGGTCACGGCATAGTCGATGCCGCAGTTCTTGCCGCAGCCGGACAGGGTGAGGACGCCGTTGTCGACCCGGACGGACGTGCCGCCCGGCTTGTCGCCCCGGTAGCTGACCTTGCGGTGCACCGAGACGGCGGAGGCGTCCGCCGAAGTGCCCACCTCGACCGTGCCGTCGCTGTTGTCGAGGCGGACCGAGGTGACCTTCTGGGACACCTCGGCATCGTCCTCGAAACTCTTCTGTTCGATGACCGAGCAGGCGGAGAGCCCGCCGGCTGCTGTCGCGGCCAAGGCCACTGCTGTGACGGCGTAAGCCGGTCGGCGTCGCATGGAATCCCCCGTACGGAGCGAATCGGATCGATGATCAGTGCCCGTGACCGGCCATCGGTGCCCGGTGGTCGGTGACCGGGGACCGATGGCCCGTGATCGGTTCCCGTGATCCTACGCAGCGACGGAGCCGCGTCCCATGGGGAAAACCCCCGAGTCAGGGGCGGCAGGGTACGCGTGCCCGGACTGGTTCCGTGTGCGGCGGGGGGCCGCGCCGTGGCCGACGCCCGGTGTCCGTGTCCGGGCGCGGCCTCGGCGTGCGCGGCTCAGCGGGAGTGGGAGCGGGAGGCGGCGGGCGGGGACGTGGGCAGGTAGCGGGGCGCCCGGCGGGCGTCCAGGCGGTGCTCCACGGCCGCCCCCAGCGACAGCAGTTCGGCGTCCTGGTGATCGCCGCTCATCAGGAGCAAGCCGACCGGCAGTTCGCCCACGAACCCGGCGGGCACGGACAGGGACGGGTAGCCGGCGACGGCGGCCGGGGTGGAGGACGGGATCACGTCGTTGTCACCGCGCGCGCAGTCGGTCGTCCACGCGGGCGGGTTCGTCGGGGACGCGATCGCGTCCAGGTGGTGGGCGGCCAGGGTCTCGTCGATGGAACGCCGGGAGAGGTCCTTCAGTTCGGCACGCATGGCCCGGTACCCCGGGTCCGTGGTCGCCGGCGCGGCCAGCGCCTCCTCGAAGAGTTCCTGGCCCGCGAAACAGGTCCGCTCGGCCGCGTGCGTACGGTTGAAATCGATCAGCCCGGCCAGGTCCCGCGGTCCCTGGCGGGTGGCGAGGTAGGAGTCGATGTCCCGGTGGAACTCGCTCAGCAGCGCCGGGAACTCGAGTTCTGCGAGGCGGTCCTGATAGGGCGGGGTCACCTCGACGACCTGCGCACCCGCGGCGCGCAGCCGCGCCGCCGTCCGGGTCATCAGGGCATCCACGTCCGCGCCGAGCGAGGGCAGCCGCCACAGGCCGATCCGCTTGCCGCGCAGCGCGGCGGGCCGCAGCGCCGCGTCCGTGAGGCGGGCGGCGTCCGCGGTGCGCGCGGCGTGGGCGGTGTCGCGGCCGGAGGGTCCGGAAATCCCGGAGTGTGCGGAAATCCCTGAGGGTCCGGAATTCCCGGGGAGTTGGGAGAGCACGGAGAGGGTGAGCGCGACGTCGGTGACGTTGCGGGCCATGGGGCCCGCCGTGTCCTGCTCCGCGGAGATCGGGACGACGCCCTTCTGGCTGACCAGGCCGAGGCTCGGCTTGTGACCGACCACCCCGTTCATCCCGGCCGGGCACACGATGGAGCCGTCCGTCTCGGTGCCGATCGCCACCTGGGCCAGCGACGCGGCGAGGGCGGCGGCCGACCCCGAGGACGAGCCGCAGGGGTTGCGGTCCAGAACGTAGGGGTTGTGGGTCTGGCCGCCCACCGCCGACCAGCCCGACGTGGGTTTCGCCGCACGGAAGTTGGCCCACTCGGACATGTTGGTCTTGCCGAGGATCACCGCGCCCGCCGCCCGCAGCCTCTGGACGAGGACCGCGTCCGCGCCCGGCGGCTTCCCGGCCAGCGCGAGCGAGCCCGCCGTGGTCGGCATGTCGCGGGTGTTCACGTTGTCCTTGAGCAGGACGGGGATGCCGTCGAGCGGCCCGCGGGCCGCGCCCCGGCGGTGCCGCACGTCGCTGGCAGCCGCCTGCCGCAGGGCCGTCGGGCTGGTCCGCAGTACGGCGTCGATCTTCGGATCGACGGCCTTGATCCGGCGCAGGTACGCCCGGGTCAACGCCGTCGAGGTCAACGACCCGTGCTGCATGCGTGCCTGTAATTCGGGGATGGTCACCGTGTCGAGATCGACGCCATCGACGCGTGGGGCCTGGCGGGGTGACGGTGCGTCGGCGGAGGGCGGGGCTTCGTGGAACAGCGAGGCGGCGAGGGCCGGCGGTGCGTCCAGGGAGGGCGGTGCGGCGCCACCGCCCGGTTCGGCGGCTTCCGCCCGCTGTCCCTGCGCGCCCGCCGCCAGGAGGGGCGCCATCGTCAGGGCCGCGGCCAGCGCCGCGATGCTTTTCCTTCTCATGCCCGACAGCCCACTACAGGCGCCTCACCCCCCGCAAGCCCGCCCCCGCCCGCCCGCTGCTTTCGGCCGGTCGCGGAGCGGCGAACGGCTGGAAATCCCAGCTCGGTTCCTGGGCTTCACCGTCGGTGCCAGATGTGTCAGGCGGTCAGACCGGCGCTGGTCAGCCAGATGTGTTCGCAGGTCGAAGATGCTTTTTGCAGCTCCTCGCGGGAGACTTGCGAGGCGTGGTAGAAGGTCCGCTCGATCATCCAGCACAGGGCGCGGGCCATCGCCGGAGCTTGCTCCGGTTCGGTGCCGGCCCGCACGCCGGCTCGTTCCAGGACAGCGGTGATGGCCGTGATGAACAGGTCAGCAGTATGACTCCACAACTCACCGATCTCCGGCACGGTCAACGACAGGTCGATCGCCGTACGCATGACCAGGCCGTGCTCGTTCCACAGCTCGACCGTGCGCCGCATCGCCTCTGCGATGGCCTGGCGCGGCTCGTCGGCCTGCGCGGTGGCCCGGGACCGCTCCCACAGGTGCTCGACGGTCCGGGCCACGAGCGCCGTGACCACTTCCTGCTTGGAACCGAAGTAGAAGTACAGGGCGCCGCGCGTGATGCCGGCGCCCTGGGCGAGGTCGCCGACGGTCATGGCGTCGTAGCCCTTCTGCGCCAGCAGGGCTTCGCAGGTGTCCAGGATGGCCCGCTCCCTGACATCGCCCTTGCGTTCGGTGGCGCGCCGGCTCCGCGCGGGGTGGTGGCCCGGCATCAGAGCTGGGCCCCCTCGGCGAAGTCGGTCGTACGGGAGAGCGTCTCCCACGCGCGGATGTCCTCGTCCACGGCCGTGCGTGCGGCGGTGACCAGCCGCAGCGCGTCCGAGCCGAGGACGAGGTGGGCCGGCGGCTGGTCGACCGACGCGATGTGTACGACGGCGTCCCCGGCCTTGGCCGGATCGCCCAGCTGGTTCCCGCTGGCCTTCTGCCGCGCTTCGCGGATGGGGGCGAACAGCTCGTCGTAGTCGTCGACGGACCGCGCGGCGCGTGTCATGGACCGTCCGGCCCAGTCGGTGCGGAAGGAGCCGGGCTCGATCGCCGTCACGTGGATCCCGAACTGTGCGACCTCCTTGCCCAGCGCCTCCAGGATGCCCTCCAGGGCGAACTTGCTGCCGCAGTAGGCGGACATGCCGGGCACGGCCATGAGCCCGCCCATGGAGGTGACGGCCATCAGGTGTCCGCGGCGGCGCCGGCGCATGTGGGGCAGCGCCGCCTGGAGGGTGGCCACCGCCCCGAACACGTTGACCTCGAACTGCCGCCGCACCTCGGCCAGCGGTGTTTCCTCGAAGGTGCCCTCCAGGCCGTAACCGGCGTTGGCGATGACGACGTCCAGGGGGCCGACGCTCCGCTCCGCCTCCGCGACCACGTGCGAGACGGCGTCACCGTCGGTCACGTCCAGGATGCGGCCGTGAGCGTACCCGGGTTCGAGCTCTTCGAAGGCCCGCAGGTCATCCTCGGAGCGGACGGTGCCGACGACGGTGTGCCCGGCCGCCAGAGCGGCTTGGGCGAAGGCACGCCCCAGGCCCGTACTGACGCCGGTGATGAGCCACTTCTGTTCCTGCACTGCTCCTCCAGGGAGTACTCGAAGGGAGCTGGAGCGCCCCCCTGGAAAAACTCTACACGACGTCGATTTTTACCATCGCCGTGTAGGTTCTGGCGGCCCCACGGCCCCACGGCCCCACGTCTCCGCGGCCCCGTCGACCGCCCCACGCCGGTCTCCCCGAGCGCGATGCGGTGAACGGGGCGGTCCCGGACGAGTCATTGCGCTATGGTGTCCGGCGTTCGTGTCCCAACCGGATCGAGAAAGTCGGGAGGTGAGGGTCGATGACCGCGCTCAAGGCCACTGCCCTGTGCTCCGCCCGGACCACCCTCACGTCCCGGGCCGTGGCCTGACCTCGTCCGAATTCGCCTCGCTGGGAGCGTGAGCTCGCGAGGCGACACCGATACGAACCAGCCATGGAACGGATCTCCATCCATCGTGAGCATCGACTGGATCACGCGCGCTGAGACCAGCGCCGACATCTCCACCATCCGGGACATCAGCCTCGCCGCGTTCGGCACTCCCTCGGAGGCCGACCTCGTCGACGCCCTGCGCGCCGACCCCTCATGGATCAACGGACTGTCCGTCGTCGCCGCCGGCCACGACGGCAGGCTCGTCGGCCACGCGCTGCTGACCCGCTGCCACATCGACGACACCCCGGCCCTGTGCCTGGGTCCCGTCGCCGTCCGGCCCGAACACCAGAGGACCGGCGCCGGCTCCGCGGCGATCCGCGCCTCGTTGCGGGCCGCCGAGAAGCTTGGCGAGCACTTCGTCACCGTCCTCGGACACCCGGCGTACTACCCGCGGTTCGGCTTCACTCGCGCTTCCGAGCACGGCATCGGACTCGGCATCGACGTCCCGGACGAGGCCATGATGGCCCTCACCCTCGACGCCGGCCGCCCGCTGCCCAGCGGCACGGTCCATTACGCCGCACCGTTCGGCATCTAGGGCCCTTCTGGTGGACTCTGGTGGACCCTAGAGCTGCGTGGCGCCGCCGTCGACGAACAGTTCCGCGCCGGTGGTGAAGGTGCTTTGGTCACCGGCCAGGTAGAGGGCGGTGGCGGCGACCTCGTCGGGACGGCCGACGCGGCCGAGCGGGGTCGGTGGGGCGGGCTCGGCGGCGGTGGTCCGATCGCCGTGCGGGAAAGCGGCGCGGAGCTCGTCCCCGCCCGGGGTCTCGACAGGGCCGGGAGTGAGGGTGTTGACGCGGATTCCCCGGCCGGCCAGTTCGGCGGCCCAGGTGCGGGCGAGGCTGCGGATCGCGGCCTTGGTGGCGGCGTAGATGCCCAGGCCCGGGACGGACCGCAGGGCCGCGCTGGAGGAAAGGAGCACCACCGAGGCGCCGGCCGTCAGCAGCGGCAGCGCCTTTTGGACAGTGAAGACCGTGCCCTTGAGATTGATCGAGGTAGTGCGGTCGTACTCCTCCTCGGTGATCTCGCCCAGCGGGCCGTAGTCGCCGACCCCGGCGTTGGCCACCACGATGTCCAGGCGGCCACTGCGGTTCGCGACCTCGGCGAAGAGCCGGTCGAGGTCGCCGAGGTCCGAGGCATCGCCCTGGACGGCGATGCCTCGGGCGCCGACCTGCGCGACGGCGGCGTCCAGCGCGGCCTTGCGGCGCCCGGTCAGGTAAACGGTCGCCCCCTCGGCGGCGAAACGGCGGGCGATCGCCAGGCCGATGCCGCTGGAGGCGCCGGTGACGAGAGCGGTCTTGTCGTCCAGCTGTCCCATGAGACTCTCCGTTTCTTGATGTAACCATTTTTGTTACATCGATGGGTGCGGAATGCGATCCCCTCGGTCAGGGGAAGTCGACGGTCCGAGGTCAGGCGGCTTTCAGGACGTCCCGCAGCACGTCCTCCAGCGTGGTCTTGGCCAGCTCCCTGCGCAGGGCGGCCTCCACATCGTCGTACACGGCGGACATCGCCGGCCCGATGCCGTGGCCCACGACGCACTCGGGGTCCGGTGTGGCTCGATGCAGGGCGAAGACGGGGCCCGGTTCGATCGCCTGGTAGACGTCGAGCAGGGTGATCGCCGCCAGGTCCCGCGCGAGCCTCCAGCCCGCCCCCGCCCCCCGCCGTGAATCGGCCAGCCCCGCCTTGCTCAGCTTGGCCAGCAGGCGGCGGATCACCACCGGGTTGGTGTTGACGCTCGTCGCGATCTGCTCGGAGGTGGCGACCTCGTGGCCACGCCGCTGATACAACCCGATCCACGTCAGGGCGTGCGCCGCGATGGTCAGCCTGCTGTTGGCACTCACGCCGGACTCCACCTCCCTCACCCCTCGGTTCTTGTCGTAACGATAGTTGTTACAACTGCGCGCGGCAAATACTGCGGGGCCTGCCGGGGCAGGCGGCGGCGTCAGCTCGAACATCGCGGCGATCGCCGCCGCCGGCTCGTCCCGGGTCGCCACCGCCTCGCGGGTGTCCGGGGTGTCCGGGGAGCCGCCCCCCCGTGGGGCGGTCCCCTGAGTCGTTCCGGGCGCCCCCGCTCACTCCTCCAGGTTCAACGTCCGCGCCGGCCTGCGGAATCCGCTCGTACGGAAGGCGAGGACGGTCACACCCGCCAGCGCCCAGACGACGCCCACCACCTTGGCCGGGGTGTCCAGACTGATCCACAGGGCCACGTTCACGAGGAACCCGAGGGCCGGCAGCAGCACCTGCAGCACGGCCGCGACAGGGCCCCGGGCCTCCGCCCGCCCCGCGCGCCGGTCGCGTACCCAGAAACCGATCACCGCCAGGTTCACCGCGGCGAAGGCGACGTAGGCGCCGAAGTTGATCAGTGAGGCCGCGCTGCCGAGGTCGAGGAAGACGGCGGAGGCGGCGACGAGGCCCACGAGGAGCACGTTGAGGGCGGGGACACCGGTGCGCGGGTCGAGCCGTCCGAAGACCGCGCGCGGCAGCATGCCGTCGCGCCCCATGGCGAAGAGCAGCCGTGCCGCACTCATCTGCTGGGTCAGACCGCAGCCGAGCACCGCCGTGAGGTAACCGCCCACGAACACCGACTGGAACGCGGCACCGCCGATGTACTTGGCGATCTCCGGTGAGGCGCCCACGATGTCGCCCACGGCCGACACGTCGGGGAACAGCGTCTGCATGGCGTAGGTGACGGCCAGGAAGAACACCCCGGCGGCGACCACGATGAGCAGGATGGCCCGTGGGATGTCCCGGCGCGGCCGCTCGGCCTCCTCGGAGAGCGTGGAGACGGCGTCGAACCCCAGGAAGGACAGCGCCAGCAGCGACGCGCCGCCGAACAGGTCGGGCAGCGACACCGTGGCCGGGTCCAGACCGGTCGTCCCGAAGGACTCACCATGGGTGAGGACGGCCCGCACCGCGAACACGAGGAACGCGAGGGCCACACCGGCCTGGATGACGACGAGGGCCACGTTCACCTTGGCGGCCATCTTCACGCCCACCAGGTTCAGCGCCGTGCACACCACGACGGTGGACAGCACCCACACCCACGCCGGGACGCCCGGGAGCACCGCGCCCATGTAGATCGCGGCCAGCAGGGCGTTGAGCATGGGCAGCAGCACGTAGTCCAGCGTGGCGGACCAGCCCACCAGGAAACCCACGGGCGACCCGAGCGCCTTGCCGGCGTAGGTGTACACGGATCCGGCTGAGGTGATGCGGCGGGCCATCCGCGCGTAGCTGAGCGCGGTGAGTCCCACCGCCACGAGGACGGCCAGGTAGGCGAGCGGCACGTGGCCGTCGGTCGCCTCGGAGACCAGGCCGAAGGTGTCGAACACCGCGAGCGGGGCCATGAAGGCCAGGCCGAGGAAGACGATGTGGCGCAGTTTCAGGCTGCGGCGCAGCCGTGCGCCGCCCTCGCCGGGAGAGAGGTCAGGCATGGGCATGGCCGCCTTCGGCGTGGGCGGAGCAGGAGGTGAGCGCACCGTGGTGGCCGGGGGTGGCGCGCGCCGTGGCGGCCTCGTGGACGACCTCGCCGCCCACCCAGGTGGTCTCGGCGCGCTGCTCCAGCAGGGCAGCCGGGTCCGCTTCGAGCGCGTAGAGGTCGGCGGACCAGGCGACGAGGTCGGCCTTCGCTCCCTCGCGGACGACGCCGTACTCGCCCTCCCGGTGCCAGGCCCATGCGCCCTCGGCGGTGTAGCCGCGCAACGTGTCGTCGAGTCCGATGCGCTCCTGCGGGGTCCAGGCGTCCTTGCCGTCGAGGCCGGCCCGGGTCAGGGCCGAGTAGAACCCGACGAGGGGGTCCATCTCGCCCACCTGCCAGTCGCTGGAGAGGGCCACGTGGGCGCCGGAGGCCATGAGCGAACGCAGTCGCCAGGCGCGGTCCCAGCGGGCCTCGCCGATGTTCTCCATCCAGGTGCCGGCCACGAGGTCCGGGGAGCAGTGGCGCGGCTGCATGGCGGCGGTGACGCCGAGCCGGGCGAAGCGCGGCAGGTCCTCCGGCGCGAGGCACTCGACGTGCACGATGCCGTGCCGGCGGTCGCGGGTGCCGTTGGCGCGGGCGGCGTGTTCGATCGCGTCCAGGGCGAGGCGGATGCCGCCGTCGCCGGTGGCGTGGGTGTGGGTCTGGAAGCCGAGGCGGTCCAGTTCGGTGATGACCTGGGTGAGTTCGCCGAGGGGCGCGGAGGGGTGGCCGCGGTGTCCGGGCCGGTTGGCGTAGTCCGCGAGCATCCAGGCGTTGTGGGGTTCGATGACGTCGTCGGCGTAGAGCTTGACGGGGCCGAACGCCAGGCGGTCGCCGCTCGGGGCGGCGTCGGCCGCCGCGCGCAGCCGCTGCCGGAAGGCGCCGTCGGACCCCATGGGGTGGAAGAGCGCCGCGACGACGCGGGAGCTGAGGCGGCCTTCGTCCCGGGCGCGCCGGAACAGGTCGATCTCCGCGAGCGGGACCTGGGGCTCCACCACGGTGGTGATGCCGGCGGCGGTGGCCATCTCCAGGCTGCCCAGCAGTTTGCGGTAGCGCCGCTCGGGCGAGTACATGGGGATGTCGCGCTGCAGGCCGGCCAGGCCCGCCGTGGTCATGGCGCTGGTGTAGAAGTCGGTGACCCACCCGGTCGCGTGTCCGTCGGCGTCCCGCTCCGGGCGGCCCCAGGGGATGTCGCCGCCCTCGTCCAGGCCGAGTGCGCCTACGGCGGCGTCGTTGAGCCACACCGAGTGCTGGTCGTAGGTGGTGACGAAGACGGGGCGGGAGGTGAGTCCTGCCAGGTCGCGGGCGGCGGGGCGGCGGCCGGGGACCACGGAGTACACGGCGTTCTCGGCGCAGATCCAGGTCAGGTCGGGACGGGCGTCGGCGAGTTCGGCGATGCGGCGGCGGACCTCTTCGAGGGTTTCGGCGCCTTCGAGGCTGACGGCGTCGGGGTCGAAGCCGAGGAGCAGGTGGTTGTGGCTGTCGATGATGCCCGGGGTGAGGAGGCCGCCGTCCAGGCGGCGGTGCTCGCGGGCCGCGGGGGCGTCCGCCTCCTCGCCGACGAAGGCGATGCGACCGCCGGTGATGCCGACGGCGCCGGCCCAGGGCCGGGCGTCGTCGAACGTGCGCACACGAGCGCCGGTGATCAGGGTGTCGAGCATGGTGGGTCCTCGGTTCTGGGGGCACGCCACGTGGGGGTGGCGAAGGCATGCCGAGACGGTGCGCGCGTTATTTGTCATCGGCGTCAAAGAATGGGTCGAGTCTCATGAGGATCTCGGCTACTGTCAAGGCATGGCCCGCCCCAAGAACCAGGACGAACGCCGCGCCCACCTCATCCAGGCGGTCATCGACACGACCGCCACCACCGGGCTGCGCTCCCTCTCGCTCGCGGACGTGGCCCGCCGGGCGGGGCTGACCCGCGGGGCCGTCCTGTACTACTACGACGACCTGGACGCCCTGCTCAGGGAGGCCTACCGGGCGGGCATGGAACGCTTCTGCGACCGGCGGGACGCGCTGCGGGGCAGCATCGAGGACCCCGCGCGGCTGCTGGGCGAGACGATCCGCGCGGGGCTGCCGACGGGTCCCGACGACGCGCTGATGCGCCTGCTGTACGAGTTCGACGTGGTGGCGGGAACCTCACCGCTGCACACCACACTGGTCGAGTCGATGTACGAACGGCAGTTGGCCACGTACCGGACCGTGCTGGAGCACGGCGTCGACACCGGCGCCTTCCGCCTGACGCTGGACACGCCGACGGCGGCCCTGAACCTCGTGGCGCTGGAGGACGCCTACGGCCTGCACATCGTGGCCGGCAACGGTCAGATCAGTGTGCGGCGGGCCGTCGAGGCGATGTTCGCCGCGGCAGGGGCGTTCGGCGCACCGGCCGCGTGAAGGGTCTGCAAAACGGGCCGGTGGACGGGCCGGTGGACGGGCCGCGGCGCCGTCGCCGGCAAGCCCGGTACCTACGTCATCTCTGACAAGGAGACCGACCGGCTCCTCGGGACCCTCGTGCTCGACCGACGCACGGCCGACCTGCCCGGACACGTCACCGCGGAGGGCGGCGAGCTGGAGCTGTCGTACCTTCTGCGGCACAGCAGCCAGGGCGCGGGGCTGGCCTTCGAAGCCACCACGGCCGCCCTGCGTGCCGCCGCCGCCGAACTGCCCGACCAGCCGGTCCTGCTGGTGACCCGGACCGCCAACTCCCGCTCCCTCCGACTGGCCGCCCGCCTGGGCTTCCGACGTGTGGGCACCTTCGAGGCGTACGACGCGGAACAGACCCTCGCGGCGGCCGAGCTGCACTCGTTCACCACCTGAAGCCCAGATCGGTTACCTACGTGCGGCAGGCCGATGGGCCGTGAGCGAGGTCAGCAATCACTCGACCGGCTACTGCCCGGACGTCAGCTCCTGGTCGACGGTCGCCCGTGCGCTGGACGGCGCCGGGCTCGGGCGGCCGTCCGGCTTCACCCATCAGGTGGTCTTCCGACGGTGTCCTGACTGCCAGGAGCACGACATCGTGCGCGAGCACCACTTCGTCCGTGTCTTGTGCGGCAGCGATCTGCCTGAGGCGTGGAACGTGGATCCCATCGCGTGACCACGCTCAGGTGAATGACGGCCGGCCTTCATGTCGTCATGGAGTCCGCACGGGGACGTGACGGGTTCGGAAGCGGTCAGGTCGTGTGGGGTCCCGGTCGACGACCTGAACCGGGGCCCCGGCCCACTGCCACACGCTGATGCCCGGGACGCGGGAGAAGCGGACCGGCCCGCGGGTGCCTTCTACTGCGACGCGCGTCCAGGAGCCGGCGGTGCGCGTGCCGTCCGGGCCGTGCGTACGCAACACGTCCGCGAGGACGGCGATCGTGTCGTAGCCCTCGAAGGCGACGAAGGAGGGTGCTTCGGCCAGCCGCTCACGCAGGGCCGCCCCGACCCGTTCGCCCAGTGGACCGAGGCGCTCGGGCAGGTAACGCAGGAACGGGACCTCGGCGCCGTCGGCGCCCAGCAGCGTCGCCCATTCGGCCAGCTCCGGCTGCCCGGCCGGAGCGCCGATCAAGGTGTCGGCCAGGCGTTCGTCGCGGCGTACGGCCTTGACGATCGAGACCGCCGGTTCCGGGTGGCCGACCAGCAGCAGGAGGGCCGTCGCGCGATGCTCGACGAGCGCGTCGCACACCGCCGCGGGTGTGAGCGCGCCCATGTCGAGTTCTACGACGCTGCCACCGCGCGGAGCGAGGTGGTCGCGCAGGATGCGGGTCCCCGACGCCCAGTAGACGCTCGGTACGGTCGCCACGGCGATACGGCTGTGGCCCGCGCCGAGCAGGAAGTCCGCGTAGATCTGCCAGCCGCGGGACTGCGGCGGGGCGAGGCGCGCGACGTGGTCCGTCGGCTGTTCGGTGAGCGCGTCGAGAACCGCCGAGGAGCAGAGGAACGGCAGGCCGAGGGCGTCGGCCCTGGCCGCGGCGGCGCGGGCGACGACGCTGTGGTATTCCCCCGCCAGGGCGGCCACGCCCAGGTGAGCCAGTTCGTCCACGGCCACCGCGGCCCGCTGCGGGTCGGCCGCGGTGTCCCGGACCACCAGCTCCAGTGCTCTTCCGTCGACCCCCCCGGAGTCGTTGACGTCGCGCACGGCCAGTTCGAGTCCGGCCAGCAGGTGTCGACCGGCCTCGGCCCAGCCGGGCCGGGTCAGCGGCACGAGAGCGCCGATCCTGACGGCCGATGCCTCGGTCCGCTCCGCTCCGGACGGTGGCGATGCTGGCCTGTTCATGTGTCGGCGTCTCCCGGGTGGCGATCCGGTCGCAGCCCGACCGGATCGCTGAGTTGACATCAGTGGCGCCGAGAGTAGCCGAATCGAGGACGACCGCCCCGGCCGCGGGGGTGCCGCCCGGCACCGCACACAAAGAACGTGCAGGGGGACGGATACGGAGACCACATATGAGGGAGGCGGTCCCTTGAGTCCCTTGAGACCCTTGAGGCGAGTACGGACGTCGTACGTGTCGGTCGGTGAACGGCACCGCGTCGGCAGGGTGGCCCTGCCGGACCCCCGGGAGGCGGGGGCCCTGCCTCCGGCCGGAGAACAGGTCCACGCTGAGGAACGTCACCCGCACTCATCGACCGCGGCCACCGGTTCCTCGCGGCCGGCGGCCCCAGCAGGAGCACAGCCCATGGACATCACCCACCGCACCGTCTTCATCGCCGGCGCCACCTCCGGCATCGGCCTCGAACTCGCGCGCCGCTTCGCCGCGGCCGGCAGCACCGTCATCATCGGCGGACGGCGCACCGACCTGCTCGACCGGCTCGCGGCCGAGGGGTTCGGCACCGTTCCCCTCGACGTGACCGACCAGGACAGCGTCGGCCGCGCCCGCGACACGGTCCTGGCCGGCCACCCCGATCTCGACACCGTCGTGACCATGTCCGGCGTCATGCTCCCCGAGGACCTGCGCGACCCCGCGCACTTCAGCGTCACGGAGCGGACGGTCGACACCAACCTCCTCGGCACCATCCGCGTCGTCGACGCGTTCACCCCGCACCTGATCGGACGCGGCGCGGGCACGGTCGTCACGGTGACGTCGGGCATCGGGTTCCTGCCGTTCCCGCTCCTGCCGACCTACGCCGCCTCGAAGGCCGGCGTGCACGCCTACTCCGAGGCGCTGCGCGCCCAACTGGACGGCACCGGCGTCGAGGTCTGCGAACTCGTCCCCCCGGCGGTCGCCACCACGCCGGAGCAGGCACGGCTCAACCCCCGTGCGCTCGGGCTCGCGGAGTTCGCCACCGAGGTGATGGACCTGCTCCGCGGCGAGCCCACTCCGCGCGAGGTGCTCGTCAAGGGCGTCCTGATGCACCGGTGGGCCGAACGCGACGGCACCTACGAGGAGTTGGTCGCCCAGCGCTCACAGGCGCTCGCCACGCTCCCGAGCCGCCGGTAACGCGGCCGGCAGCCGCCGACGAAGCGGCTCGGCAGCCGATGGTGCGGCGGCTCGGCAGCCGCGGGTGCGGCGGCTCGGCAGTCGACGGTGCGGCGGCTCGGCAGTCGACGGTGCGGCGGCTCGGCAGCCGCGGGTGCACAGACCCGGCCGCCGCCGCTGAACCGGCTCGGCGCGAGCGCGGCTCGGCGCTGACGCGCGCCGACGCGTCCCGCTGCTCCTCTCGCTCGAAAAACAGACCCGCGGTCCGTATCTTCAAACCAGACCAACGGTCCGAATTTCCCGTGAGGAGCTTGCCGGCCGGCCTCCCCCTCAGCGGACGGAGGCCAGCCAGGCCGCCGTGTCCTGGGGGCGGCCGAAGCGGCGGGTTTCGAGAGAGGCGAAGCGGGGGTCACGGAGGCGGAGCGCGATGTCGCGGCGGCGGGTCCGGTGCTGGGACCAGGACCACCAGACCGGGTGCTCCCGGCTCAGCCAGCCCACCCAGGTCTCCCTGTTGCCGCCGAAGACGACCTCGCGGGTGACGGTCCGCCGGACGGAACGGCGCAGGACGCGGGGCATGATGACGCGCCTGGTGTAGTCCAGCCATATCACCGTGTCGGCCCGGCCCCACAGCAGGTCGCGGACTTCCGGGTGGCCGAGGGAGTCGATGATCCAGCGCGGCCCGGCGGTGACCCGTGCCACGTCTTCGACCAGCCGGTCGTTGACGGCCCACCCCGGGCCGTTGAAGTACAGCGCGTCCATCTCGTGGTAGGGCAGCCCCAGACGGCTGCCCAGGGCATGGGCGAGCGTGGACTTGCCCGCACCCGTGGCACCCACCACCAAAACCCGTTCCATGAGTGCACCTTAACCCGCGCCGCCGCCGAACTCCCGCGCCGGACAGTGTCGCAGTCGGCACTGACAGCCGCCGCGACGAACGCGGCGCTGACAGATCACATCACTGAGGCGCCCGGCTCCTCCCCCGGCCCGCCCCCGACGCGCCCGCTGTCGCCGGGCACCGCTCAGGCCGTGTGCGCGTACCGGTATGCCGGGTACGTCAGGTATCCGGCGTCGCCGCCCTGGTAGTACGTGGCCTCGTCGACGGGGGCGAGGGGGACACCGGTGCGCAGGCGCTCGACCAGGTCGGGATTGGCGATGAAGCCGCGGCCGAAGCTGATGAGTTCGGCGCCCAGCCCGAGCCAGTGGTCGGCTTCGGCGCGGCCGGTCTGCTTGGGGCCCATGGGCAGCACGGGGTTCATGATGAGGGTGCCCGGCCACGTGCGGCGCAGGCCGACGAGGACGTCCTCCCCGACGGTGGCCTCCAGGTGGACGTACGCCACTTCGAGGCGGGCCAGTTCGGTCAGGAGCGCGGTGTAGAGCGCGGGGACCTCGCTCTCCTCGACTCCCCAGAAGCCGCCGCCCGGGGAGAGGCGGATGCCGGTCCTGGCGGCGCCCACCGCGTCGACGGTCGCGGCGGCCGCCTCGACGGCGAACCGGATCCGATTGGTCACCGAGCCGCCGTAGCGGTCCGTGCGGAGGTTGGCGTTGGAGGAGAGGAACTGCGAGATCAGGTAACCGTTGGCGCCGTGGAGTTCGACGCCGTCGAAGCCGGCCGCGACGGCGCGCCGGGCCGCCTCGGCGTACGCCCGGGCGTGCTCGGGCACTTCCGCGGTGTCCAGGGCGCGCGGGGTCGGCGCGGGCTGGGGCCCGCTCGGGCTGAACACCTCGCCGACGGCGGGGACGGCCGACGGTCCGACCGGCCGCATGCCGGTCGTGTCGGGGTGCGAGACCCGTCCGCCGTGCATGATCTGGGCGAAGATCCGGCCGCCGTTGGTGTGCACGGCGGCGGTCACGGGACGCCAGGACGCGACCTGCTCTTCGGTGTGCAGTCCCGGCGTGCCCGGATTCGACTGACCGACGGGACTCGGCTGCACGCCCTCGGTCACGATCAGCCCCGCCGTGGCCCGCTGGGCGTAGTACGTCGCCATCGACGGTGTGGCCAGACCGCCCGCGGCGGCCCGGACCCGCGTCATCGGGGCCATCACCACCCGGTTGGGCAGCGTCAGGTCCCCGAGCCGATAGCTGTCGAAAAGGGTTGTCACGTCAGGACTCCATCGTGTTCTGCCGTACCCGGATCTCGGGCACGGCAGTTACGCTAAAACCTCACATAGGTGTCAGAGGCAAGCTCTGCGCCGCAGGATTCCTGTGGCGCAGGTCATATTCGGGAGGACGCATGCGGATCGGTGCACTCGCGTCGCGTACGGGGGTCAGCGTCAGATCCCTGCGTTACTACGAGGAGCAGGGGTTGCTCCGCAGCGCGCGCAGCCCCAGCGGGCAGCGGCACTACACGGAGGAGGATGTCGAACGGGTCGCGTTCATCCAGCGGCTGTACGCCGCGGGCCTCTCCAGCCGCACCATCATCGACCTGCTGCCGTGCGTCGACATGCCCAGCGAGGAGACCTCCGACGCCGCGCTGGAGCGGATGGCCCAGGAACGCGACCGGCTCTCCGAGCACATCACCGACCTGCTCCGCACCCGGGACGCGCTCGACACGCTGATGACCACGGCCCGGCAGTACCGGGAGTCATTGCGGTCGACGGCCGCCTGACGATCGCCGGGGGGACGGAACGGGGAGGCGAGCCCGTCAGCCCGGGGCCCCTTCGGTGTCGTCGCGGATCCGGGCATGGAGGTGTTCGTCGTGCCAGCCGTCGGCGTGGAGCAGCGCGCTGCGCATGGTCCCTTCCAGCGCGAAGCCGGCCGCTGTGGCTACGTGGCAGGAGGCCGTGTTGGCCACGGAGTGCGTGATGCGCAGGCGGTGGAGCCCCAGGCTGTCGAAGGCCCACCGGCTGACGGCCACCGCGGCGTGTGCCATGACCCCGCGCCCGCGGCCGGCCGGCAGCAGCCAGTAGACGAACTCCCCGCTGCCGCCCCGCAGATCCAGGTCGGCGAGGCCGATCAGCCCCCTCGGTACGTCGTCGTCCTCGGCCACGACGGCCCAGACGGCGGCCTCCTCGTTCTCCCAGCGCTGTTCCCAGCGCGCGATCCGCTCGCGGGCCGCCGCCTCGGTGGTCAGCCGGCCGGGGCGGTTCCAGTACTGGATGTCCGGGTCGAGACACGACCGTACGAGGACCGGCGCGTCGCCCTCCCGCCAGCGGCGCAACCGCGTGCGCGGGTGCCCGGGGAGCGCGAGGTCCGGCTGCCGGCTCCGTCTCATCCGGCCGGGCGGCACCACAGGACCTGTCGGATCGATCACCAGGTCATCATGCCCACGGAAACGGCCGACCGGTACCTCCCTCTGCCCACCCCCTGTCCGGTGCCTCCCCTGCGACCCCCCTGTCCGGTGCCTCCCCCTGCGACCCCCCTGTCCTGACCGCACCGCAACCGCTTCCCTCTACCACGAGTAGAGGAAAGCGGTACAGTCGGAACATGGCAGCAGCAGACGAGACGAGCATCAAGGTGAGCACGGCCGCGCGGGACCGGCTGGCCCGGCTGGCCGCCGAGCACGGCACGACCATCCGGAGCCTGGTCGAGGAACTGGCACAGGGCACCCCGACCCAGGCCGAGTACGCCGAGCGCGCCGAGCTGGCCCGCGCCGAACTCGCCTCCGCCCTCGGCAGCACGCCGAGCCCCGAGGCCGAGGCGCGGGCCCGGGCCCTGCTGGAGCGTCTGGGAGCAGGCCCGCACAGCCCGCGGGCCGCCGCGTAGTGGCGGCGATCGCGGTCGTCCTGGACCACACCACCGCCACCGCCCTGTACGACCCGAAGGACCCGTTCAACGAGGCCGTCGCCGCGTTCTACGTGCAGGCCTCCGGCGGGCTCGGCAGCCTCTACGCGCCGGTGCTGTCGCTGACGGCCGGCGATGCCGAGCGGCCGGGCCTGTTCAGCTACATCAAGGGACTGCGGTTCATCCGGCTGGAGGCGTTCGACACCGACGCCGCCGTCACCGCCACCGAGCTCCTGCGCTTCGGCCACTCCTGGGCCACCGTCCACGCCATCCACGCCGCCCGGCCGTCGGCCGCCCACCCCACCGGCCGCTTTCTGCTGACGCTGACCCCGAAGGCGTACGCGGGCACCGGCGTGCAGGCGGTCCACCCCGGCGCGTGATCGCCGGCCGGGACGTCACCAGCCGGGATAGCGGTTCCACCACTGCGGGTCCCACCCCTGGACGTACTCGCTGCCGCTGGGCGAGTCGTCGAGTTCCGTGACCAGGTCGCGGGCCAGCGTGTCGAGGGCCCACGCCAGTTCGTGGCGAGCGACCAGGTCCACGGGCAGTGCCTCGGCCCCGTGGACCGCACCGAGCAGCGCGCCCGCCACACAGGCGACGGAATCGCCGTCCGGTGCGCCCGCCGCGAACTCCAGGGCGGCACGGAACTCGGCACGCCCGGGGAAGGAGGCCGCCGTGTAGAGGCCGCCGAGCAGCGCCGAGGGCGCGGTGGCATCCGGCGCCAGGCGGGCCAGCCGTGCCGCGTCCCCGGGCTCCTCCTCCGCGTGCCGCAACACCGTCACGAGTCGGCGGTGCTCGTCGTCGGTGATCGGCCGGCCTACGGACGGCAGGTCCGCGACCCCGGCGCGCAGCGCCGACCGGGCCGATCCGCCGGGCCGGGAGCGCGGGCCGTTCCCCGCCGCGGGATGTGTCAGGCAGTGGTGGGCCAGTACGGCCGCGTGGACGGTGGCGGCCTGGGCGGCGGGATCGCCGTGCGTGAGAGCGGCGACCGCGGCGGCCTGGGCGATGCCGCTGATCCCGGTGACCGCGATCGGAAGGCCCCGGGTCAGGGCGTGACAGCCCCGGCTCGCGGTGGCCATCCGCTCGTAGCCCTCCTCGATCCGGGACAGGGCCGCCACCGTGGCGGGGGCGCTGCCGCGCCGCTCGGCCAGGGCGGGCACGGCGGCGAGCCAGCCGTCCGGCCACGGCGTGCTGCCACCGCTCCACCAGCGGCGCCGCATCTTCGCCGTCTCGATGCCCTGCAGGAAGGCCCACCGGCAGTAGGCGTGCAGCACCACGCCCGGCGCGTGGCAGATGCCCTTGTGGTTTCCGCGGACCTGCGCGCGGATGATGCCCTCCGCGGTGAAGCAGGCCAGCTGCGTGCTGACCCCGGCCCGCAGCGGGCCGCCGGCGGGCAACCCGCCCCGGGCCGCGCCCAGGGTGTCCCCGAGCGCCAGGCCGAGCATCAGCCCGCGGACCCGGGACTGCCGTCCCAGCAGCTGCCTCTGGTGATCCTTCGCATGGGGCACGTCAGCGGACCTTTCACAGATGTTCGGGCAGGAAGCGGGTCTCATGATGCCGTGCCCGGTGCGGCGGGGAGTCCGACGCCGGTCGTCGGCCGCCCCGTCGCCTTGGCGTCCCCGGCGGCTCACCCCCGTCGCTGGGCGTCCCCGGTGGCTCGGTCGACCCTGGTGGCTCAGCGCCCCCGGTGGCTCGGGCGACCCTGGTGGCTCAGCGCCCCCGGTGGCTCGGGCATCGGCGGCACCGGTGAGGAGCCCCGCGCACGGCTGGTGCCCCTCGCCAACGGCTCCGGCCGATGAGTTTTCCCGGCACGAGGAGTCTCCCCCCTGTCAGCTCTCATCCCTCATCCCTCATCCCTCATCCCTCACCCCTCACCCCTCACCCCTCATCTCGCATCCTTCACCCCTCATCTCGCATCCTTCAGTCCCCGTCCGCATCCCTCATCCGCATCTGTCATCGCATCGTCGCCCGCACAGGAGGAGCACGTGGCCCAACTGCTGAGAGTCCAGAACTTCAACGTCTCGAGTGACGGCGTCGCCGCCGGGGAGGACCAGAGCTTCGAGCGGCCGTTCGGGCATGTCGACCCCGAGAGGCTGTTCGCCTGGGCCGGTGCCACGGCGAGCTGGCCCATGCGCACCGATCCCGGCGGCAGCCGGGGCCTCGACGACTACTTCACGCGCGACTACGCCCGCGACATCGGTGCGGAGATCATGGGCCGCAACAAGTTCGGGCCCCAGCGCGGGCCCTGGCAGGACCATGAGTGGCTCGGCTGGTGGGGGGACGAACCCCCGTTCCGTACGCCGGTGTTCGTCACGACCCACCACCCGCGCCCGTCGTTCACGCTCTCCGACACCACCTTCCACTTCGTCGACGGCGACCCGGCCGCGGTGCTCGCGCGGGCGCGGGAGGCGGCCCGGGGCAAGGACGTACGGCTCGGCGGCGGGGTCAGCACCATCCGGCAGTTCCTCGACGCCGGTCTCGTCGACACCCTGCACGTGGTGGTCTCGCCGGTGAAGCTCGGCTCCGGGCTGCGCCTGTGGGACACGCCCGACGAACTGCTCGACCGGTACCACCTGGACGTGGTGCCCAGCCCGAGCGGCGTGACGCACCACCTGTTCTGGCGGAAGTGACCGGCGTTCCGGTGGAGTGACCGGCCGGCCGGACCGCCGCTCGTCCTGTACGAGGTCGCCGCGCAGCCGCTCGTACGCCACGCGGGCCGGGGCCGGCCGGCCCCGGCCCTGGGCGCCCGTACCTCGCTCGGCGCCCACCGGGCTAAGAGACATCCCCGCGCAGTTCAGGTAGCGTATTTGCGGCCGGGAAGGTGGATCTTCCCGGCTCCTTCGCGCGGTGCGGCGGAGGGGGGACCTGATCGTGCGACGTGTGATGCGGCGGCGGTGCCGTCGTCGGGGGAAGTGAGCAACCCATGGCCATGGTGGGCCTGTTCTGGATCGCCGAGGGCGACGTGTACGTGGGGGCGAAGCCGTCCGGTCTGGCGCCAGGGGTCCGACTGACCCCCGAGGGCGTGATGGCCCTGGGTGACGGCCAGGCCGCCCTCCACCTGTGGGAGGACGTACGGGCGCTCACGGTCGCGGACGTCCCCGTGAAGTCCCTGATGCGGCAGGTCGGCGTGGTCAAGGACCTGGCCGTGGACACGGTGATGAACCTGGCGCTGTCCCTTCACCCCGGCCGGGCGGACGAGGCGCCCTCGATGATGACGGTGCGCGTGGAGTCGTCCGGCGGCGAGCACGAGCTGGCGGCCTACGTCGCCGCGGCCGTCGGCTACTCCGCGACCGAGGTCGACCTCTCCCGCGCCCTTCTCTCCCGCCTCACGGAGGGCGCCGCGACCATGGCCACGACGCTGGCGGCGATGTCGCAGTGGGGCCGCAGCCAGGCGAGCGGAACACCGCGCGGCGCGGAGCGGGAGCGGCTGCTGCGGGAGTGGATGGGCTAGATCCTGTCGCGGAAGTGCCGACAGGGCAGCACAACGATGTCTGATTGCCGCCGGCAAGGTCCTGCTCCGGCGCTGATGCTGACGACATGACGGTGTCAACCACTGAAGAGTCGGTGAGAGTCCTCACCGGCATGTACGCGGCTGAGGCGGAGTACCTGGCGGCAGGAGGACCTGGCGAGGCTTCGTTCGACCTGCTCGCCCCCTTCTGGACTTCGTCCTCCACCCAGCGCCGTAGGCGACGCGTCCTGCCGAGCCGGTGGTGCGACGTGCGGTACGCCGCCGGGTCGGCGGCGATCCACGGCCGGAACCCGGGCCGGGTGCGGTGGACACCCACCCCACAAGGCCCGGGGCATGGCTGATGTCAGCGCACGTGTGACGTCACCCCTACGGCCGGTTCCCGCACACGTGTGACGTCACCCCGGCTACGGTGTCAGCGAACCTGGACCTTCACCACTTCCGACGTCCTCCACCGCTTGGGGTGGTGGTCGTGCGGGCCGGTCAGGCTGTACATCACCGCGCGGAACTCGAACGTGCGGTGGTGCCTGCTCTTCAGGCGGACCGTGGCCCGCGCGTCCTTGCCCGTGTCCCTGGCGACCGTGGCGCCGCACGCCACCTGGTGCCACGCGTGCCCGGCGGTGCGCTCCTGCAGACATATCCGCTGGTAGACGGCGTCGTCGTCGGACCCGTGCGCGGAGACCGTGAAGGTCTTGCCCACGCCCGCCTTGTGCGGCGCGGTGATGTCGATGTCGCCCTTGGCGTGTGCGGGCACCGCGGCGAGCGCCAGCGAGGCCAGCCCCAGCGCGCCGGTCACGGCCAGCCGGCGTCGGCTCAGCCCCTTGGTCCTGGTCATGGACGTTCCCTTCCGTGGATCTCCCCCAAGTGACATCCACTGGCCATGTGTCGTCGATCAGTCACTGTGTGGCGGGTGCGTGCTCAGCGGCTCTCGTGAGCGTCCCCCGCGGCCCGCCAACCATCCAGATGGGCGGATCGCCCCACGGGTTGCGTCCGGCGAACACTGTTACGTTGTCACGTCTTCTTGACTGCCGTGACGATCACACCAAGTGCGAGGCCTCCCCCGTGCCCACCGCGAAGGACGCCCGGGCGACCGCGATTTGGCTGGATCTGAACCACCTGGGCGGAGTCGTGGGTCGCGGCCCGCGGTGACCGCGCGGGACAGGTCCCGGCGCCGGCCGCCGCCGCGGCCCGCCGGAGACCGCTGTACGCGGCGGGAATCCCCGTCGGGGCGGCGGCCGGGCACGGCGTGCCCGGATGGTCTGCGTCGGCCGCCGGTTGCGCGGTATTCGGGCAGACGTATCCGATTTCCGGGACATGCGGCGCCGCGCGATAGCCCATGGGCCGGGCCGACGCAAGATCTTGTCCCTCCCGGGCGGCCAGGCATAGAAATCTCCACGCCGCTCACCGGCATGGACGTATGGCGATCCTGGGAGGGGATGGCGGAGTGCGACCGCAGGACTATGAGGCGTACTGCCGGGTCGATCCCGTCTTCTACGACGAGCCCGGCCGCTGCGAGGAATCGGGGGACCTCTTCGAGGCGGCCCGCAAAAGCGTCCCGGACGGCTGGCGCCGGAGCCGGGACGGCGTGTGGGTCTACCTCCACCCCGACGGTGTCGAACTCCCCGAGCAGGGCTGGAAGATCCACGTCTCCGGCGCTCTCGACGAGGCCGAGGCGGTCATCGGCAAGGTGCTGGGCCACTGCCGTGACCACCGGCTGTCGGTGAAGTTCCTGCGCGGCCCCGCCACCGTGCTGGCCGCGAACTCCAAGTACGCGCCCCGCGCCTCCAGCGGGAAGCTGCTCACCCTCTACCCCCGCGACGAGGCGGAGCTGCGCCGCACGCTCACCGCGCTCGCCGCCCGCCTGGCCGGTCACCGCGGCCCGTACATCCTCAGCGACCTGCGCTGGGCGGACAGTGTGCTGTACGTGCGCTACGGCGCGTACCGCCAGATGTACTGCGTCAACGCGGCCGGGGAGACGGTCTCCGCGCTGCGCGACCCGGCCGGCGTGCTCGTCCCGGACCTGCGGCAGCCCGTCTTCTCGGTGCCCGACTGGGTCGAGGTGCCCGACTTCCTGGCCGAGCAGGTCGCCGCCCGCGCCGGTGGACGGCCCGAGGACTTCCCGTACGACATCGAGCGGGCCCTGCACTTCTCCAACGGCGGCGGCGTCTACAAGGCCCGCGACCGCCGTGACGGGCGCGGCGTCGTCCTGCGCGAGGCCCGGCCGCTCGCCGGGCTGGACGACCGCGGCACCGACGCCGTCACCCGCCTGCACCGGGAACGCGGCATGCTGCGCCGCCTGGCGGGACTGGACTTCGTGCCGCGCCTGTACGACCACGTGACGGTGTGGGAACACGAGTACCTGGTCGAGGAGTTCATCGAGGGCGAGAAGCTGGAGCGGCACCTGTTCAACGGGGCCCATCCGCTGCTGTCCGCCGACCCGGACAAGGCGACCCTGGACGCCTACGTACGTACCGCGCTCGACTTCTCCGACCAGCTGACCGCGATGATCGCGGAACTGCACCGGCGCGGTGTGGTCTTCGGTGACCTGCACCCGGGCAACGTGATGGTGCGCCCCGACGGGCGCCTGGCCCTGGTCGACTTCGAGCTGGCCTTCGACGCGGCAGGCGGATCCGCCTGCGGTCTGGGCGCGCCGGGCTTCGTCTGCGCCACCGCCCGGGAGGGCACGGCCGTCGACGACTACGCGCTGGCCTGCATGCGGCTCTTCTTCTTCCTCCCGCTCACCTTCCTCATCGAACTGGACTCCCGCAAGGCCGCGCAGCTCGCGCGGGCCGCCGCCGACCGGTTCGGGCTGGGCACCGGTTTCGCCGACGCGATCGTGCGCGACCTGCGGCGGGCCGCGGGTGGTGCCCTGCCGACCGGACGGATCGAACGCGCCGCCGCACCGCCGCCGACAGCCAGTGCGCCGAAGGCCGGGGGGCTGCCGCCTGTGACGGCGGGTGCCGCACCGGGCGGCGGGGAACCGGCGGACCTCACCTCGCCGGAAGACATACGGCAGGTCATGGACTCGCTGGCCGCCGGCATCGTGGCCGCGGCCACCCCCGAACGCACCGACCGCCTCTTCCCGGGCGACCCCGAGCAGTTCCGCCGCCCGGCCGGCCTGGACGTGGCGCACGGGGCCGCCGGTGTGCTCTACGCCCTGGAGGCCGCCGGTTACCCCGTGCCCGCGGAACACGTCGCCTGGCTGGTCCGGGCCACCGAGGCCCCGGGGGCCACCCGCGCCGGCCTCTACGACGGCCTGTACGGTGCCGCGGTCGTACTGGACCGCCTCGGGCAGCCCGAGGCCGCGCGCCGCACCCTGGCCAGGGCGGGTCAGGTGGCCGGGGAACGCGCCGCACGCGGCATCCTGACCACGGACCTGTCCGGTGGCACCGCGGGCGCCGGGCTGGCCCTGCTCCACTTCGGCCTGCTCGACGAGGCGGCCGGCCTCGGCAGCGCGCTGGCCGAGCGGCTGGGCGCCACGGACCGCCCGCCCGGCCGGCGCCCCGGGCTGCTCCACGGGGCCTCGGGCGCCGCCCTGTTCCTGGCCCGGCTCCATGAGCACACCGGTGAGGAACGCTGGCTCGACCTGGCGGGCACGGCGCTGGCCGAGGACCTCGCCCAGGCCTCGGTCGACGCCAAGGGCATGCTGTTCCGCAACGGCGGGCACCTCACGCCCTACCTGGCCAACGGCAGCGCCGGTGTGGCGCTCGCGGCCCGCGCGGTGCTGCGCCACCGCGACGACGCCCGGTTGCGGCAGGCGGTGGAGCAGATGGAACGCGCGTGCGCGGCGGAGTTCACGCTGATGCCGGGACTGTTCGAGGGCCGCGCCGGGCTCATCTGCTCCCTCGCCGCCGCGCCCGCGCCCGACGCGCCGGACGACGCCCCGGCCGCCGCGGCACGCCACCAGGCGGTCCGGCTCGGCTGGCACCTGCTGCGCCACCGCGGCCACGCGGCCGTCCCCGGCCGGCACATGTTCCGCCTCTCCGCGGACCTCGCCACCGGAGCCGCCGGTGTCCTGCTCGCCCTGCGGGCGGCGCTGGACGGCTCGGGCACGGGACTGCCCCTGCTCGACCCGTTCCCGGCGGACACGGCCCGCCACTGACGGGAGACCGCATCCCGTCACCCACCAGATGTCCCCGGCCGACCCGGTCCGGGGCGCAACCCACCACGAAGGAGGTACGCCCATGTCGTTCATCCTGGACCTGCAGGCGATGCAGGAGGAGTCCGAGTCGATCGTCGAGTCGCTGTGGTGCAGCCACTGGTCCACTCGGGCCTGCATGTGACACCCGGGGTGCCCGCCCGGCCCCCCGGACCGGACGGGCACCCGCCCACCGCACGAACAGACACCACGAGCCGTTCTTCGGCCTCTCGGTGACGCGGGACGGTGCCGAGCAGTACGCCCTCACGTACGCCGGACGGAGAGATCCGCGAGAGCGGGGAGATACCCGGGAGGCGGTACGCCTCCTCGCTCACGCTCTCGCTCTTCCTGCAAAGGCGTCCTCGATGCCCGTCGACCGACCAGCCGCCGGCGCCAGTCGAGCGGGGTGACGTGAACGGCCCGGCCCGGGTCGCCGTTCCAGGCGGTGGGCAGGCCGACGGTTCTGGGCACCCGACAGGTCACACGTCCGGCAGGTCACGGCTCCGACCGCAGTGCCTCCTGCCGCCGGCGGGTGCGCCGGTACCAGAACGCGGTGGCCGCGAGACAGACCAGGGCGGCCACGCCGATCGCTTGGCCCCGCAGGAGACCGGGCGGGCGGAAGTCACAGCTGACGGAGGTCGCCGTGCCGTCCAGGGGCACCGCGATCAGGCCCAGGTAGTTCTTGGCGGGGTGGGCGGGGCCGGCACCGGCCGCGCACGTCCAGCCCTGGATCCGCGGAATCGCGAGGACCGCGGTGCCGGTGCTGCCTGCCGGTATGCGGGCGGTGACGGAGTGCCCGCCGACGTGGACACCGGTGGCGCCCTCGGCGCTCAGGTGCCGTACGGCCTGTTCCAGACGGCTCGCGACCAGGCAGCCGATCGGCTGCCTCGGCAGGTCCAGCCACCCGGTGTGGCGCAGTTCGACCCGGACTTTCCCGGAGGCCGGCACGACGCCGATGTCCTGGAGAGGTGGCCGGACGGAGGGCAGCTTGCCGGTGAAGGCCACCGGACGGCCGCCGTTCATGGTCGCCGTGCCGTTGAACGTCAGCGCCGACAGATAGGCCCGGCTGCCGGGCGTGCAGGTGGTGGAGACGGTGACCGCACCCTTGCCGTGGCGGGTCTTGGTGGTGCGGGCCGGCGGGTCGTACACACGGGCGCCGAGCAGCATCTCCTGGTTGGCGAAGACGGACCCGCCGAAGCGCGCCGCGTTGTGCGACAGGCGCAGCTTTGGCCGGACGGTGACCAGCGGCGGTACGGCGGTGGTGGTGGCCCGTGGCACCTTGCCGCCCCCTCCCGACGGGTCCGGTACCAGGCGGATCCGGGTGCCGATGGAGAAGACGGCGTCGGTGACGGGGTTGTCCAGGCTCATCAGGCGGCGGCCCTTGGCGTAGTAGCCGTAGCCCAGCGCGGTGAGGGTGGTGTAGGTGGTCTGGGCGGTCAGGCTGCTGTAGTAGTTGCCGCCCTGGCCGCCGACCACCATGGGGGCGTTGCGGTCGGAGCCCGCGCCGGGATCGGTGCGCGAGCGCGGCCAGTCGTCCTCGGCGGTGACGAGGGCCGCCGTCTCCCGCACTTGACGGCCCAGCCGCGGCGACAGGGACCTGTTCTGACGCTCCAGCTGCGAGACCCGCATCGCGGCCACCGCCGTCTCGCCCGCCTGGGCGGTCACCAGGAGGGCCACGGCCAGCACCGGCAGGACCCGGGCACTGTTCCAAAAGTTCTGCAAGCGGGGTGCGACGAGCACGGCGGCAGCCGCCAGCACACCGAGGAGCAGCGCGACGGCGAAGAGGGGGTACGACCACCGGTCGACGGCGTACGTGCCATGTGCCGCCAGTACCAGCGCGGCCAGGACCGCCAGGCCGGCGGCGAGCGCGGGCGGCCGGGGCAGCCCGTCGGCGGTGGACAGCCAGGCCGCGATCAGCAGCAGGCCGCACAGCACGAAGGCCTGGCGGTCGGTGACGCCGTTGGGCTCGGCGCCCGCGTGCCAGAGCAGATGGGTGGGCCGCCAGTGCAGCGAGAGCGCCACGAGGCAGATCGCGGCCGGCCAGCCGAACCGTGCCGGGGCGGGCAGGCGGCGGTTGAACGGCATGGTCAGCGCCAGTGCGAGCGCCGGGGTGCCGATGTACAGCGCGGGTGACTCCGTGCTGCTGGTGGCGGGCAGCAGCCGCGCGAAGACGTCCGGCCAGGTGGCCGGGGAGAAGATGACGGGCGGGGTGGGATGGGCGGCCTTGGTGGCCGAGTAGACCACCAGGACCAGCGGGGCGGCCAGCCCGACACCGATCAGGACGCTCCGGGCGGCGTGCAGCACACCGGTCAGTACGCTTCGGGCGGTGGGCAGCATGCCCGTCAGTGCGTTCCGGGCGGCGGGCAGCGCACCGGTCGGCCGCCGGCGGTTCTCGTCGTCGGTGAGCAGCCGTACGAGCAGCACGATGCCCGCGCCGATGGTGGCCATGTAGGCGGTGTAGAAGTTCGACACCCACGCCAGTGCCACGACTACCGGCCCGAGCACAGGGCGCCGTCCGGTGCGCGCCCACTCGCCGACCAGGCAGAGCAGCGGGAAGGCGAGCAGGCCGTCCAGCCACATCGGTACGTAGGTGCCGTTGTCGAGCGTCCAGCCGCACAGCGCGTACCCCGACCCCAGCACCGCCGCCACCGGCCACGGACCGCGGCGCAGCCTCAGCAGCAGGACCGCCATCGCCGCCCCGGCCGCGGTGATCTTCGCCGTGCTGATGACGTAGAGGGCGAGTTCGACGTGGTCGGCCGGGAAGAGCACCACCATCAGGTCGAAGGGGCTGCTCAAGTAGGTGCCGATGTCGGCGAGGAAGTCGGACCCGAAACCGGAGTTCCAGTTCATGAACAGATCGCCGTCGGCGCCGCCGAGCAGTGCCTTGCGCCAGTAGGCGTGGAAGGGCACGTACTGCGTACCCATGTCGACGACGTTGCGGCTGTGCGGTCCCAGCGGGTAACTCCCGGCGAGCAGGCTGCCCAGGCAGAACACCAGGCACGACAGCACGCCGGCGCCGAGGGCCGCGCGCAGCGGCACGCTGCCGCGTGACCAGGCCGCCAGCGTACGGAGCGGGGCGAGGACGCGGTCGGCACGGACGCGGCCGGCGCGGACGCCACCGGTTGCGGTGTCGCCGGCGCCATCGGGTGCGGTGGGGCCGGGCCGGGGCCTGACAGGAGCGGGCACGATTCCTCCGGGGTCTGGGGCAGGCCGCCTCGTACGGGGGTGGGGACTGGGGGGCGGCCGGAGCAGGCGAGCGGGTTCGGCCGCCCACTGACGACAGCCGCCGGTATTCCGACACCCGGCCCGGTCGTCAGTGGCATGACCCGGGCCGTTGGTCACGGGCCCCGGGCGTAAGTGACATGACCGGGCGCGAATGAGCGGCCCCGGGCGTGAGTGACATGAGCGGGCCCGAGTGGGCGGCCCCGGGCGTAAGTGACATGACCGGCAGCGAGTCGTCGGGTCGGCCGCAAGTGGCATAACCGGGACGGGAGTTGCCTGGTCGGCTGCAAGTGACATGACCGGGGCGCGAGTTACCGGTCCGGTCGTCAGTGCCGGGACGCCGTCTCGCGCCGGCCGCGGGAGAGCACCTGCCGCACCAGGGTTGCGCGCCGTTTCCGGCCGCCGGGCAGATCCAGCTCGGTCAGCCGCTCGGTGCCGAAGTACGCGGCGTACGCCCCGTCCCGGTCGGCGCCCGGGTCTCCCGTGACCCGCGCCAGCACCTGTTCGGCGTCGGTGCGCAGCCAGGGGTACCGGGCAAACTGCATGCAGTACCCGACCGCACGCAGCAGCGGCTGGAGGGTGGGCGGGGCTTCGGGCCGCTGTGGAGTCGCCCCGGCTTCGAGGTCGGGGACGACGTGGTCGACGATCACCAGCGGTACGCGGTTGCTGTTCTCGTAGGGTGTCAGCTGGTGCAGCACCGTCCTGGTACCGACGCGGGCGGTGGGGATGCCGTAGTACGCCGCCGCGGTGAGCATCGCGGTGGAGAAGCAGCCGACCACCAGTTCCAGCGGCAGGCGGGCGTAGAAGACCTCGGCGAGCAGCGTTCCGCCGAGTGTCGTCAGCCGTACCCCGGCTGTGGCGGCCTCGCGCTGGAGGGCTTCGCTGTAGCGGTCGGGTGCGGTGGGGTGCGGTTTGAAGGCGACCGAGCGGTGACCGGCCGCGGCGGCGGCGCGCAGCATCCGCACGTGCAGGTCCTCTTCCTCCTCGGCGGTGAGGATGTCCAGCGCCGCCAGGTACTGGCCGAGCAGCAGCGCGCTGGGCGCCGCCTCGGCCGCCCGCGCCGGCTCCGGGTCGCCGGCGGCGGCCAGGGACAGTTCGGACAGCACGGCGCGGAAGGCGTCGTGCGGGACGAGTTCGGGTTCGACGCCGAACTCGGAGAGCAGCAGCGGGCGCAGTCCCGGCACCAGGTCCAGGTGAAGCAGCCGTTGGACGCGGACCGCGACGGAGTGCGGCGGCTCGTCGCGGGTCGGTCCGTAGCTCATCAGGCCGTCGGCGTACACGTGCACCGGAGCACCGGCGAACACGGTGGCGAGGCTGCGGGCCGGGCTGACCTGGATCGACTCCACGACGAGCGTCACCGCTCCGGTGCCGAGCGCCCACCTGGTGCGCAGTACCCGCTCCCACAGGGGCGCGTCGTCCGGGCGCGGCTGCCAGCCGGCCGGGTGGTGCGGGGCGATGGCCTCGTTCCAGTCCTCGACCTGGTCGAAGCGGGTGGCGATCTCCTGGAAGCCCGTCATGTCGGACAGGCGCGGCGCCACCTCGGGGACGGCCGCGTTGTTGGTGATCAGCAGCACGCGCCGGGCCTGGGCGGCGGGACCGAACTGGCCGGCGTCCAGGGCCGCGGCCAGCGTCGCGGCGCCGTACAGCGTGGATGCCTGGAAGATCTGCACCGGTCGCGGCCGGGGCGCGGTTCCGGTTCGGGACCGGTCGGCGGAGTCGGGGGCGCTCGCGGGGCGCGGGGCGGGGCGGGCGGCGGCCGTGGTGCGCGGTGTGCGGAAGACCGGGGGCCCGACCACCGCGGGGGCTGTGCGGGCCGGGTGGGCCTCCCCCGCGTCGCGCAGGCGACGCAGCAGCGTGCTGCGGGCGGTGTCCATCGTCGCGAGGGTCTCGTCGAGGACATCCTGGGGCATACGGTGCAACGCTGCCGTCGACTCGACCTTGAGCTGCCTGGCCACCGAACTCTCGTACTGGTCCGCCTTGTTCATGTGGAAGGCGATCATCGCGCAGTAGGTGCGGACCGCCTTCGGCATGAAACGGTCGCCCTCCGGATCGGCGGCCACTTCCCGCAGGACGGTGTCATAGGCGGGGATGAAATCCAGCTGGCGGGTGTCGGAGATCTGGGTGAGCGATGTTTCCACGCCCCGCCGGTAGAACGCCCCGTGCAATCCGAGGGCCGCGTAACTGCGGGCCCGCAGGTGCAACCGCCACACCCACAGGCGGTCCTCGGCGGTCCGCAGCCGCGTCTCGAACCTGCCCTCGCCGTCTGCGAAGAGCCGGGAACTGTAGACGCCGAAGGGAACGAAGGGGTAGTCCACCATGGTGGCCATGTGGGCGGGCGCGATGCCGTCGCGCGGGTCCATCACGACGTCCCGCAGCGGGGCGGGGGCGTACCGGATCTGCCGCTTGCGGCCGGTGGCCAGCACGTGGTCGGTGCGGGCGAAGTCGCAGTCGAGGCGGGATATGCGGTCCACCATGGCGCGCAGGTGGCCGGGGGCGTACCAGTCGTCCCCGTCCAGGAACGTCACGTAGTCGCCGCTCGCCTCGTCCAGTCCGGTGTTGCGGGCCTGGGCCACACCTTGGTTGGTCTCGTGGTGGATCGCCCGCGCGTTCGGCAGCGTGCCGGTCATGTCCTCGATGATCTGCCCGGTGCGGTCGGTCGAGCAGTCGTCGATGAGCAGGAACTCGAACTCGGGGTCCGCGTTGACAGCCAGACTGCGCACCGTTTCCGCGACATATGCCTCGACATTGTGGCACGGGACGATGACGGAAAGTGTGGACATGTGCGGGTCCCCCCGGGGATTTTCATTCCAAGATCCCGCGCATGCTATCCGCCTCCGAAGTTTTTCCATGGCCTGGAAGTGAACGGCCACGGACCCGAGGGTGAACAGTGCTGGGACCGCGGCGAGGGACGGTGGTCGATGTGAGCAGACGTCACACCTCGGCCCCGGCCAGTGGCGCGCCGGTGGCGATCCGGCGATCAGGCGTCCGCACAACGACCGATGGTCACGCGGTGGCCGCCGCCGGCCCCGCGGATGGTCTGGGGCCCGGCGGGGCCCGGTCTCGCCGGTCGCTCCGGCCTGGGAGACGGAGAGGCCGCCAGTCACACAGGACGTCCACGAAGGGGAAGCCGGTGCGTCGCGCAGGAGTCCGTGGCCAGGGCGCCTCGGCCTTTGACAAGGTGATCGCGCCGGAAGACGTCGCCGGACCCGAGTAGCCGGTGAGGCCGTCCAGCGGGACGCCGCGGGCGAGAACAGGCGACGCCCGGTCCACCGGCCCCGAGCCGCGCCAGGTGCGCGAACCGGCCCAGAACGCAAGGCCCGGTTCCGGCATCCAGCGGCTTCGTCGGCCCATGGACCCTCACCTTCACGTCACGGCTCCAGTCCGGTCGGCCACCGGGCGACCGGTCGACGGCGTCGCAGCGCGGCCGGTGGGGCACGTCACGGCCAGCTCTGTGTCCGGAACGAATTCCAGCGCCCATGAATGCGGCGCCCCGCCGTCGGAGAAGGAAACGGGAAACGACATCGATCTCCTTGTCCGCCCGGAGGACATGCCGCACTCTTTCCTGCAGCGGCAACTCGCCCGGACGGTCAGGTGCTTGGAGGTTTCCGTGCCGCAGCCGTCCGTCGAGTTCGGCGAGGAACTGAGGAAGCGGCGACTGGCGGCGGGGCTGAGCCTTACGGCCTTGTCCGCAGCCGTGCATTACAGCAAGGCGCAGTTGAGCAAAGTCGAGCGAGGCCTCAAGGCGCCCAGCCGTGACCTCGTCCGACTGTGCGACGCCGCCCTCGGTGCCGACGGAGCACTGACTGCCCTGGTCCCCCGGACCGTTGCCGCCACACCCGCCGAACCAGCACTGGGCCACGTCGACGAGGAGGACTGGGTCATGCAGTTGTCACCGGACGGCCCGAACCGATTCCAGCCCGTGGGCCGGCGGGAGGTGATGGGGGCCGGCGTCGCGTCTGTCATGGCGTGGCGGTCGGACGGGGCCCCGCCCTCCCCCGCCGCGGGTGCCGACATGCTGGAGGCCTCCCGCTCACTGTTCACGCATTACCGGAAGCTGGGCCAGACCGTGGAGCCCGGTCTGCTCCTGCCCGTCCTGATCGCACAGACGCACACGCTGCGGGAACTGTCCGCGCAGACCGACACCGGGACATGTAGGCAACTACTGACCCTCGGCTCCCGGTACGCCGAGTACGTCGGCTGGCTGGTGCAGGAAACCGGGGACGAACGCGCGGCACTGTGGTGGACGCAGCGCGCGGTCGATCTGGCGGCTGCCGGCGGCGACCCGGCACTGGCAGGCTACGCCCTGGTCCGCAGAGCACTGGTCACGCTCTACCGGGACGACGCCGAGCAGACGGTCGCCCTGGCCCGCCGCGCACAGAGCGGCACACTGCCATCACGCATCCGCGGGCTGGCCGCACAGCGCGAGGCGCAAGGGCACGCGCTCGCGGGTGATCTCCGTGCCTGTCTGCACGCCTTGGACCGCGCTCGCACGCTCCTCACCCGCCAGGACAAGGACTCCGACGAGCCGGTGATCGGCACCATGCACCTTCCCGACCCGGTCGGCATGGTCACCGGGTGGTGCCTGGTCGACCTCGGCCGGCCGCGGCAGGCGGCCGAGGAACTCGACCGGCAACTCGCCCTGGTCGGCCAGGACGCGGTGCGTACACAGGTGCGGTACGGCGTGCGGCGTGCGCTCGCCTATGCGTCGGCCGGAGAGATCGACCACGCATGCGCGCTGACGGCACCGCTGCTCGACAGTGCGGCGGCAGTGCGCTCAGCGACCGTCACATCCGATCTGCGACGACTGGCACGGGTCCTCGCCCGCCATTCGGATCACCCTTCGGTACTCCGACTGGGGCCACGGCTCGGCACGTTGGCACATCTGTCCATTTCCTGAGGGAGGCACCACCATGCGCGAGGTATTTATCAACTACCGCACCGGCGACGGGGAGAAGACCGCCGCCCTGCTCGACCAGGAGCTGTCGCGCCGCTTCGGCCCGCAGCACATCTTCCGCGCGTCGAAGTCCATCGCTCCCGGCGAGGCATATCCCGAAAAACTGCTGGCCGCGCTGCGGGGCAGCGCCCTTCTCCTGGCCGTCGTCGGGCCGGACTGGACGAACTTCCGGACCCGGCTGAACGACCCGGAGGACTGGGTGCGCAGGGAGATCGAGGAGGCGTTCGCCTGCGAGGTTCCGGTCGTTCCCATCCTGGACGGCCGGAAGACGAACCGGCTGAACAAGGCCCACCTGCCGAGCGAACTGGCCCGGCTCGCCGACCTCCAGTCCGTCCCGTTCGACACCCACGACACCGCGGCGGGTGTCGGACGCATCGGCGACCTGGTGGCTGAAACGGTCCCCGGCCTGCGCGACCTGAGCAAGGACGAAGCGACCCCGCGGGCCCAGGACACCGTGACCAACTCGATCGGCGACGTGAGCGGGACGGCCGTGCAGAGCCGTGACTTCACCGGAGACGTCGGCGGTACCGTCATCAAGGGCTCGCACGGCCCCGTGCACACGGGCCATGGGCACATCTACCAGAACTCCCGCCATGTGTCGGGCGGCCGGCACATCTCGGGCGACGGCACGATCTACTTCGAAGGCGACCACCACGGCAACATCCAGCACCGGTTCGGTGAGCCGGACCAGCGGGAGGACGACGGCCGGTGAGCCCGTACACCAGCACCCGAGTGGAGAACCCTCAGGGCGTCACACACACGGGCTCGGGCGACATCTATGTGGGCGCGCACTCACCGGAGTCCGACAGGCCGACCTTCCGGCGGATCGCCGAGGACGAACTCCGTTGGCTACGCCGTGTGTTGGTCGCCCCGGAAAACATGGGAAAGGCTCGCGCCACGCTCGCGGACACCGGCACCGTCATTCTCGACGGCACGCCGGGCAGCGGGCGAACCGCCGCGGCTCGGGTGCTCCTGCGCGAATACCACCAGGCAGGCGGTGTCTTCCATGAACTGCTGCCGGACGAGGAGGACGAGCTGCCTCTTCACGATCCGGCATTGGTCGAAAACGGCGACCAGCTGCTGCTGGACCTGTCCGCCGCCGACGACACACAGTGGTCCACGGCACGGGCCGGCCTCTCGGCCCTCCGCAGGACCGTCCATGAACAGGACGCACACCTCGTGGTCGTCATGCCACACGACGCCACCCTCGACCCCGGTCTCCAGCACTACCGGGTCGAGATCGGACCGCCCGACGGCCGGCACGTGCTCAGGCGGCACCTGCGCCTGCACGGTCTGCCGTACGAGCACTACATGCGACACGACATCACCGTCGAGGAGTTCCTGGACGAGCCGAGACCGATACGTGAGATCGCGGACTTCGCGGACCTGGTGCGGCGTGCCCGTGAAGCCGCTCGGCCCGACGAGGGGTTCGCCCAGTGGTGCCTTGCAGCCAGGAGAGCGCGCAACGACCGGCGGCGGGAGGTCGCCAGACTCGTCGCCGGGCTGCGCGAGGCACCTCAACGGGCCCTGCTGATCGCCGTATCCCTGCTCCACGGGGCGCACGCCGACGTCATCCACTGCGCTGCCCGCCTCTTGCTGGACACGGTCGACCCCTCGCCGGAAGAGGTCCCGCTGCTTCGGCACAAAGACCTGGCCCAGCGACTCGACGAGGTATCCGCCCGTACCGGACCGGGCGGACACGTGCGTTTCACGGAGCTGGCTCTCGACTCCGCCGTCCGCGCACACTTCTGGGACCACATGCCCGACCTGCGGCCCCACCTCGGTACTTGGGCCGCCGACGTCGTGAGTTCGACCGAGCCGCACCTCACCCGTGCCGTCCGGGACGATCTGGTGACCCGTATCGCCGGTCAGTACCTGCGGACCGGCCGCGCGGAGGGGCTGGCGTCACTCGCCGAGCGGTGGAGTTCCGGAGCGGTGAGCAGGACACGGCTGGAAGCCGCAGCTGTGCTGGCGCTCGCCTGTGGGCTCAATGATCCGGCGCACGGCAGGGAGTTCCGCGAACGTATCTACCAGTGGTGTGCCTACCGGCGCCTCACGGAACCCTTCGCGCAGGTCCTCGTCCAGGTCTGCGCGGATGTCCTCGCGGCCAGTCACCCGGACCAGGCCCTGCTCAGGCTGTACTACCTGGCCCGGCGGGAACGCGGCACCACACGCGCCCTGCAAGCCTTGAAGGTTCTGGTGGTCGGCAGTCGCCGACTGCGCCGACGACTCCTCGACCGGCTGGCGCGCTCCGCTTTGTCGCCGCCCGACCTGGAGATCTTCCTCGGCGTCTGCGATCCGGAGCCGCTGACGGACCCTTCCGGCAGCCCACGCGCGCTGGTGGAGGAGCCCGGTGTTCAACGCTCCCTGACCACGTGCTGGCAGGCGGTGCTGGCCGACCTGCCGCGCCCGACGTGGCAACCACAGGCGGAACGCTGGCTCCACTGGGCGGCGGAGGACGCCGGAGGCCTCCGGGACGTTCTGCTCGACCTGCTCGTCGGTGCGGCCGGACGGTGTGGGGACGGACGGGGCGAGGCCTTCGCCGCGCTGTACGCGAGTGCTCGCGAAGCCGAGCGCACCGCGCCCGACGCCCCCACACGCAGCGCCGAAGCCACCGAACTGCTACTCCACAAGATCAGCGTGGCGCAGGGCATCGGCCCGGCCACCCCACCGCCGGCACCAGCCAGGGGGAAACGACCGTGACGACCGCGCGAAAGACCACAGCCGTCTTCCTCACCGTCCTGTGCGGCCTGCTGCTGACCATCGTAGGCCTGACACAACGGTGGCCCGCATGCGTGTGGCCGGCCCTTGCGGTACTCCTCCTCCTCGTCCCCGCAGCCGCCTTCCGGATCGCCTCGTCGCGCCGCGGCCCGATACCGGCCGGCTTCGAGGAACAACTCACGGCTCCCCCAGTGGAGCGCACGGAGTGCCGTGTCAGCCAAGTGGCGCTGCCGAGCCTCTGGGACGACTACGACTTCGTCTTCTCGGCGACCGTACGGTGGTATCCCGTCGAATCACCCGCCGTCTCCTCCGTCCTCAACCCGGCGGGCCTGGCCGTCGAGGCCGTCCTGAACCGGGCCCGCGCCATCACCGAGAAACGTGAGCCGGGCCAGGCCTCGCTCGTGCAGCACGAGCTCGGCGGCAACCTCAGCCGTATGCTTCTCGACCCCGCGGGGCACCTCCAGGCCATGGCGGAGGACATCAGCCTCACCTTGCTCGACCAGGACCAGCAGCGTTTGGACAGGCTCGCCGACGTCCGCAAGGACAAGGCGGTCTGGGAACACCAACGCACCTACGAGCAGAGCAGACGCCAGTACCTGGGCGAGGACGTGCTCAAGGATACGGGGAGCGCCGTAGTCTGGTGGCTCGCCAAGAACGACGAACATGTGGAGAGGACGGTGGCGGACCTCTCCCTGCTCGCGCAACTCACGTCCGCGGCCAACGACACCGACATCCCCGAGCGGCTTCAGACCCTCCTGCCAGGGCAGTTGGGCGAGCCGACCGCTACGGAGCACCCGCAGGAGGACTGCGCTTCCGCTCCCCCCGAACGCACAGCCGCAGACCATCTCTCGGGTTTCTTCGACGCCTTGGGCTTCCCCGAGGGGGATGCCAGGCGAGCGATGGTGGCCAGGCAGTTCTCCCACATCATCAAACAGCAGAATCGCCACGAGTCGGCCGAGGACCTGCTACGCCGATTCGACCCGCCGACGACCTCCGCCCCCGACGATGAGGAGTCGCATCCCCCCGCCGGCGCTCCCGACAGGGCATCCGGCGTCGCGGCCGATTCGAAGGGCAACCATGGACAGTGAATTGGCCACACTCGCGGCGTCGGGGGCAACCACCTTGGTCTCCCTCATGGTCACCGACTCATGGACGCATGCTCGCGACCTCGTAGGACGAGTGCTGGCACGGACCGGTTCGCACCCCGCTGCGCTGGCCGACCTGGACGACGCCAGGAACCGCCTGCTCACCGCCGAAGCCGCGCAGGGCGAGCAGGCCGCCTCCGACGTCACGGCCCAGTGCCAGGCGCAGTTGCGCCGGCTCGTCGCGGCCGGGCAGGCCACCGGAGACGACCTGCGCGCTCTGCTCACCTCCCTGCGACAGCTGTCCGACGCCTCGGCTGCGCGGGGCGACACCACGCACAACCACATAAGCGGTGGCGTCCAGCACGGCCCCGTCATCCAAGCAGGCCGCATCACCGAACTCACCTTCCACACTCACCGATCCGCGGACCGCGCCGAGGGTGGAGGAAGGGCAGGACACCGAACGGATCAAGTAGCAGAGCCCGACGGGTGAACCGTGCCGCCTGCTCTCAGCGGTCCGGGGTGCCCTTGAGGCCAGGGGGCAGCCGCCGCGTGATCCGGTCGAACAGTTCCTCGAGCGGCTCACCGACGTCCCGGCCGAACTCGGTGAGCCCGTAGGTGACCTGGGGCGGCGTCGCCGGTTCGACCTCGCGCCAGACCAGGCCGTCCTGGACCAGCGCGCGCAGGGTCTGGGCGAGCATCTTCTCGCTGATGCCCTGGATGCTTTCGCGCAGTTCGTAGAACCGGAGGTTGTTGCTCCGCAGCGAGATCAGCACCCAGATGCCCCACCTGCTGGTCACGTGGTCGACCACATCGCGCGCGGGGCAGTCCGTGTGAAACACGTCATACCGCTCCGCCGCGTCGGCCCGTCTGTGCTGCACGCCTCCCGCCACGTCATGAGCTTACCTGAAGGTATGTCCTTACCAGGAGTTAGCCCGTGCTCCTAGCGTGAAGGCCCACAGAAGACATCCGACAAGGAGCAGCTCATGATCGTGGTGACCGGGGCTACCGGGAACATCGGCCGACCGTTGACGCAGGCGCTGGCCGAGGCGGGCCAGCACGTGACGGCGGTGTCACGGCGCCCGGCGGCGGTGCCGGACGGCGTCCGCCACGTGGCGGCCGACCTGGCCGAGCCGGTCGGCCTCAGGCCCGCGCTGGCCGGGGCGAAGGCGCTGTTCCTGCTCTTGTCCGGCGACCTGCACGCCGCTGGAGCCGACCCTGCCGCCATCATCGGCGAAGCCGCGGGCAGCGGGGTCCGCCGAGTCGTCCTGCTCTCCACGCAGGGCGTGGTGACCAGGCCCTTCGGCCCGACGCGAAAGGCGATGCGCGCGCTGGAGGACAAGCTGCGGGGGTCGGGCCTGGAATGGGCCATCCTGCGGCCGGGCGGATTCGCCTCCAACGCCCTGTGGTGGGCCGAGTCCGTCCGCAAGCAACAGGTCGTCGCCGCACCCTTCGGTGACGTCGGCGTGCCGATCATCGACCCTGCGGACATCGCCGCGGTCGCGGCGGCCTGCCTGCTGGATGACCGGCACACAGGCGCCGTGTACGAGCTGACCGGCCCGGAGCTGATCACTCCGCGCCGGCAGGCGGAGGCCATCGCCGCCGCGCTGGGCTCACCGGTGAGGTTCCACGAGCTCACTCGCGACGAAGCCAAGGCCGCCATGACCCAGAGCATGCCGGCGGAGCTGGCCGACGACACTCTGGACATCCTCGGTTCCCCGAACCCGGCCGAGCTGCGCGTCAGCCCGGACGTCCAGCGGGTCCTGGACCGCGCCCCACGTCCCTTCGCCGACTGGGCCGTCCGCAACGCAGCCGCTTTCCGCTGAGCCCGGTCGACACCGCCGGAACCGCTCCCGGTGCTCGGCGATCCGCTGCTGACGAAGGGAGGAACATCAGCCGAAGCCGACGCTGACATGGCCTCCGGCCGGGCCCCGCCCGGCCCTGCAACCGCACTGAACGGCCGAGCAGCCCAACCCTGTCGGCCCGACGAGTCCGGGGACCTCACGGACTGCTCCCCTCCCCGTGGGCGAACGAGCCTGGTCCACCCGCAGGTCTGGACCGACCAACAGTCGGCCCCCCGGCAGAGCCTCGCCCTGGCCGAAGCCGGGGGCGACGCCCCGGGCACCTTCGTGGAGGACGCGGGCACGTCCGGCCACATCCCGGCCCCGAAACCCCACACGGGCCGCCCCGCGCGCCTGGGCGGCGGCCACCCCCTCGGCGGCGCCCAGGGCGGCCCGCCGGTCCCGGCGCGGCGCGAGCACGCCGCGAGTACGCCGCGAGTACGAGGGCCGCGTCAGCGCCCTCGCGGTCACAGCCCGGCCTTGACCCGGTTCAGGGGCCACCGCCGATTCCCCTTCGGATACTCCCGGAGTGCCGTCCCCGCGATGCGGCGCGCCTCATGGGACGCGGACGGCGTCCACCGCCCCGCCGCCGAAGCGGGCTGAGCCGGCTCGTCGCCGAGTTTCGAGGACATCGGCCGGACCGTGTCGTCGATACCGCTGGTCGCCCCCTCCCCGCTGCCGCTCCGCGGCGGCCTCGGCGAGGCCGCCCGTCCTGGAACAAGGGCGCGATCCGGCCTTCTCCACACCTTCGGCGAGGTGCCCCGGCGGACCGTACGCGGGTCCCCTGCTCGACGCCGTCGCCGCCGTGACTTCGACTCGGCGCCTACGCCGGGCGCGAGGGCCGCCCGCGCCGTACCGCCACCCGACCTGCCCTGAGCGCTGCCCGAGCGGGCCCCTCGACGCGGCAGGCGATCACGGGCGACGGGATCGGGGCCCGGCGTCCTGCTCATCGTCGGCCCGCAGTCGCTGTCCAAGCCCGTCGCGCTCGCGGAGACTGGGCTGAAGCGTCCGTTGCTCAACGTCAAGGCGGTACCCGGCAATCCCCCGGAAGAAGTACCGCAACCCACAAGAGTGATCGAACACAGCATCACGGCACGGCATACGCGGCCACACAAGGAGAGAGTCCGGTATTCGAAATCGGGTTCTAGATTTCGCCCGCGCGCACCCGTTACGGCGACAGCAGAACCCCCGTTGTCCGATCGCCTGTCCGCATTCCACACCGAGGAGTCCCCATGCATCCCGTAGGCCGCTCCGCGCTCGTTCATCCTGCGTTCGAAAATCCTGCTGTCTCCTCGGACACCACCACCGCCGCCCGCCCTGCCGCCGACCGTGCGGTACCCGTCGCCGACGGGGCATGCCCGGATACGAGGTACCCGGCATGACGGACTCCGCTCCCCCTCTTCCGCGTTCCCTCGCCTCCCGGGTGGAGCGGGTCCGGCGCACCGTGACCGCCCGCCGTGCAGCCGTTCCTCACCTCGGCACCCGCGACACCTCACCCGCGCGGCGCCGCGTCGCCCACCGCCCAGGACCGCACATCGCCGAACCGGACGGGCAGGAAAGGCTGTTCGGGGTACCGAGGGAGAAGTCCCGGCCGGACCGCCACCCCTGCGCCACCGTCGTCTTCCGCATGCTCGCCCACGGCCCGTCACACCGGGCCCTGAACCGGCCCACCCCAGGAGGCGCCCGGTGAAGAGGTTCTTCGGACCGGTGAAGATGGCCGAACCCCGCGTCTCGGACGCCGAGCAAGAACTGTTCGGCGGACCGCTGCGCTACGACCTGGGCTGGGCTCAGCACGAGCACGCGAGCCTGGACCTGACCATGATGTCCGCGCTGCGCACCATGCCCGCCCTCGTCGGCGCCACCCTGCGCATGGCGTGGCAGGCCGACCGGCGCGCCCTGCTCACCGTAGCGGTCAGCGAACTCGGCCAGGGCATCGCCGCCGCCATCGGCCTGCTCGCCATCAACGCCGTCATGCACGCCCTGCTCGCCGGAACCGGCACCGCCGCCCAGAGGCTTCACGCGCTCTTACCCGGACTGCTGGCCGCCGCCGCCATCGCTGTTGCCAACTCCGCGCTCTCCGCATGCTCCACCTCGCGCGCGGGACGCCTGGAACCGAAGGTGGAACGGATCGCCACCACCCAGTACCTGGCCGCAGCCGCCGACGTGGAGCTGGAGGCCATCGACGACCCCGACTTCCGCCGGCTCGTCGACATCGCCCAGCACGGCCCCAGCTCCGCCCGCCGCATGATCGGCGCCTGCGTCGCCGCCCTGAACGGCCTCATCTCCCTGGTCACCACCGCCGGCGTCCTAGCCGTGCTGCACCCCCTCCTGCTCCCCATGCTGATCCTCATCGCCGCCCCGCGCGGCTGGGGCGCCATGCGCGTCGCCCAGGAGCGGTACGTGTCGGGGATGAGCTGGATCGAGCACGTACGAGCCAGCCGCCTCATCGGCAACCTGCTCACCGAGCGAACCGCCGCCCAGGAGGTCCGCCTCCACGCCGTCGGCGCTTTCCTCCTCAGCCGCTACGAGCGCATGGCCGAGAGCGCCGAAGCCGAGCAGGAGCGCCTCGCCTCCAGCAAGTCGACCACCGAATGGGTGGCCTCCGCGCTGTCCGGTCTGGCGATGGCCGCGACCTACGGGGCCATGTTCTGGCTGATCACAGCCGGGCACATGAGTCTCGCCATCGCCGGCACCGCCGTGATCGCGGTACGGACCGGATCGGCGAGCCTGGGCGCGCTGGTGATGAACATCAACCAACTGCACGAGGAGTCCCTCTACGTCCGCGACCACGGCCGGTTCCTGTCCCAGGCAGCGCAGCGCACCCTCCCCACGGGGGGCGACCCGGTGCCGGAGCGGATCAAGGAGGTCGTCCTCGAAGGCGTCACCTACCGCTACCCCGACCGGGACACGGCTGCCTTGGAACAGGTGTCCCTGACCCTGCCGATGGGGTCGGTCACCGCCGTGGTCGGTGAGAACGGTTCCGGCAAGAGCACACTGATGAAGATCCTCTCGGGCATGCTCCTGCCGCAGACCGGCTCGCTGCGCTGGGGCGAGGCGGACATCACCGGCCTCGACCGATCGCAGGTCTTCGAGCGTGTCTCCCTGCTCACGCAGGATTTCCAACGCTGGCCCGTGACCGCCGCGATGAACATCCGTCTCGGCCGCCCCGCCCACGCCGCCACACCACAGGACCTGCGGCCGTCGGTCGAATACGCCGGCGCCGGCCCGGTCGTCGCCAGACTCCCCGACGGCCTGAACAGTCTGCTGGCCCGCATGTTCCGCGGTGCCGTCGAACTCTCCGGCGGCGAATGGCAGAAAGTGGGTCTGGCCCGCACCCACTGGCGCAGCACGACCTCGCAGGCGGACAGCGTCCTCATCGTCGACGAACCCACCTCGGCCCTCGATCCCGAAGCCGAGATCGAAGCGTTCGACCGCATCCGCCGCCTCGCCGCACCCCACCGGGCCGTCGTCCTGGTCACCCACCGCATGTCCGGCGTCCGCCATGCTGACCGCATCTACGTCCTCAACGCGGGACACCTCGTCGAAAACGGAACACACGACGAACTCATGGCCGTCCAGGGGCGGTACGCCGCGATGTTCGACGCGCAGGCCGCCCAGTACGCCCCCACCGCCGGCATCCCGAACCCCACCGCCCCCACCGTCGCGGATCCCGCGTGACCCGCCCGACGGAGAGGCACTCCGTGAGGCACCTCCTCCCGCCGAACTCGACGAAGCAGGCACACCGCGGCACCAGCTGACCGACCGGCTCGCCGAGGCCGACCACATCCGGACCCCCGCGGTCGGCCTCGGCGCCCTGGCCGCAGGCCGACCCGCTGGAAGCCGTCCGCCTGGAGCCCGGCGACCGCGGCCTGGAAATCGGCTCCGGCGGCTGCAGAGCCCGAACACCGACATCGAGAAGGGCGTACTTCCACCCATGTTCACCACGCAGGAAGAATGGGACCGCGGCTACGCGGAAGGACGGCGTTACCGGCCGCTCACCGACGCCGAACGCTCGCTGCTCGCCGCACATGTGCCTCCCGGTGCCGACGGATGGGCTCTCGACGTCGGGTGCGGGACCGGCGAACTCGCCGCACACCTGTCCTCGGCCGGGTACACCGTGGACGCCGTCGACTGGTCCGAGACCGCGCTCGCCGAGGCCTGCTCCCGGCACGGTGCCGCCGCTCGATGGCTCCGTATCGACGTCGAGGAGGACGACGGGGCCGCACTGCGCGGCCACGGCTACGACCTGATCACTCTGCGATTCGTCGCCCCGTTCCTCACCTGCCGCGACCGTACCCTGGACGCGCTGGGCCGGCGGCTGCGGCCGGGCGGCGCCCTCGTGATCATCACCCCGCTCGCCGCCGACACCCCCGCCGACCGGCGCGGTATCGCCCTGGCCGAGGACGAGCTCGCACGCCTGCGGAGCCGGTGGACGGCGTCGGAACGGCATGACGCCGACGGGCTGGTATTCCTCGTGCTGCGCGGCCCACGCCGGCACCGGACCGCCCCGCACGTCGCAGCACAGCGCACACCGTCCAATGCGCCCGGCGCGGAAGAGGTCATCCCCCGGCGCCCGCATCACTTCCACCTCTCGGGGCGCTGCTACGGGCAGGTGGAGTCAGGGCGCAAGACGATCGAGGTCCGCGTCGCCACGCCCGAGAAGGCGGCCGTCGAAGTCGGGGACACCATCGTCTTCCACGACCGGAGCAGCGACCGGGAACTCGACATCGTCGTACAGCGGATCACCCCGTACGCCTCGTTCGAGGATCTGCTCGAAACGGAGGATCCCGGCCGCATCGACCCGGACGGCTGGCCCGACGCGCTGCTCGTCAGCCTCCGCGACATCTACCCGCCGGCCAAGGAGGCGCTCGGTGCGCTCGCCTTCGAGTTCGACCATCGCACCGCACGGCCCGGACGTCCCATGCCGATGACACCGTCGCAGTACGCGCGGACCGTTCCCCACCACGCGGTGTACGGCTGCCTGTACGTCCGCGACGAGCACGACCGGCCGGTACAGCTGCGCTCGGTCTACGGATCCCGGCTCTGGCAGTTCCCCGGCGGCAACCTCGACGCGTACGGGGAGGATCCACTCGGGACCGCCCGACGCGAAGCGGTGGAAGAGACCGGTCTCGAACTCGGCCTGGGGACACCGAGACTGCTGCTGACCCACTTCCTGCACGCCGGGCCCCGGACGCCCCTGAACAAGGTGGGGTTCATCTTCGACGGCGGTCGGCTCACCACGGACCAGCTGCGCCGGATCCGCCTCGATCCCGCGGAGCACGACATGTGGGCCGTCCACGACCTCGCCGGCTGGCAGGAGTTGATGGCGCCCCGGTCCTTCGCCCGTCTGGACGCCACCGAACGAGCCCGTCGCGGCGAAGGCCCGGCCTACCTCGTCACGCACACCTGATCCGCGTCGCGCCACCACCGAGGAGACACCGTGTCCGCCGACGACATCAACACCCGAGCCTGGACCGTCTACGGCCGACGCCGACTGGCTCACGCCTACATGCCACCCGTCCCCGACCACCTGGCCTGGACGCCCTGGGAGGGGGTCGGGCCGGGTGCCGAAGTCCTCGGTGACATCACCGGACAGCGTGTACTGGACATCGGCTCCGGGGCCGGCCACCACGCCGTTCATCTCGCCCAGGCCCACGGCGCTCACGTCACCGGGATCGAACTGTCGGCCACCCAGTACGAACGCGCGGCCTCCACGCACGCGAATGTCCCCGGCGTGGAATTCACGCAGGGGGACGTCGTCGAATTCCTCGCCGGCGCCGAGCCGTTCGATGCCGCGTACGCCATCGGCACCCTGGCGTTCATCGACCCGCACCGCGTGCTGCCCGCACTGCGCGACGGCCTGTGCCCTGGCGCGCCGCTGATCCTTTCGCTCCTGCACACTGATCTGCGAGGTCGCGGCCCGTCCACGGAAGTGGCACCGCGTGAGCAGATGATCCTGATGCGCGAGGAACCACCCCTGCCGACCCGGATGTGGGTTCTGGCACCGCAGCTGTGGGAGGACCTGCTCACCGAGTACGGGTTCCGCGTCGAAGCCATCGATCTGCTGCGCCATCCCGAGGAGAGTGTCCCGGTCGTCCAGCAACTCATCCGGGCCCGCCGCCTGCCCGGCCGACCGCTGCGGGTTTCCAGCCGCCCCCGCGGCGCCGAGCCCCCTCTGGCGCACGCGGCCGTGGGCGTCGGCGCGATCCTCCTCGGTGAGCAGGGGCTGCTGCTGGGCCGCCATCGTCATGGCACCCTCGAACTGCCCGGGGGAACCGTCGAGGCCGGGGAGTCCTTCGCGGCCGCCGTGGTCCGCGAACTCGGTGAGGAGACCGGTCTGATCGCCCGCCCTGCCGATGTCACGCTCCTGGGAACGCTCGTCGACCACGTCGAAGGCACTCTGCGGGTCACGGTGGGCGCGCTCGTCCATGCCTGGCGTGGCCGGCCGGCCACGCGGCCGGGCGAAAGCGTCGGCGACTGGGCCTGGCATCCACTCGATCAGCTTCCCGGCGGTCTGTTCGTGTGCAGTGCGCAGATCCTGACGGCCTGGCGCCCCGGCCTGCCCATCGACCACACCCCCGCGCACTTCACGCCCTTCGCCTACGACCCACCGCCCTCGGCATCGGTGGACGGCATGGCATGACACCCCGCAAGCCCCCGGCCCCCCGGGCGGGAACCTGGCGTCGGCGCCATGACCTCGGCTGCCGCGGATGACGGTCCTGGGCAGGGATCAGGCAGTGGGCGCGGTGGTGATCATCCAGTGAGTGAAGGCGGCGTAGCGCTCGGCGGACTCGGCGGCCCCGTCGGCGTGCTCGACGGCGGCGGAATGCTCGCGCACCTGCTCGAACCGGAGTCGGCGGGCGCTCTCGTAACGGGCGAGGGCGGCGGGTGTGGCGGATCCGCTCGCCAGTTCGGCGCGCAGCACTCCGGCGTCCTCGATGCCCAGGGTGCCGCCCGCCGCGATGTGCGGGGACAGGCCATGCGCGGCGTCCCCGATCAGCGCGACCCGGTCCGTGGTCCAGCGCGGCAGCTCAGGGACGAGCATGATCTGATTCTCCAGGATGGACTCCTCCGGCGTGGCGGCGATCATGTCCAGAAGCTCGTCGTGCCAGCCGGACTCGGCCACGTTGCGGGCTCGCCGCAGCGCCCGGTCCTTCTTGCTGCCGGCCAGTTCACCGGCGTCGAACTGGCCGACCCACCACATGGTCCGGCCGTGTGCGACTCGTGTGTAGCCGCCTCGGGTCCGCGCGGTGCCGATCGTGACGACTGTGCCCTCCGGCCGCTCGTTCCCGGAGGGCAGCACGGCCCGCCAGGCGTAGTTGCCGGCATGCGCGACCGCCGCGCTGCCGGGCACCAGGGCGGCGCGCACGTCGGAGTACACACCGTCCGCCCCGATCAGCAGATCCGCCTGCAGCGGGGCACCGTCGGCGAGGTGCACCTCCACGTGTGTGTCGTGTTCGGTGAAGCCGGTGACGTGTGTTCCCAGGTGGATCCGGTCCCTGCCGAGGGTGTCGGCGAGGAGGTTGTTCAGGTCCGGCCTCGGCACCATCAGGAACTGGTGAACGGCCGGGTCGTAGCCGGCGGCGCGTGTCGGGTGTCCGGCGGCGTCGAAGTACCAGGCGTCGACGTTCTTGCCCATGCGCCGGACGTCGTCGCCGATACCGAGGGCGTCCAACTCCCGTAGCGCGTTGGGCCACAGGGCGATGCCGGCCCCGGCGGCCCGCACCTGCGGTGCGTGTTCCAGCACGATGACCTCGTGCCCGATCGACCGCAGCGAAGCCGCGGTGGTGAGCCCCACCAGGCCCGCTCCTACGATCACAGTGCGCATCGTTGCTCCCCTTGCCGTCCGGTGCGGTGGTGAGACCAGCCGACGACGGGAGACACCAACCGGGCGCAGGACCGTCGGACTCGGCGAAGCTCACTCTCTTCACACAGCCAACGTAACACTAACCGTTAGTCTTTACTAACCGATTCAATTTCTTATCCGTTAGTGCTGTGGCGGCTCGGCTTCCGCCGTTCCCCGGGCGTGGAGCAGGTGGACATCACCAGCACGCAGCACTCTGCGGATGGCGGTCTTCGGGGGAACGTCGATCCTCGGGGGCTCGTCAGGTGCGGTCGTGGAGAGTGACGTGGTAGCCGTCCGGGTCGGCGAAGGTGAACGTCCGGCCGAAGGGGCCGTCGATCGGCGCGGAGACGATGGTGTGACCGTCGGCGACGAGGGCGTCGTGGATGGCCTGGACGTCGGTGGCGTGGAGCCAGATCGCGGCACCGATGCCGGGCCGGGCAACGGATGCGAGATCGGTGCCGGGAACCACCTCGCGGAGCGCGAACGCGATCGGCTTCGTCTCGAAGACGACGGCGTGCGCAGGTCCGGCCTGCGAGCGGACGAGGCCGAGGTACTGCTCGTAGAACGCCTGCGAAGCGTCGAGGTCGCGCGCCTGGAGCGAGATGAAGTCGGGGCCGGTGACGGGCATGGTGATGCTCCTTCCCTTCGTGTCAGATTCCTGACACGGGCCAAGGTATGTCAGAATCCTGACATGAGTCAAAACGGTGTCGGTGTCGACCTGGACAAGTCCCTGGGCTACCTGCTGAAAGAGGCTTCGAGCGCCCTGCGCGCAGCCATGGAGGAGGTGCTGCGGCCACTCGGGATGAGCGTGACGCACTACTCCTGCCTCGAACTGCTGGCTCAACGGCCGGGCTTGTCGAACTCCGAGCTCGCGCGTGGCGCGTTCGTGACACGGCAGTCGATGAACGTGCTGCTCCAGACCCTCGAACGAGAGGGCTACGTGACCAGGCCCGCGGAGGCGCCCGTCGGGAAGGCCCTTCCCGCGCGGCTCACGCCTCGGGGCCGACGGAGCCTGGAGAAGGCGACCGTAGCGGTCCGGTCCGTCGAGGTCAGAATGCTGGCCGGCATGACCGGGACCGAGCAGTCGGACGCGTTCCGGATCCTGCAGAGCATGATTCGTTCGCTGCGCGACGGCCCCGACGGTGCATAGCTCGTTCCTCGGCGCACGTCCCGGCGCGCCCGGACAGGTTGATCGGCGAACCGGGCTCTACCCGTCTTCGCGCCGCGGACCGTGCCAGTCCAGGATGAGGACAGTGGCATCGTCCCTGAGCTTTCCCCGACAGGCGTCCAGCACCGCGGTGGTCAGGCTGCGCACGGCTTCCCTGGGATGTGAGGTGCGGGTGTCCCACACGAGGGATGCCAGGTCGACGGTTCCGGCACCGCGTTCCTGCATGCCGTCGGTGAGCAGAACCAGACGGTCGCCGGGCAGCAGCTGGAGTTCCTGGACACGGTAGGAGGTGGGGGCTGCCACGCCGAAGGGGAGGTTGACTGCGAGCTGGAGCTCTTCGGCCTCCGTGGCGCCTCTGCGCAGGCGCAGAGGCCGGGGATGGCCTGCGTTGACCAGTTCGCAGGTGCCCGTCGCGAGGCCGACGCACAGCAATTGTCCCGTGGCCAGACCGCGGCTGTGGGTCAGCAGGGCGTCGTGGGCGCGTTGCGCCTGCCGGAGTGCGTCACAGCCGCTGCGGCGGGCGCCGCGCATGGCGCCGACCAGGAGCGTGGCCAGCAGCGCGGAGTCGGTGTCGTGGCCCATGGCGTCGGTGATGGACAGGTGCAGTGTGTCGCGATCGAGTGTGTAGTCGTAGGTGTCCCCGCCGATGTCGTCGGCCGGCACCAGCCCTGCCGCGAGGGTGAACTGGGGAGCCTCGCAGCAGGCGGCCGAGGGAAGCAGTTGGTGCTGGATCTCGGCGGCCAGGCTGGTCCGGGTGGTGCGCCGGCCCGCGTGGTAGAAGTCGGTGAAGCGGCGGTCCGTGACGATGATGTAGGCCAGTGCGTGCGCCGCGTCCTCGATCTGCGCGAGCACGGTGTCGTCGGCGTTCTGCATCGTCGCCTCCAGCAGACCGATGCAGTCGCCGCGGTTGGTCACCGGTGAGATCACGCGCCGCCCGCCTTGGCCGTCCGGTTCCACGTGCTGGCGCTGGCTGCGCAGGACTGCGTCGTAGACGCTGCCCTCCAGGTCGATCCGCTCGGGAGCGCCCCCCATGTCATCCTCGGCCTGTGTGGTCAGGCGCAGCAGCCGCCGGCCCACGAGGTCGACGAACAGGAACGACACACGCTCGGCCCCGAAGCGCTTGCGCAGGTCGTTCGCGAGTACCTCGACGGACTCTCCGGGCGGTGCCGCCTCGGCGGCGGCCAGAAGCTGCCCCAGTTCCAGATCCCCGCCACTCATGACAACCTCCTGTCGGTTGCCGCTCCTTCTTCCCCGTGTTCGCCCCTCTTCACCTGGTACATCCATCACGCCCGCTCGCGGTTCTCTCTTCCGGCGAGGTTCCTGCTTCCGGCCGCCAGGCAGGCGCAGCCGGTGCCCTGTGAACCGGCGCGCCGCGTCATTCCGAAGGAATGCGGAACTCGAATTCGGGACGGTCCCACAGTACGGCGGGCGGAATCGCGAGCGCTGTCCCGATCCGCACCGCACCGACGCGGTGGTAGAAACCCTCGGCGGGAGGATGCGACACGACCTTGACCCGGTCGAGCCCGGCGGCACGGGCCTGGGACTGCATGTGCGCGACGAGGAGTCGTCCGATGCCCCGTCCCTGCGCTTCGTCGGCGACGAACAGCAGGTCGAGCTCCGGCGGAGCGAGGACGAGCGAGTAGAACCCGAGGACCCGGCCCCCATGCTCGTCGGCGTCCACGGCCACGAAGGCGCGATGGGCCTCGATGTAGTCGGGACCGACCCGGTAGCCCGCGACTGCGGCTGCGTACTTGCCCTCGTAGGCGCCTGAGCCACGCACGAGCCGCGTGAGCCGTTTGGCATCCCTCGCGACGGCCCTCCGTATCGTGACCGGCTGGCTGATCGGGGAGGTGCGTGAACCCATCGGGAGAGTATTTCGCACCGGGAGGTGCCTCCGTACGGCGGGTCGGCTGCTCGGGGAGGCGTTCCTGCACCGCTCCGGGGAGCCACTCGCCCAGGCACCTGTGGACGACGTCGCTGCCGCCCGATGGGTCGCCCGCCGGCGACCTGGTCGCCGTCGAACCGGACGGAACCACCTCCGCGCGGGCGGCCGCAGACCGGCAGCGGGCGCCGTCCGCCTGACCACCCGTCCCCGTCCGAGGGCTCCGTCCGCTGACAGCACCGTCCCCGCCTCGGGGGAGTTCGTGGCGGCGCGGGGCAGACGTTGATTCGACGCCCAGCGCCTACGGGGTCACCGGTCGGCGTACGGGGCCCGTGACGCGCAGCCGGTGCGGGGGCCGGGGCGCGGGGTCGGGCAGGCGCAGGGGTCCGCGGCCCGGGGTGATGCTGCCGAGGAGCGTGGCCCGGCGGGCGCCGGTGCCCGAGGGGAGGGTGCCGGGCAGGCCGTTGACGGTGAGGTAGCCGAGGACGGCGAAGGCGAGGGCCTCCTTGGCGTCGGAGGGCAGGCCCAGGGCGTCGCTGGGGCGCAGGCGTACGCCGGGCAGTTCGTCGCCGAGCATGCGCATCAGGACCGGGTTGCGGATGCCGCCGCCGGAGACGACGAGTTCGGTGACCCGGTGGGCGCGGCACGCGTCGGCCACGGTGACGGCGGTCAGCCGGGTCAGGGTGGCCAGGACGTCGTCGGCGCGGGGGGTGGGCGCCGCCTCCAGCGCCCGCTGGAGGTAGGGCAGGTGGAAGTGTTCCTTGCCGGTGGTCTTCGGGGCGGCCCTGCGGTAGTAGGGGTCGTCGAGGAGGACGCGGAGCAGTGCGGGGCTGGTGCGGCCGGCGGCGGCCCGGCGGCCGTCCTCGTCGTAGCCGGCGGCGCCGTCGGTGAAATGGCGTACGGCCGCGTCCAGCAGGGCGTTGGCCGGGCCGGTGTCGAAGGCGAGGGGTGCGGCGCCGGGGGCGACGACGGTGACGTTGGCGATGCCGCCCAGGTTCAGGGCGGCGGGTGTGCCGGGCAGGGCGCGCAGCAGGAGGGTGTCGGTCATGCCGACCAGGGGTGCGCCCTGGCCGCCGGCCGCCACGTCCCTGCTGCGCAGGTCGGAGACGACCGGGACGCCGGTGGCCTCGGCGATCCAGGCCGGCTGCCCGAGCTGGAGCGTGCCGCGGACGGTGCCGTCCTCGACCCAGTGGTGCATGGTCTGCCCGTGCGAGACCACGAGGTCGGCGGCGCCGTCGCACAGCTCGCGCAGGGCCCGTACGGCCGCGTCCGCGAAGGCCTGGCCGATGCCGGTGTCCAGGGCGCAGACGGCCTGGCTGGTCGTGGCGGCCGGCGGCAGGGTGGCCGCGATCAGGTCCCGCACCTGCCGCGGGTAGGGGAGCGAGAGGTGCCCGAGGGGCCGCAGGAGCAGGGTGTCGCCGTCCAGGGCGAGGTCCGCGGCGGCGGCCTCGATGGCGTCGTAGGAGGTGCCCGACATGAGGCCGATCACCCGCACGACGCCTCCCGGCGGGGGTTTGGCCGCGCGGACGGGGAGGCGGACGGGGGCGGCGCCGGGTGGGGGTGCGGCATGGCTTCTCCTCGTGGGTGGTGGGGGCCGGGGGGTGTGCTGTCACTCCCGGCCGGCGGCTGTCGTGAGGCGGCCGGTGCCGGCGTCCGGCTCGTCGTCGTCCGCGGTGCCGTGCTGGAGGTCGGGAGCGCGGTGGAACAGGCTCAGCACCCCGCCGACGGCCAGTGTGATCACCACGCCGAGCGGCACCAGCCACTGGGCGGCGATGGACGTCGGCACGGTGGTCCCGGCCGTGGTGACGTCGATCTTCACCTCGCGCACGACGTACGTCATCACGCCGACCGTCACCAGGAACGCCACGATCGAGTCCGTCTCGCCCGCGCGCCTGACGAGCCGTCCGAGCAGGAAGGCGCCGAGCAGGGCGCCGTAGGTGTAGCCCGCGATGGTCAGGCCGGTGAGGTACACGTTGCCCGTGCTGGTGCTGAAGGCACAGGCGAAGACGGCCATGAGCACCGCCCAGACGAGCGTCATCACCCGTGCGAGCTTGAGCAGGGTCTCCTCGGAGGGCGCGGTGCGGAAGAAGCTGTGGATGATGTCGGCGACCGTCGAGTTCGACATGGAGTTCAGGGCGGAGGACAGCGAGCCCATCGCGGCACCGAGGATGCCGGCCACCATCAGGCCGGAGATCACCACGGGCAGGCCGTGCAGGATGAAGTCCGGGTAGAGGTTGTCGGAACTGGCCAGGCCCAGGTCCGTGAAGCTCCTGCCCTGGTCGTACGACCACAGCAACGCGCCGACCAGGGAGAAGGCGGCGAACTGGAGGGTGACGAAGACACCCGAGGCGATCATGGCCTTCTGGCCGTCGCGCAGGGTGCGGGTGGCCAGGATGCGCTGGACGATGAGCTGGTCGGAGCCGTGGCTGGCCATGGCGAAGATGGCGCCGCCGATGATGGCGGTGGGCAGGGCGAAGGGGCTGGTGAGGATGTGTGCCAGGCCGAAGTCCGTGTCGAACAGCCGGAACCGGCCCGCGTGCAGGGCGTCCGCGAAGCCGGCGCCGCCGACGTGGGAGGACAGCACCGCGAGGGCGAGGACCGCGCCGCCCAGGTAGAGGGTCATCTGGATGGCGTCGGTCCAGATGACGGCCTTGATGCCGCCGAGGTAGGTGTAGACGACGGTGATGACGGTCAGCACGACGATGATGGTGCGGAAGCTCGCGTGCACGCCGAACTCGTCGAGCAGCAGCTTGATCGGGATGGCGGAGGCGAACAGCCGCACGCCCTCGGCGAGGAGCCGGGTGAAGACGAAGGTGACCGAGGCCAGCCCCTGCAGCTTCAGTCCGAACCTGCTTCCCAGGTACTGGTAGGCGCTGACGAAGCCGCCGCGCTTGTAGAGGGGGATCAGGACGGTGGCCACGACGACGCGGCCTACGACGTAGCCCAGCGCGAGTTCCACGTTGCCGAAGCCCTGGCCGCTGTAGGCGCCGCCGGGGACGCTGATCACGGTGAGCACGCTCGTCTCGGTGGCCACGACCGAGAAGGAGACGGTCCACCACGGCATGTGGCCCTCGCCGACGAAGTAGTCCTTCGACGTTCTCTGCCGGCCGGCCAGCCGCAGTCCGATCACGGCGATGGCGACCAGGTAGACGACGACCACCACGAGGTCGAGTTGGCGCACGCTCACTCCTTGGCAGGGGCCGGTGGGGTCACCGCCGGCCGGGTGGGGGCGGTGGGCAGGAGCGTCGTCCGCCGTACGCGGGCGACATGGGGTTCGTGCGGTGCGGCGGCGTCCAGCGCCAGCAGGCGTGCGCCGTCCAGCGGGTCCCCGAGCGGGGGCCGCAGGTGCAACGGACGGGGGGCGGCGGCGAGGGCCGACCGCAGCGGGCCGAGGAGCGGTTCGCCCAGCCCCGTGAGCCCGCCGGTGACGGCGACGGTGAGCGGGAGGGCGCGGCGGCCGCCGGAGCCGCCGGTTGTACCGGTCGGGCCGGTCGCGCCGGTCGTGTCTGCCGGGTGGGCGGCGCGGTCCGTGGCGTCGCCGGCCGGACGGGCCTCGGCGTCGATGCGGTGGGCGGCGGTGAGGACCGCCTCGCCGAGGGCCGTGGCGGCGGCCCGGACGATCGCGCCGGCGGCGGGGTCCCCCGCGGCGGCCGTGCGCGCGACGTCCGGGGCGAAGGAGGCGGCGGTGCGCGCCGGGTTGCCCTCGCGTCCGAGGGCCCCGGGCAGCCGGTCGGGGTCGCCGAAGCGTTCGACGGCGGCGGCCAGCAGCGCGGTGTCCGGGCCCCGCCCGTCGTGGGCGCGCAGCGCCGCCCGCAGCCCGGCGGCACCGATCCAGGCGCCGCTGCCCTCGTCGCCGAGCCAGGGGCCCCAGCCGTCGACGCGGGCGTACGATCCGTCGTCCCCGATGCCGATGGCGACGGAACCGGTGCCGATCGCGAGGACCACTCCCGGGTGCCCGCCGAGAGCGCCGGCGTGCGCGGTGACGGCGTCGCTGGTGACGGCCACCTCGTCGGCGGGAAGGTCCGCAAGGAGGAGTTCGGCCAGGGCGCGGGCCGCCTTTGGGGCGGAGGCCGCCCCGGCGGCCCCCACGCAGACGGCCGCCGCTCTCGTACGGGGCTGGCGCCCCAGCAGGGGGAGGACGGCGGCCAGTACTGCGGCGCGGGCCGCCGCCACTCCGCCGTCGGCGGCGAGGCCCGGGGCGCCTGGCACCTCGTGGACCCCGGGGGCGTCCCCGGCGGGACCGGCGCTGTCCCACAGGACGGCACGGCAGCCGGTCTTGCCGAGGTCCACGGCCACTGCTGATGTCATCCAACACGCCTTCGTGTCTGCGGGATCCGTCGCGTCGGACGGTCACGGACGGCCACAGGGCCGGTGATCGGCGCGGATCGCGGTCCAGCGAGTATCAGAAGGCCGCCCTCCACATGTCAATAAGTAACCTCACGCAACTGAACCCGTAACTTTTTGACGCGCCGCCCGGGCGTGCTTACCCTGTGGCCATCCGCTGAGGAGGCAACGGCCCATGGCCCGTTCGAAGTCGACCTGCGCACCGGTGGCGCAGGACGCGTCACCCGCCGCGATACTCGCGCGCATCCGCACGTCGCTGCCGTCCCTCGCGCCCTCCGAGGGTCGGGTGGCCGACGCGGTGCTGACCGACCCGGCGCAGGCGGCGGAGCTTTCCATCAGCGCGCTGGCCCGTCGGGCCGACACCTCGGTCGCCACGGTCATGCGCTTCTCCCGGGCCATCGGGATCCCCAACTACCCCCAGTTGCGCCTGGCCCTGGCCGCGGCCGCGGCCCACGAGCACGCCCTCGGCGGCGAACGCCGGGTGCCGGCCGGCGACATCAGCCCGACCGACACGCTGAGCGAGATCGTCGGCAAGGTCGTCTACAACGAGGTCCGCGCCCTGGAGGACTCCGGGGCCGGGCTGGACATCGACGTGCTGGAGCGTGCGGTGGACGCCGTGGCGGGGGCCCGGCGGATCGACGTCTTCGGTGTCGGCGCCAGCGCGTTCGTCGGCCAGGACCTGCACCAGAAGCTGCACCGCATCGGCCACATGGCGTTCATCTGGACCGACCGGCACGCCGCGCTCACCGCCACCGCGCTGCTCGGGCCCGGTGACGTCGCCGTGGCCATATCCCACTCCGGGGAGACGGAGGACACCGTCGAGCCGCTCCAGGCGGCCGCCGAGCGGGGCGCCACCACCATCGCCCTCACCAACTTCGCGCGTTCCAGTCTGGCGCGGAGCGCGGACCTCGTGCTCACCACCCGCGCCCGGGACGCGCCCTTCCGGTCCGGCGCGACCGTCAGCCGCATCGCCCAACTCGCCGTCGTGGACTGCCTGTTCGTCGGCGTCGCGCAGCGTTCCTTCGACGCCACCACCGCGGCGCTGCACAAGACCTACGGGGCCGTCCAGCGTCACCGGCGCCCGCAGCAGGGCCACCGCACGCCGCCCGCCGAGTGATCAGACGGCCTCTGTGGTGGTCCTGGCGGCGATCGTCGCGGGGCTGGGCCGGCCGGCCGTGCCGATCGCCCTGAAGAAGTGAGGTGACGGCTCACGTGCCGCCCGCCGCCGTGGACGGCTGCGGCACCGGGCCGCCCTCGCCTCCTGCCGCCTGGCACTCGAAGTCGTAGAGCAGGCAGCTCGCCTCCGGCGTCGGCACCGCGGGCCGGCCGGTGGGGCGGGAGGACGGTCCCGAAGCGGGCCCGGGCATCGGTGCGCGGGACGGTCCGGGCTGCGGGGCGGCACGACCTCCGGCACCGCCGGACGTGAACGCCACGACCCCGGCGGCGACGAGGACGGCGAGGACGCCGACGGCTGCGGTGACGATACGCGGAAAGGGCGCGGGGGCGCTCATGAGGCGGGCTTCCTTCCGGACGGGAGCGGCCTAACGCCGCCCGCCGCCGCGCGGTCACGCCCGCGTCAACCTCCCGTGCGCCGCCGCCCGGCTCTTCACCTGATGGAGCGGCAGAGGCGAGGAACGGGAGAGGCGGCGTGGAGGGAGGCGTCGTGGAGGAGGGAAGCGGGCCACTGGTGCCGCTCGTCACGGCTTCCCGGAGTCCCGCTGCTCCTGGCGCCACCGACTGTCCGCGCTCCGTGGGACACGGAGCGGTCACCGTCGACGTCGGTGGTCACGACCGCTCCTGCGGGCCGGCCGCGACGGCCGCGTACCGGATGCTCGGCCTGGTGGTGACGGCGTCTCGGTGGTGCGCGCCGCCGGCGAGGAGTCCGCGGTGGTCGCCGGCCACGGCTGGGACGCCCGTCTTCGCCGGGCTGGGCGGCGACCTGGACGTCCACGCCGGCGCGTTCGAACGGACCGGCCGGCCCCGAGCGCTCAGCCTCTACCAGCCCATGGACCGCGGCTGGGCCGGGCCGGCCTCGCCTCGCCGCCCACCACCACGCCGCCCTCCCCCAGCCGTCGCTGCTCGTCCGACCGGCCGGGCCGCGGCCCTGCCCGCCTGGCGCACGGCGGTTGGCCGGTTCACTCAGGCGGCCCGACCAGTCCCGTCTCGTAGGCGGTGATCACGAGCTGCACCCGGTCCCGGGCGCCCAGCTTGGTGAACAGCCGTGACACGTGCGACTTGGCCGTGGCCACGGTGATGGAGAGGTCCTGCGCGATCTCGGTGTTGGACCGGCCGCGGCCGACCAGGGTCAGCACCTCCCGTTCCCGTTCGGTCAGGCCCTCGACCGCACGGGCGGGGCGCCGCGGTGCAGCGGCGGGGCGGCCGGCGAAGTCCGCGATCAGACGGCGCGTCACGCTCGGCGCGATCAGTGCGTCGCCCGCCGCGACCACGCGGATCGCCGCGAGGATGTCGTCGAGCGCCATGTCCTTGACCAGGAAGCCGCTGGCACCGGCCCGCAGGGAACCGTAGACGTACTCGTCCTCGTCGAACGTGGTGAGGACGAGCACGCGGGTCGTCCCGGCGCCTGCGGTGATGCGGCGCGTGGCCTCGATGCCGTCCATGCCGGGCATGCGGATGTCCATCACCACGACGTCGGGCACGAGGTCGACGGCCAGCCGGACCGCCTCGGCGCCCGTGGCGGCCTCCCCGGCGATCTCCAGGTCGGGGTGGTCGGCCACGAGCACGCGCAGTCCCGACCGCACCAGCGGCTGGTCGTCGGCGAGCACGATACGGACGGTCACGAGGCCGCCGCCGCCCGGACCGCGGCGGGTTCGGGCAGCGGCAGCCGGGCGGCCACCCGGAAGCCGCCCTCGGGGCGCGGCCCGGCGCTGAGCCGGCCGTGCAGCAGGCCGACCCGCTCGCGCATGCCGACGAGACCGAAGCCGTGCGCCGGGCCGTCCCCGGCGGCGCCGCGCCCGTCGTCGACGATCTCCACGGACAGCTCCTCGTCCCCGTAGTCGACGGTCACCCGGCAGCTCCCGGTGCCCGCGTGGCGGACCACGTTGGTCAGCGCCTCCTGGACGATACGGTAGACGGACAGGTCGATGTCGGCGGGCAGGGGGCGCCGTTCGCCGCTGCGGCGCACCTCGACGCGCACGCCCGCGTCCGCGGTCGCCGCCGCCAGCTGTTCGAGGTCGTCGAGTCCGGGTGAGGGCGCGAGCGCCGCCCTTCCCGGCGCCGCCCCGCCCGGGTCGGCCAGGTCGGCCCGGCGGAGCGCCACCAGGGTGCGCCGCAAGCCCGACAAGGTCTCCCTGCTGGTGGTCTCGATGGCGCGCAGCGCTTCGCGGGCCGCCGCGGGCTGTGTCCGGATGACCCGGTTCCCGACCCCGGCCTGGATGGTGATGATGCCGATGCTGTGCGCGACCATGTCGTGCAACTCCCGTGCGATCCGCAGCCGTTCGGCCGTCACCGCCTCGGCCACCTCCTGCGTGCGCAGCGCCACCGCGTGTGTGCGGCGCTCGCGCACCAGCAGACCGACCATGCAGGACGCGGCCAGGGCCAGCAGGGCGATCACGCCGTCGGCGAGCAGGTCGTTGCCGTGCGCATAGCCGCTGACCAGGGCGGCCTCCATGAGGAACGTCACGGTCACGGCGGTGGTCGACGCCCGCCTGGTACGGGTGGCGACGATGAACGCCAGGACGAGGTCGACCGCGAGGAAGGACAGGAACCGGGCCTGGAACGCCACCTCGTGGCTCGCCCGCAGGGAGCCGACGGGGCCCGCCAGCACGGCGACCGACCCCAGGAGCGTCAGGGCCAGGGCCAGCGACGGCATGCGGCGTACCGTGCCGGCGAGCAGGGTCGCGGCGAGCAGTGCCCCGACGGCGTGGGCGACGCCCGAGGCATGTGTCGCCCCTCCCACGAGCAGGGTCATCAGGAGGAAGTACAGCACTCCGCCCGCCCAGGCCATGGCCTTCGAACCGGTCATCGGCGGTGCGTCTCCTCGGCGGGCAGAGCGCGGGGCGCGGGGCCGCCGTGCGGTGCGGGGCACGCGGACGGCGGCGTTGTCGGTGTGGCGTCCATGCCGTCAGGCTAGCCAGCCGCCGACGCGGCGGCATCGGCCCGGGGACGTACGCCCGGGGGTTGAAGGACGCCGGGCCGTGTCGCAGGAATCGGGGACGTGCGGCCGGAGCGTGTTCAGTGTGCGGCCAGCCTGCTCAGGGTCCGGGCCGAGGGGGAGCCGGGGTCGGCGGTGATCAGGACGACCTCCTGGTCGTCGTCGGGGACGAGGAGGACATCGCAGTTCAGACGCAGCCGGCCCGCGGTCGGGTGGTCGAGGACCTTGGTGCGGTGGCCCGGGGCGTGCACCGGACGCGTCTCCCACAGGTGACGGAACTCCTCACTGTCCGCCTGGAGTCGGTCCAGCAGGGCGGCGAGCCGCGGATCGTGCGGGTAGCGGTCGGCGGCCCGGCGCAGGCGGGCGACCACGATGTGTCCGAACTCCTCCTCGCTGGAGCTTTCGCGCGCCGGTCCCTCGGCGAGGAACCGGCGGCGGGCCAGGTTCACCGCGCCCGTGGCGAGGTCGCCGCCCAGCAGGGCCTGGGCCAGCGGGTTCCAGGCGACGACGCCGTAGGTGGCGTCGGTGACGATCGCGCCGGTGTCCGGCAGGCGCCGGAGCATCCGGGCCACGTGCGGGCGCACGCGCCGTACGGCGCCGGTGGCGGGCGGCGGCGCGCTCGTGCCGGCCAGGCGGAACAGGTGGCTGCGTTCGGCCGGTGCGAGGCGGAGGGCCTGGGCCAGCCCGTCGAGGATGCGGGGCGACGGGCGGGGGCCGCGGGCCTGTTCGAGCCGCGTGTAGTAGTCGACGGACATGTGGGCCAGCTCCGCCACCTCCTCGCGGCGCAGCCCCGGGGTGCGGCGCGGGAGCCCGGCGGGCAGGCCCAGCTCGTGCGGGCGCAGGGCCGCGCGGCGCTCCCGCAGGAAACGGGCCAGTTCCTGTCGCGCCATGACCGCTCCTCCCGCTCGCCCGGTACAGCCTGGTACAGGTTGTCCCTGGCACGGCGGATGCCGCCGGGGGACCGTGGCTGTCATGAACGATCGCACAGCACTGGTCACCGGTGCCAACAAGGGCATCGGAGCGCAGATCGCCCGGCTGCTCGTGGCGGAGGGTTTCGCCGTGTACGTGGGTTCCCGCGACGCCGGGCGCGGGCGGCGGGCCGTCGAGGAGATGGGGGGCGCGGCGCGGCTGCTGGTCCTCGACGTGACGGACCCGGACAGCATCGCCGCCGCCACGGGAGAGGTGGACCGCCTCGACGTACTGGTCAACAACGCGGGCATCTCGCCCTCACCGGCCCCGCCGACCGAGACCGGCACGGATGAGTTCCGGCGTACGTACGAGGCCAACGTGTTCGGGGTCGCCGCGGTCACCAACGCCTTCCTGCCCGCCCTGCGCCGCTCCCCGCACCCCCGGATCGTCAACGTGTCCAGCGGGACCGGGTCACTGACCTGGAGCACGAACCCGAACCCCCAGTTCGCCCCGGGCAGCGGCGGCGCGGCTGCCTACCGGTCGTCGAAGACCGCCCTCAACGCCCTCACCGTCCTGTACGCCCAGACGCTGGCCGGGGAGGGTTTCAAGGTCAACGCCCTCGCCCCCGGCCTGCGGGCCACCGACCTCAACGCCCGTGCGGCCGCGGCCGGCGGGGATCCGGCGGAGGCCGCTCGGGGTGCCGTACGGCTGGCGCTCCTGCCGGACGACGGCCCGAGCGGCGCGTTCTTCTCCTGGGACGGAACGCCCGTGCCGTGGTGACCACCTGCTGGTCACCACGGCACGGGCGGGCCCGGTACGCGATCCCGCGGGCGTGACCGGGCCGGGCCCCCTCGGCTCGGGCGAAGCAGGGGGCCGTACCCGGCCGGTGCCCGGTTCAGGCGCGCGGTGCGCCACGGGTCACTTGACGCAGCCGGGAGCCGGGAATGCGGTCGTGGTGGCGGGGTGGCCGCCGCCCTCCATGTTGGTGACGAGCTTGGGCGCCGGGCCGTTGGGGTCGACGATGCGGGCGAGGAACCCGGCGCTCTTGGGCAGGGCGGGGTGGCTGCGGTCGACGACGCCGGCGAACCGGGTGTGGTCGTCGGCGTCCTCGAAGAAGGCCCGCGGGCCGGCGGGGCCGTTGCTGAGCACGGCGAGGGTTCCGGCGCCGATGGACGCCTCGTGGACGATCGTGCAGCCCCGCGCGTCGGGCGAGCCGACCTTGGGGAGCGCGTAGGTCTTGGTGGCGCCCTTGTCGCTGTGGACCTGCAGCGCGGGGGCGGAGCCGCCCACGCCGGTCAGCTTCAGCGACAGGTTGCCCTGCTTGGCCGTGAGGTGGCCGCGGTCCAGTTCGGTCAGGACGCGGGACATGTAGGCGTCACCGGGCTTCCAGTTCGCCGAGACCGCGCGGATCCACGCCTCGGGGCCGCCCGCCTTCGGGTCGTTGCGCAGGACGGCGACCAGGTTCGGGCCGATGGAGACGGCCTTGCCCGCGTAGCGGGCGCCCGGGTCGGTGCTGACGGCGGCGTGGGCGGTCCGGCCGGCGGCCGCGGCGGAGGCGGCCGGGAGGGCGGCGGTGGCGCCGAGGGCGGTGGCGAGGACGGCGGCGGCGAGGACGGAACGGCGCGCGAACACGGTGGGCATGAAAGTGGCTCCTGGAGACGCAGACGGAGAAGGTCGAAGGACTTCATGCCGCTTCTCACCGGTCGGTGTCCGGTGGTCGGTGAGGGTGGGGGGCGGCGACACCTGAAGCATAGGCAGCCTGCTTCGACGGTTTGTCGCCCGAACTGTCACGGGAGTGCGACAGGAAACGGAACGAGGGCTTCGCCGGAACCGGATCACACCGGTGACCAGCGGCTCCCCCGTGCCCCTCGTACCCCCGGCCCCCAGTGTCTCGTCTCCCTCAGCGCCCTCGGCGCCCTCGGCGTCCTCAGCCCCGTCGGCGCCCTCGTCTCCCGCCCGTCGCTACCGCTCGGCGCGCCAGGTGCCGCTGCGGAGGCCGGACGCGGTGAGGTCCCAGTCCAGGCGCAGGACGGCCAGGTCGTCGGTGTGCCGGTCGGCGTTGAGGGTGCGGGTGCGGGCGATGAGCTGGTCGAGGTGGGTGCCGGGGTCGGGCGCCTGGAGGGTGTCGATGATGCCCAGCAGGCCCTCGACGCCGAGCCGTTCGTCGGTGCTGTCGGCGAATCCCTCGATGAGCCCGTCGGTGTAGGCGACGAGCGCTCCGCGGGCGGGCAGCGCGAGGGTGGTGGCGGCCCACTTGCCCACTCCGGGCGCGATGCCGAGGGCGATGCCGTGGGCGGCGGTCACCTGCCGGGTGCCGTCGGCCGTGACGAGGAGGGGTTCGTGGTGGCCGGCCAGGTGCAGGGTGACGGTGCCGGCGTCCGCGTCCAGGGTGATGAGGGTGCAGGTGGCGAACAGGTCGCTGCCGGTGCGTTCGGCGATGTGGATCTGTTCCAGCAGGTGGAGCAGGTGCTGGTCACGGTGGCCGCCGAGGGTCAGGGCGCGCCAGGCTATGCGCAGGCAGACGCCGAGCGCGGCGGCGTCGGGACCGTGGCCGCTGACGTCCCCGATGATCGCGTGGACCTGCCCGTCGTCGGTCTGGACGACGTCGAGGAAGTCTCCTCCGAGCAGGGCCTGAGCGCGGCCCGGGTAGTAGCGGGAGGACGCGGTGACGGCGGTGGAGGACAGCAGGGGTTCGGGCAGCAGCCCGCGTTCGAGGCGGGCGTTCTCCTCGGCGCGCAGGCGTCCGATCTGGAGGGCGGCGTTGGCGCGCTCGGCCTGCTTTCGCTGGATGGCGTAGCGGACGGCGCGCTGCATCAGGTCGGGGTCGACCTTGCCCTTGACGAGGTAGTCCTGGGCACCGGCGGCGAGGGCGTCGACCCCGGCGCGGGGCTCGTCCAGTCCGGTCAGGACGATGATGGCGGCCCGGGTGTCCGCCTCGATCGCGTGGACCGTCTCCACTCCGGTCGCGTCGGGCAGGTGCAGATCGAGCAGGACGCAGTCGGCGGGGCGGGTGGCGAGCGCGGCGCGTGCTTCGGCGGCGGTGCGGCAGCGTGTGAGGGTGTACGACAGGTCGGTGTCGTAGAGGAGTTCCTCGACCAGGAGGGCGTCGCCGTCGTCATCCTCCACGAGGACGATGCTGAACCGGTCCGCGCGGCCCGTGGCTTGGTCGGTCACGGCTGCGTCCCTCTCTCCACGGACGCGGTCCCGGTCTCGTTCTCCGAGGCGGCCCCGGTCTCGGAAGCGGTACCGGCCTCGGATGCGGTACCGGTCTCGGCACCGTTACCGGCCTCGGCCTCGGATGCGGTACCGGCCTCGGCACCGTTGCCGGCCTCGGCACCGGCCTCGGTCTCGGTCTCGGCGACCGGGAGGGTGAAGACGACGCGGGTGCCCAGCTTGTAGGCGGGGTCGATCCCGATGCTCCCGCCGTGGAACTCCACGACCTTCTTGCACATCGCCAGGCCGATGCCGGTGCCCGGGTAGGCGTCCTTGGTGTGGAGGCGCTGGAAGATGATGAAGACCTTCTCCTGGAACTCGGGAGCGATGCCTATGCCGTTGTCGCTGACGGCGAACTCCCAGGTGTCGCCGTCCCGTGCGGCGCTGATGTGGATGTGCGGCGTGTGGTCGGGGCTGCGGAACTTGATGGCGTTGGACAGCAGGTTCTGCCAGAGCGTGCCCAGTTGGGTGGAGTCGCCGACGACGGTGGGCAGGGGGTCGTGCGTGATCTCGGCGCCGGTCTCCTCGACGGTCACGCTGAGGTCGTCGAGCGTCCTGCCCACGATCTCCTCCAGGTCGACGGACCGGTGGTCGTTGTGCACCCGGCCGACCCGGGAGAAGGCCAGCAGGTCGTTGATGAGGTTCTGCATGCGGTTGGCGCCGTCCACGGCGAACCCGATGTACTGGTCGGCCCGGTCGTCCAGCTGCCCTCCGTACCGGCGTTGCAGCAGCTGTGTGAAGCTGGACACCTTGCGCAGCGGTTCCTGCAGGTCGTGCGAGGCGACGTAGGCGAACTGCTCCAGTTCGGTGTTCGACCGCTTCAGGTCCTCCGCCTGTTCGTCGACCAGCTGCCGGGCCTCCTCGCTGACCTGGAGTTCCTCCACCAGGCGGCGGCGCATGGACTCCACGTCCGCGGCGAGCCGGCGCAGGTCGGCGGGTCCGGTGCCGGTGAGGGAGAGGTCGAAACGGCCCCGCGCGACGTCACGGGCGTCCGCGCCCAGCCGGCTGAGCGGGCCGGTGATGCCGCGGCGCAGCCCCTCGAAGACGAGGACGGCGAGCAGCACGATGAGGACGGCGATGACGGCGAACATCCAGTTGCGCAGCGTCTCCGCCTGCCGCAGCTGCCGGGCTTCAGCCGCGCGTTCGCCGTCCAGATGGGCCTGCTGACCGGCCATCGCGCGCCGCAGCGAGTCGAACGAGGTCTTGCCCTCCGCCGCCCGGTCCGTGGCGAGTCTCACCGCGTCCGCGGCGGAGGCGCCCGAAACGGGGTCGGCGATGCGCCGCTGCCAGGTCCCGGCCAGTTTCTCGACCTCGGCCAGGTCGGCGGCGGCCCGGGGGTCGCCCTCGACGAGGGGCCGCAGCCGTCCGAGGGCGGCCTTCTCCTCGCTCAAGCCCTGGGCGTACGGCTGGAGGAAGTCCGCGCGGCCCGACAGGCCGTACCCCCGCACCCCGGTCTCCTGGTTGACGAGTCCCTGTTCCACGCGCATGGCCTGGATCAGGGCGGCGGAACGCCGGTCGACCAGGTCGGCCGTGATCTGCGACGTGCGCCACATGGCCCAGCCGCCCAGCGACCCCAGCACCGCCAGGACGATCGACGCGGTGGCGACCCCTGTCCGCAGCCAGCGCCGGGTGGTCCAGCCGGCGAACGCACCTCCGGTGTCGGTCGGCTTGCTTCGCATCCCGGTTCGTGTCTCTCCCTCGGTCGTCCCGGCCCCGGTCAGGCGCACGGCAAGCTCACTGTACCCAGGGTCCGACAACGTATGTTGTCCCAGGGGAGATCAACGCCGTAGCCTGGGCCCATGCCCGGTTCCGTCCCCCCTCCCCAGCCCTCCGGAGAGACGGTCGCGCTGGTGACTCAGATGGTGGACGAACTCGCCCGGCATCTGGCACCGGACACCGTCGACCCGCCGGCCGAGCCCCTCGACGCGGCCCAGTCCCGCAGCCGGGCGCTCGAACGTCTGCGGGTGCTGAGCGGCGTCAAGGAGGCCGTCCGGCGTCTGGAGGACCAGGCGGCGCTCACCGCGGCCGCCAGCGGAGCCGGTTATCCCGAGATCGGCCGGGCCGTCAGCATCAGCAGGCAAGGAGCCCGGCGCCGCTGGCCCGGGCTGATCACCACCAGCGCACATCCCGCCCACCGTCCCACACCCCGGAGCTCGTGAATCATGGCTGCCGCCGCAACCCGCCCCTACGACGTGCTGCTGGTCGAGGACGACGTCGCCGACGCGATGCTCATCCAGGACGCCCTCGCCGAGCGAGGCACCCGCAACCTCACCCAGGTCCCCGACGGCATCGCCGCCCTGGACTACCTGCGCGACCCGGGCAACGAACGCCCCGATCTGATCGTGCTCGACCTCAACATGCCGCGGATGAACGGCCGGGAGTTCCTGGCCGTCGTCAAGGAGGACGCCGACCTGCGGACGATCCCCGTCGTCGTCCTCACGACGTCCGCGGCGCCCGACGACGTCACCGGCGCCTACCACCACCACGCCAACGCCTATGTCACCAAGCCGGTGAACCTGGAGGAGTTCGAGGCGGCGGTTCGCAGCATCGACGCCTTCTACCTGGACATCGCCGTCAAGCCCCCGAAGGAGTAGGCGGGGAGCACGGGGGAGCACAGGAGCGCGGCCGTCGGTCCGGTCACAGGTCCCGGCGGTACGCCGCCGGCCTGACGCCCACATGGGTCAGGAACGCCGAGGACAGGCTCCCGGGACCGGAGAAGCCGCAGCGTTCGGCGATCTGCGCGACGGTGAGGCCGGTGTCGGCCAGCAGCCGCCGCGCTCGTTCGATCCGCAGCCCGGTGAGGTACCGGTGCGGTGTCTGACCTGTGGCGTCGCGGAAGACGCGGACGAAGTGGTAGACGCTCAGGTGCACTTCGCCGGCGATGTCGGCGAGGGTCAGCGGATCGGCGAGGCGCTCGCGCATGATCGCGACGCCTTCGCGGACGGCCCTGTGCTCGGGCCCCGGGACGCGGTGGTCCCGGCCGCGCGCCAGCAGGTGCGTCACGAGGAAGGCGGCGGCCGACTCCGCGTACAGGTCACCGGCGTGCGCGGCGGCCGGCAGCGCGCGCACGACCTGTTCGACGACCTCGTCCCCCGCTGACAGCGAGGCGCGGATCGCCGCGAAGTCGGGCGCGGGGCCGCCCAGGTGTGCCACGGCCCGCTCGACCGCGGCCCGCGGTATGTGCACCTGGACGCTCCGCATCGCCGAGACCGCACGGTAACTGCGGGTGGTGGGGCGGCCGGGGACCATCAGCTCCAGGCGGCCGGGGGCCCAGCGGCGCCGGACCGCTCGCCCGCCGCCGGTGCCGTCGCCGTCTCGCACCCGCATCACCGCGTCCCCGCCGACGGCCAGCACGAGGTGCAGGTCCGCCACTCCCGGGAGTTCGAAGGAATCCGCTTCCCGGGCGTGGGTGAAGCACTGGACGAGCATCGACCGCCATCCCCCGGTGTGCCAGCTGCAATGGGCGCGCCGTACGAAGCCGCCGGTGTCGAGATCCGCGTACGGCGCCAGGTCGAAGTCGGGCGAGTCGAACACCCGGCCAGCCTATGTCCGCACGCACCACGACCGCACGCACCACGACCGCACGCACCACGACCGCACGGACCGCGGTGACGGCCCGGTGTCCGGTCGGCGTCCGGTCGCAGTCCGGTCGCCGGGCCGTCACCGGGCCGCCACCGGGCCGGGTCTCACCGCGCGGCCACGAAGACCTGCGCGGCGGTCCGCGTGGTGAGTTCGGCGATCTCCCGGCCGCTGCCGACCGCCACGCCCGCGGGCGAGGACGTCACGCGCACGACCGCGCCGGGCCGCACCCCGGCGTGCCACAGGGTGCGCAGCAGCCGGGGGTCGGTCTGGGCCGGCTCCCCGATCCGCCGTACTACCGCGCTCGCGCCGCCTGGTCCCGGTGCGAGCGCGCTGAGACTGACCACCCGCTCGCCGGGGCCCGGCTCGGCGGCGGCGCCGCGCACGTCGCCGAGTTCTTCCAGGCCGGGGATGGGGTTGCCGTAGGGCGACGTCGCCGGGTGCCGCAGCAACCGCACGAGGTGCCGTTCGACGGCCTCGCTCATCACGTGCTCCCAGCGGCAGGCTTCGGCGTGGACCTGCTCCCACTCCAGCCCGATCACGTCGACGAGCAGGCATTCGGCGAGCCGGTGCTTACGCATCACCCGCGTGGCGGTCCGCCGGCCCCGCTCCGTCAGTTCCAGGTGCCGGTCGCCAGCGACGCGCAGCAGGCCGTCGCGTTCCATGCGGGCGACGGTCTGGCTGACGGTGGGGCCGCTCTGGTCCAGGCGCTCGGCGATGCGGGCGCGCAGCGTTACCACGCCCTCTTCCTCCAGCTCCAGAACGGTGCGGAGATACATCTCCGTGGTGTCGATGAGGTGCGACATGCGGTCCGTCAGGCGGGGGTCTCGGCGGTGGCGGTCAGCACCGCGCGGCCGAGTATGTGCCCGGCCATGGTGAAACCGAGGACGGCCGGGGTGGCGTCGGCCGGGACGCCGATGGACTCGACGTCGAGGGCGTGCACCACCACGAAGTAGCGGTGCGGGCCGTGCCCGGCCGGCGGGGCGGCGCCGATGAAGCGGGCGGCGCGGGCGTCGTTGGGCAGTTGGAAGGCGCCGTCGGGCAGGCCCGAGCCCGTCTCGTCGCCGGCGCCCTCGGGCAGCTCGGTGACGGCGGCGGGGATGTCGGCGACCGCCCAGTGCCAGAACCCGGAGCCGGTGGGGGCGTCGGGGTCGTAGACCGTGACGGCGTAGCTCTTGGTGCCTTCCGGGGCACCGCTCCAGGTCAGCTGCGGGGAGAGGTCCTTGCCGCCGGGGACGCCGAAGACACCCGAGTACTGCTCGGGCGGCCAGGGGGCGCCGTCGGTGACGGTGGTGCTGGTGACGGTGAAGGACGCCGCCTCGGGGAGACGTGCGAAGGGGTCGTTGGCGCGCAACGCGTTGTTCCTTTCGGGTGTTTCAGGCATACGGGATGTTCCAGAGGTTCGTACTGTTTCTGCTATTTCGGCCGTTTCCCGTACCTGCCAATCGACAGTAACACCTAAAATCGATTATCTCCAGGATCGTCTATGCTGAGGGCATGAACGAAGCGGCACACACCTCGGGCTCGCCATCGGGCTCGGCCTCGGGCTCGCCGGGGAAGCGGATGCTCTCCGAGCAGGTCTACGCACTCCTGCGGGACGCGATCATGCGCGGGGACCACGCCCCGGGCGACGCCCTCAAACCGCAGGACATCGCCAGGGAACAGGGCGTGAGCCTGGCCGTCGTGCGCGAGGCGCTCGTGCGGGTGGTCGGCGAGGGCCTGGCCGACCGGCTGCCCAACCGCGGTTTCGCCGTCCCGGCCTTCTCCGACCGCCGCTGGCAGGAGATCGCGGAGGCCCGCCGGACCGTCGAACCGGTCATGCTGCGCATGTCCGTCGAGCGTGGCGACGTCGACTGGGAGGCCCGGGTCCGGGCCGCCCACCACCGCCTCGCCCGCACCCCGGCGTTCGCACCGGAGGAGGGCGAGCACTACACCGCCGTCTGGGCCGAGGCCCACCGGGTCTTCCACCGCACCCTGTTGGAGGGATGCGGCAACCCCGTCCTCATGGAGACCTTCGACCGGTTGTGGACCGCGAGCGAACTCGCCCGCCGCTGGTCCGCCCAGCGCGACCCGCACCGCGACGGCGCCGACGAGCACCGCCGGCTGGAGGAGGCGGCGCTCGCCCGCGACGCCGACACCGCGGCCGCGGTACTGATCCGGCACCTCACCCTGACCGCGGCCGCGCTCAGCGGACGCGCCGGCCACGCCCCGGAGCGGGAAACCTGAGCCCCGGGGCCTCCCCCGTCCGGCTCAGGTGGACGGGGCCTCGTAGGTCCGTACCGTGGCGGCGATCTTCCGTACGGTCGCCTCCGGCACCTCGCCGGACACGCCCTTCGCGGCGAAGAACGACCAGGAGGCGAGGTCTCCCTGGGCGTCCTTGAAGGCGAACGTCCACGCCTTGCCGTCCGTGGAGCACTTCTTCGACCTGTTCACGCCGACCGACCAGGCGCTGCCGAGGCTGCCCTTGATGCCCGAGGCGGTGGTGAACGGTTGCACGGGGCCCGACTTCACCTTGGTCCTGTCGGGCTGGGTGTACTGCCCGTACACCCACGTCCTCGGGTCGGTGGAGGCGATGTCCTCGGTGCTCTTGGCGCCGTTGTTGCGCCGGGAGCCGGCCGCGGCCAGCGGGGAGTGGTCCGGTCTGCCGTCCTTGTCGTCGTCCGAGGAGCACCACTGCTCCTTCAGGAAGGCGGGGGCGCGCATGGCGATCAGGGGCTTGTCGTCGGGGTCGTCGTTGTCGGCCACGTAGGTGACCCAGCCGGTGGAGCGGAGCGCCCACTGCGGTGGTACGTCGAACTTGATCCCCGCGCTCGGGTTCACCACGACCTTCCAGCCCTCGACCGTGGCCGTGCCGGTGTCCGCGGCACGGGGGTTGTCCTGGCTCTGGGACGCCGACGGGGAGGAGGTGGGTGCGGGGTCGGGGCCGGCCTTGTCGTCCTCGCCGCCGCCGAGCAGGGCGTAGCCGGTCACGCCCGCGGCGACCACGACGACCGCCGCCACGGCGACGGCGACGAGCCCGGCGCGCCCGCGGCCCCCGCCCGGAGCCGGCGGCACCGGCGCACCGGACCGCTCGGCCGGCACGGTCCAGGGCTGGGGCTGGGGCTGGGGCTGGGGCTGGGGCTGGGGCCGGCCGTACGGGTTCGGCTGCTGGTACGGGCCTGGCTGCTGGTACCCGGGCTGGTGGGGACCGGGTTGCGGGTACCCGGACTGGTGGGGTCCCGGTTGCTGGTACGGGTTCGGTCGCTGTTGCTGCTCCGGCACCGGCTGCCCGTACGGGTTCGGTTGCGCCCCCGGTACCGGCTGCCCGTACGGGTTCGGTTGCTGCTCCGGCACCGGCTGCCCGTACGGGTTCGGTTGCGCCCCCGGTACCGGCTGCTGCGGATTCTGCCCGCCCCCTGGCGGCTGCTCTCCTGGCCACATGGGCGGTAACCCTATGCGAGGGCGGCTCCGGTCCGTGGTGCGGGGCGGCAGGGGGCGGGACGCCGGTAGGGGGCCGGGCGGTGCCTCGCGGACGCGAGCGCCCGGAAGACACCGGTCCCGTGCCGCCCGTGCGGTGACGGGCCGTCAGGTGGCGATGGTGGCCACCGCATCGACGCCGTACGTGCGGGCGTAGCCGTTCTCGGTGCCGACGAGGAGGTCGACGACCTCGAAGTAGCGGTCCCAGAACGGGGTTTCGCGCAGCGCGTCGATGAGGCGCTGGTAGGCCTGGTGGTCGTCGGCCTCCCACACCCAGACGTCGGTGACGCGGGCGGAGTAGAACTCCGTGTCGTAGAAGCGCGACCGTACGCCGCTCGTCCGGGCCTCGATCGCGGGGACGACCTGGGTGGTGAAGGCGTCCACGCGTTCCCCGGGAGTCAGGGCGAGCCACTCGGGTGTGGTCTTGACGAGCAGGAACGCGGTGACGGGCGGTTCGGTGTTCCCGGTGGTCGTCGGTTCGGTGTTCTCAGAGGTCATGAGGGTGCTTTCAGGAGAGTACGGCGGGCTTGAGGGTCCGGGCGCACCACTGCTCGAAGGTGGTGGCTCCGGTGGTGTCCGGGGTGCGGGTGACTCCTGCGTCGAGTCCGTCGTCCTTGGCCTGTTTCATGTCGGCGATGCCTCGGACGAACGCCTCGTCGAGGCCGTAGCCGACGAGGGTGGTGCGCAGGTCGTCGAGGGACTGGCGTTCGTAGCGGACGGGCCGGCCGAACTGCTCGGTCATGATGCGGGCCAGGTCATCGGGGGACAGGTCCTGCGGTCCGAGGACCGGGACGCTGCCGTTGCCCGTCCAGGAGCGGTCCAGCAGCAGGCGGGCCGCGGCGGCGGCGATGTCGGCGACGGCCACCAGGGGAGCCTTGCGGTCGGCGGCGACGGCGTCGGTGAAGACGCCCTTCTCGCGGATCGAGTCGGCCTCTTCCAGAAGGTTCTCGAAGAAGGAGGGGTTGGCCAGCGCCCGGTAGGCGACGCCCGTCTCCGCGATGAGGTCGTCCATGGCGAGGGAGGCGGTGACGAGACCCGCGCGGTAAGCGACCGGGGTGCCGCGGCCGAGTGCGGAGACACCGACGACGTGGCCGACGCCGTGGGCGGCGAGCGCCTTCGCGGCCGGGCGGGTGAAGCCACTGTAGGCGTCCTCCGGGGTCAGGGAGGCGTCCGGCGGGACGAGCCAGAAGACGGCGTCCGCGCCGTCGAAGGCCCGGTCGACGACCTCGGCGTCGCCGTGCGAGCCGGTGATCACCTCGACGCGTTCGCGTACGGCGCCGGAGAGGCGGGCGGGGTCGCGCACGATCACGCGCAGCCGCTCACCGCGGGCGGGGGCGGAGTCGAGGAGCAGCGGCAGCAGGTTGCGGCCGATGTTCCCGGTGGGGGCAGTGATGACGATCATGAAAATCCTCGTGGATCGTGCCGGATTCGGTACGTCCTCATCCTGCGGAAGGGCAAGACGTTGCCACAATAGGAACTTCGGCATGGAATCATTGCCAGTACTGGAATAACCCAGGTGACCTGGAACGGAACGCCTTCTGATGAACAGCCCCGACTCCCCCGACTCCCCCGACTCCCCCGGCCACCCGGATCACCCGGACCCCCGGGCGCGCCCGGACCACGCGGGCATCGATGCCAACCTCGCCGTCGCCCTGGACGCCCTCCTGACCGAGCAGAGCGTCACCCGCGCGGCCGCCCGGCTGCGCACCTCGCCGGCCGCGATGAGCCGCACCCTGGGCCGCCTCCGCCGCATCCTCCAGGACCCCCTCCTGGTACGGGCCGGGCAGACCATGGTCCCCACGCCGCGCGCCCTGGCCCTGCGTGACGAGGCCGCGGCGGTGGTACGCCGCCTCGGAGCGCTGCTGACCCCGGGCACCGGGGCCGACCCCGCCACCCTGCGCCGCACCTTCACCCTCCAGACCGCCGACCTGGTGGGCGCGGCCCTCGCCCCCGGGCTGCTGCTCCTGGCCCGGCAGGAGGCGCCGGGGGTGTCGCTGCGGTTCCGTACGGAGGAACTGGAGGCCCAGCCGGCGCTCCGCGACGGCCGGATCGACCTGGAGATCGGTTCCATCGACCACGTCGATCCCGAGACCCGGGTCGAGGAACTGGTCACGTTGAGGATGGTGGCGGCCGTGCGGCCCGGCCACCCCCTCACGGAGGGCACCCTGACCCCGGCCCGGCTCGCCGACGCCGACCACGTCACGGTCAGCCGCCGCGGCCGGTTCACCGGCCCCCTCGACACCGCGCTGGCCGAGCACGGTCTGCGCCGTCGGGTGACCGCGGCCCTCCCCAGCCACCTGGCCGCGATGACCCTCGCCGCCCGCGGCGACGTCGTCTGCCTCATCCCCGCCGCGCTCCCGGGCGCGGCGCCCTCACCCCTCACCGACGCCGCCACCACCCTCGGCCTGCGCCTCCTCGACATCCCCCTGCCCCTTCCGCCCCTGACCATCGGCATGGCCTGGCATCCCCGCCACGCCGCGGACGGAGCCCACCACTGGCTCCGCACGGCCGTACGCCGGGCGATCCGTACCCCCGGGGGCCTGGGCCGGTGAACGGGTCAGGGCGGCCGCGGCCGGGGCGGCGCGGACCGTGGTGAACTCCCGGCCCCTCCGCGTGTCTTGCGGAAACGGCAAGATCCCGTGCCAGGTCGCGGCAGGCCGGTCAAGACTCGGACGTGTTCCCCGATGTCCATGTTTCCCCGACCACAGGAGCACCTCGATGAGCACCGACAACGCGGTCACGTTCTGGGACGGCGTCTACGCGGCCCGCCCGGCGGCCACCGATCCGCGCCCGAACGTACGCCTCACCGAGACGGTCACGGCCGGCGCGGGGCTGCCGCACGGCGACGCGCTCGACCTGGGATGCGGCGAGGGCGGCGACGCGCTGTGGCTCGCCCGCCAGGGCTGGCGCGTGACCGCCGTCGACGTCTCGGCCGTGGCGGTCGAACGGCTCACCGGCCTCGCCCGCTCTCGCGGCCTGGGCGACCGGATCACCGCCGCGCGGCGCGACCTGCGCACGTCGTTCCCGCAGGGCGCGTTCGACCTCGTGTGCGCCCACTACCTGCACACCCCCCTCGACCTGGACCGGGCGACCGTCCTGCGCTCGGCGGCCCACGCGCTGCGGCCGGGCGGGCGACTGCTGGTCGTCGACCACGGATCGACGGCTCCGTGGTCGTGGGACCAGGACCCGGACCTGCGGTACCCGACCCCGCGCGAGGTCGCCGCTGACATCGGCCTGGACCCGGCGGCGTGGCCGGTCGAGCGGGCCGCCACGCCCCGCCGCACCGCGACCGGCCCGGACGGTCGCACCGCCGAGGTCACCGACCACGTCCTGCTCATCCGCCGCACCGTCTGAACCGGCCCGGCACCGCGAGGAGTCACCCATGTCCACCGCCCCCCGCCGCGGCCGCCGCGGCGACGCCCCGCCGCCCCGGACCGGGAACAGCGAGACCGAGGTCCTGCGCGGCTTCCTCGACTACCTGCGGGACTCGGTCGCCGCGAAGGTCGAGGGCGCCCCCGAACCGGCGGTCCGGACCGCCGGGGTTCCGTCGGGTACGAACCTGCTCGGCCTGCTCCACCACCTCACGTGCGTCGAGCGGTGGACGTTCCTCGGGGAGCAGGTCACCGACTGGCCGGCGACCTTCCACGCCGCGCCGGAGCACACCGGGGCCGACGTCGTCGCCCGCTACCGGACGTCGGTCGCGCGGGCGAACGACGTACTCGACACGTGCGCCGACCTCGGCGCCCCGGTGCCCCGTCCACGGCTGAACGGCCCCGCGCCGAGCGTCCGTTGGGCACTCACCCACCTGATCGAGGAGACCGGCAGGCACGCCGGCCACGCGGACATCCTGCGCGAGCTGATCGACGGTTCGACGGGCCGCTGACCCCCGGCGTCACCGCTCGGGGATCAGACGAGGCTCTCACCGCCGTCGAGGGTGAGGATCTGGCCGGTCATGTAGTTGTTGGACATGAGGAAGAGGGCGGACGCGGCGGCTTCCTCGGCGGTGCCGAAGCGGCCGAGCGGGGCGGCCGAACCGGCGGCGGCGACCGCGCCGTCGGAGTCCAGTCCCGGCCGCGAACGCAGGAGCGGGGTGTCGATCCGGCCGAAGCGGACGGTGTTCACGCGCAGGCGGGCGGGGGCGAACTCCACGGCGAGGGCCCTGGTGAGCGTCTCCACGGCGCCCACGACCGACAGCGGGGCGGACAGGCCGGGCAGGGGGCGGGTCACGAGGATCCCCGAGGTGAAGGTGAGCGAGCCACCGGCGGGAACCCGGGTCGCCACCGCGCGGGCTGCGGTGAAGGCCGTCTGGAGGCGGGATTCGAAGGACGTACGGAGGTCGTCGGCCGTCAGCCCGGTCACGGGCCCGATGCCGGCCAGGCCGCCCGCGGTGACGAGTACGTGGTCGACGTGGCCCGCCTGGTCGAAGGCGTCGCCGAGGATGTGCTCGTCGGCGCCGTCGCCCGCGACGCCCAGCACGGCGCCGTCGGCGTCCTCGGCCGGGTACGCGTCGCGCAGGTCGGCGACGGCGGCCCCGAGCCGGTCGGGGTCACGTCCGACCAGCACGACGCGGGCGCCGACCGAACGCAGCAGTCGGGCCGCCGCCAGCCCGATGCCCGAACTTCCGCCGACGAGGACTGCGGTCGTTCCTGACAGGGCGCTGGGCAGGGGGAGGCGGAAGGGGATGGGATCCGCGGTGGTCATCGGGAGGGCCTTTCGACGAGGCGGGGCGAAGGGGCACAGCAGGCACAGCCCTGCGGGGCGGGGCCTAGCGGCCCGAACAGGCACAGCAGGCACAGCAGGCACAGCAGGCACAGCAGGCACAGCAGGCACAGCAGGCACAGCAGGCACAGCAGGCACAGCAGGAAAATAAACCATCTGGTTGTTTTAGTGTCGGAGGCGATGCTGCCGCGCCCGGGGAAACTTGTCAACCGGATGGTTTAATTCATGGCATGGCCTATGACGCGGAGGACACCAGGCGGCGGATCTTCACCGCCGCCGCTGCCGAGTTCACCGAGCGCGGCCTGGCCGGGGCCAGGGTCGACCGGATCGCGACGGCGGCCAGGGCCAACAAGCAGGCCATCTACCTGTACTACGGGAGCAAGGAGAAGCTGTTCGCCGCTGTCCTGCGGGCGAAGCTGGAGGAGGTCCGCATCTCCGTCGACCCCGACGCGGTGGCCGAGTCGGTCGGACAGATGTTCGACTGGTATCAGGACCATCCCGAGCTGATCAGGCTGCAGTTGTGGGAGGCCCTTGAGGCCTGCGGCGCCCCCGGCGAGGGCGAGCGGGAGCGTCGGGACGCCTTCCGCGGGAAGGTGCGGCAGCTCGCGAGCGGCGGCATGGGCCCTGCACTGCCCGAGGACGCCCGCCTTCGCGCCGCCCAGGACCTGCTGTTCAGCATCATGAGCCTGATCGCCTGGAACTTCGCGGTGCCCGGGATGTGCCGCATGGTGCTGGACGAGCAGAGCGACCGGGCGGCCCTCGCCCGCCGCCGGGCGGCGGTGGTCGAGGCCGCCCGCACCCTCGCGGCCGCCGCCGGGCGGCTCCGGAGCGGGCTCCCGGAGTGACGCGATGACGCACCAACAGGCCGCGAGGGCGGGGAGCGAAGGTCAGGCCCCTCGCTGCACCGGACCGACCAGCGTGCCGGCGGTCACCGCGAGGCTGCCGTCGGCGAAGGACTCGCCGGGGATCTCTCCGCCCGGGGCCCGCAGCGTGAACGTCACCTCGTCGGCGGGGGCGCCACGGCGGTCATCGGGAACCTGGATGTCGAAGTGCACCGGGTGCCCCGGGCCGAAGGTGACCACGCCCTTCTGGCTGCCGTAGCGGCCCGCGGTGACCCCGATCTCCTTGCCGTCGTTCGAGAAGCGCACGTCGGTGGGCGAACCGGCCAGCTCACACGGCGCGTACCCGCGCGGCGCGGTCAGGGTCACGCGATAGTGGCTGTGCCCCGAGCTGGCGGGCCCCTCGGTGATCTTCGCGAGGTGGTTGGCCGGCCGGCAGGCCGAGGGGGCGTCGGCGCGGGCCGGCGCGGGCGAGGCCTGCGCGACTCCCACCCCGGCGGCGCCCGCGAGCGCGACAGCGGCGGCGGTGACGGCGAACTTCCGGTTCGTACGCATCCTGAACACTCCTTGCCTTGCTGATGGTTCCACGGGTGTTCACCGCGCAACCATGGTCAAGACGATCCCTGCCCCGTCACCGCCACGTGGAATGTCTCAGGATTGACACACCGCGCGGACGCCCAGGACGAGCACTCAGGTCGTCCAGCGGTCAGGTCGTCCAGCGGTCGGGGCGAGCCCTCAGGTCGCCTCAGGCCGAGCACTCAGGTCGTCTCAGGCCGAGCCCTCAGGTCGCCTCAGGTCGAGCACTCAGGTCGAGCGGGGCCTGAGCAGGCTCCCGACGAGGGTGTCCACCAGATCGCGCTGAATGCTCGCCCCGGTCAGGGCGCGGTAGACGATCGGGCCGAGGAGGGCGTTCATCGTGGCGTCGGGGCCGAGGACGGGCGAGACCTCGCCCGCGTCGGCCGCCCGCGCGAGCATGTCGCGTTCCTGCGCACGGCGGGGGGCGAGATAGCGCTCGTGGAAACGGGCGGCCGTACCGGGATCGTGCTGGGCCTGGGCGATGAGCGCGAGCAGGACCTTGCCGGCGGTGTCGCGGGTGAGGAAGCGCGCGAAGCCGCGCAGGTAGGCACGGATGTCCGCCGCCGTGGGCTCCTGTGTCGGGACGGGCAGGCGTTTGCCGCTGTCCTCGATGAGCGTGTCGAGGAGGATCTCCACCTTCGACGGCCACCAGCGGTAGATCGTCTGCTTGGCGACCCCGGCCACAACCGGACCCGCCTGGGCGGACCCGACGCGCCGCTCGACCCCGAGGAGAGCGTGCCGGCCGTCGTCGACGTCCTCGAAGCCGAGGCGGGCGCCCCCGGCCTGCGGTTCCTGGACCGGCACGGCGAGACCGTGCCCTGGTAGTACTCGGGGAAGGGGCCCGCGGGGCCGCGGTGTCAGGCGCCGCGGGCCGCCGTCGGGCCGGCGGGCGGCTTCCAGCCGTGGGTGAGGATGTCGAAGACCTCCTCGACGGCGGCCCGGCGGTCCGGCCGGGCGTGAGTGAGGGCCGGGATCTCCAGCACGAACCGGGCCAGGGTCACACATGCGAGGTCGTCGCGGTCGACACCTGTCTCGTCGGCGATGGCAGCGCCGAGGCTGTCGGTGTGCCGGGTCCACATGTGTTCCGCGTACGCGCGGAGCGCCGGTGTGGACTCCACCAGGGCCGTGAAACCGGCCCGTTGCGGATGCTCCGCGATCGCCGGCCAGGTGCCCAGGACGTGCTGCCGGAGGCTTTCGAGGATGCTCAGGCCCGCGGGCCGCCGCCGCACCGCGGCGATCAGTTCCGCCTCCCGGTCCTCGTCCTGGTCGAAGACCAGGGCTTCCTTGCCGGTGAAGTGCTTGAACACCGTGGTGGTCGACACGTCGGCCGCGTCCGCGATGTCCCGGATGCTCACCTGGTCGTAACCACGCTCCAGGAAGAGCTCCAGGGCTGCGTCGGCGATGGCTTGCCGGGTGGCCGCCTTCTTGCGTTCGCGGCGGCCGGCGGGAGGCGGGGTCATGACGCGAGCATATCCGACTGTTGCCTCGGTGGCTAAGTCACCTCGATGGCCAAGTCGCCCCGGTAACTAAGTTGACTCATTGCACTTTTTAAACGGGTCTGCTTTTCTAGGGCCACGGGCAGCCGGCGGCTCCACACCTCTCGCCCTCCTCTCGGCTCCCCTCTCACCCCTTTCGCCCCTTTCACCCCTCTCTACGACGGACAAGGAATCACCATGGCCTCGCCCCACCCCACTCGCGCCAGGATCAGCATCATCGGCGCCGGGCCCGGCGGACTGACCTGCGCCCGCATCCTCCAGCGGCACGGCATCGCGGTCACCGTCCACGACCGCGATCGCGGCCCCGACACCCGCGACCAGGGCGGCACGCTCGACCTGCACGCCGACAACGGCCAGATCGCCCTGCGCGAAGCCGGACTGCTCGACCGGTTCTTCGAACTGGCCCGCCCCGAAGGGCAGGAGATGCGCCGGATGAACCCGGACGGCGCGCTCACGTTCCACGCGGTCCCGGCGCCCGACGAGACGTTCAAGCCGGAGATCGACCGCGGTGAGCTGCGCACCCTGCTGCTCGGTTCGCTCCGGCCGGGGACCGTGCGGTGGGGCCGTACCCTCGACTCGGTCGGCGGGCCCGCCGACGGGCCGCGGCGGCTGCTCTTCACCGACGGCACGACGGTGGAGGCGGATCTGGTCATCGGGGCCGACGGCGCCTTCTCCCGGGTCCGCCCGGCCCTCTCCCCCGGCGTTCCCCAGTACACCGGAGTGAGCTTCCTGGAGGCGTGGTTCTCCGACGTCGGGAACCGGCACCCGGGCATCGCCGAACTGGTCGGGCCGGGCAGCGCCGCGGCGGCCGACGGCGAGCGCGGCCTGTTCGCCCAGCGCAACGGCGGGGACCGCATCCGTGTGTACCTCATCCGGCGCGTCGCGGCCGACTGGATCACGGCCGGCGGCCTCACCGCCGACGACACGGACGGCATCCGCGCCCTGCTGCTCGACGAGTACGCCCACTGGTCACCGCGGCTGCGCCGGATGATCAGCGACAACGAGGGCCCCTACGTCCACCGCCCGATCCTCGCCCTCCCCGTCCCGCACACCTGGGAGCACCAGCCGACGGTCACCCTGCTCGGCGACGCCGCCCACCTCATGCCCCCGCTCGGCGTCGGCGTCAACCTCGCCATGCTCGAGGCCTGCGAACTCGCCCTCGCCCTCGCGAACGCGGCCACCGTCGACGAGGCCGTCCGCGGCTACGAGAAGACCATGCTCCCCCGCTCCGTCGAGACGGCCAAGGCGCTCGAAGGCGGCACCGAGCACCTGCTGTCGGCCGACGCGCCCGACTTCGGCGGCCCCGCCGCGGAGCCGTCGCCCCCGCGTTCCTGGGAGTGACGGGACCAGGCACGTCCGCGAGGGCGTGAATTACGGTGGGCCCATGAGCGACGAGCCGAATCCGCTGGGCGACTACCTCCGGGCCCGCCGTGAACTCGTCACTCCGGAGCGGGCCGGGATCCCCGTCCTGGGTGTGCGGCGGGTGCCTGGGCTGCGCCGTGAGGAGGTCGCGATGCTCGCGGGCATCAGCGCCGACTACTACCTGCGTCTGGAACAGGGCCGCGACCGCAACCCGTCCGTCCAGGTCCTGGAATCCCTCGCCCGCGTGCTCCTCCTCGACGAGGACGCGACGGCCTACCTGCTCGGTCTCGCCGCCGACCGGCCGCGCCGCGCGCGCCGGCGCCCCCGGAAGGAGAGCGTCCCGACGGGAATCGCCAAGCTCCTGGCCACGCTGCCGCTGCCCGCGTTCGTGGAGGGCCGGTACTTCGACGTCCTGGCCGCCAACCTGTTGGCGAGCGCCCTCTCGCCGCGCTTGGTGGCGGGGGGCAACCGGTTGCGGGACGTGTTCCTCGACCCCGCGGAGCAGGAGCTGTACCCCGACTGGCCCGAGGCCACGCAGGGGCTGGTCGCGGGTTTCCGTGAATCCGTCGGCACCGACACCGACGACCCCCGCTTCATCGAACTCGTCGGTGAACTCTCCCTCGCCAGCCCCCGCTTCCGGCAGCTCTGGGGGCGTCACGACGTCCGGGTGCGCAAGGGCGCGGCCACGCACATCGACCACCCCCAGGTCGGCGACCTCCGCCTGAACCGCGAGAAACTCGGCATCAGTGGCACCGACGGGCAGATGCTCGTCGTCTACCACCCCGACGCCGGCAGCGACAGCGCCGACAAGCTCGCGCTGCTCGCCGCGGCGGCCCTGGCACCGGCCGCACCCCGGAACACGGCGGCCAGGGGCGAAGGCCCGGTCGGGCCGTGACCCTCGGGGCCCCCGCCACGCGTCACCGGGCGCTCGCGGCGGGCCGGACCACGATCTCGTTCACGTCGGTGCCCGCCGGCCGGCCGACGGCGTAGGCGATGGCCTCCGCGACGGCCGAGGCGGGCAGGGCCACGGCCCGGTACGTCCGCATCGCCGACCTGGCGTCGGGGTCGGTGATGCCGTCGGCGAGTTCGGACTCGGTCACGCCCGGGGAGACGAGGGTGACCCGGATGCTCCCGTCGGACTCCTGGCGCAGGCCCTCCGAGATCGCCCGGACGGCGAACTTGGTGGCGCAGTAGACGGCCGCCGTGGGCGAGACCTCGTACGCGCCGACGGAGGCGATGTTCACGAAGTGCCCGCCGCCCTGTGCGCGCATCGCGGGCAGGGCGGCGGCGATGCCGTGCAGCACTCCACGCACGTTCACGTCGATCATGCGGTCCCACTCGTCGGTCCTGAGCGCCGCCAGCGGGGACAGGGGCATCACTCCCGCGTTGTTGACGACGACGTCGATCCGCCCGTACGCGTCCAGCGCGGCGTCGACGAACGCCCGGCTGTCCGCCGCGTCCGTCACGTCCAGGCTGCGGAAACCGGCGGTGCCGCCGGACTCGGTGATCTCCTCGGCCAGCTTCCGCAGCCGGTCCGTGCGGCGCGCGCCGAGGAACACCCGGTGCCCGTCCGCCGCCAGACGGCGCGCGGCCGCCTCGCCGATGCCGCTGCTCGCCCCGGTGACGGCGACGATCTTGCTGATCCGCGTCATGCTGTTCCCTCCTGGCCGAACGGAGCGGCCCTGCACGAGCGCCCCGTTCCGTGTGTCGCCGACGGAGACACCCGCCGTCGGCCGCTGCCCCGAGTCTGCGCACCGCCCGGCACGGCAACCAGGACACCCTGTGCCTGGGTGCGGCACACCCGGTCGCACGAGGTGGTTCCGAGGCCGGCGGCGGCCGGAGGTCACTCGCGTACGCCTGCCGGCTCGGCCGCACCGCGGCGCAGGGCGAGGGCGGCCGGAGCGCGCCGGGACCAGGGCGAGCACCGCGCAGGCGCGCGTGACCTTCGTGAGCGCCGCCCACGGGTCGTCGAGGGACGTCCGCACCGGGAGCAGGGCCGGCGCGCGCCGGGTACTCGCGGTCCTCATCCACCTGCGGGCCTGACCCCGCCCGGCGCGAGCGGGCCTACGTCCTCGGGCCCGCGCCGAGGACGTGGAGCATCGCGCGGGTGGCCGGGCTGGGGTTGAAGCGGCTCCACGCCAGGTACTCGACGCGGCGCGGGCCGTCGACCACCGGGACCAGTGCCAGTGCGGGGTCGCCGGCGGCCGCCGGGCGGATGAACGCCGAGGGCAGCAGGGCCACTCCGAGCCCGCGGGCGATCAGCCGGATGATCAGCTCGACGAGCCCGGCCTCGTAAGCGACCTCGCGGACCAGACCCGCGCCGGCGAAGGCCTGGTCGGACTGGGCGCGGCCGGGCGTTCCCGACACGAAGTCCACGAACGTCTCCCCTGCGATCTCCCGCAGCGCGACCCGCGGGGCGCCCGCCAGCCGGTGGCCGGCCGGCACGACCAGCACGTGCTCGTCGTGGTCGAGGACGAGGGTCTCCACGCCGGAGGGCCGTTCGCCCTCGGGCAGGCCGAGGAAGGCGATGTCCAGGTCGCCGGCGCGGATCGCCGCCACCAGTTCGTCACTGCGTCCCGAGCGCAGCACGACGTGGACGTCGGGGTGGCGGGCGCGGTAGCGCTGCAGCAGCTCGGCCACCGGGACGAGGGCACGTGGGATGATCGGCGGCCGGAAGGCCGAGGATCTTCGTGAGGACGGTGGGCGGACGTGGTGGCGGGCTGGGAGTGGGACGACATGCTGTTCGCGGGCAGCGCCCCGTACTACCGGCGCGGGCGGCTCCCCTACGCCCCCGGGCTCGAGGACGCGCTCGCCGGGGTGCTGGCGCTCGACGGGAGCGGGCGCCTCATCGACGTGGGGTGCGGGCCGGGCACCCTCGCCCTGGGGCTCGCTCCCTGGTTCGGCGAGGTCGTCGGCCTGGACCCGGACGGCGGGATGATCGCCGAGGCCGAGCGCGGCGCCGCCGAGCGCGGCCTGGCCGGGAAGGCACGGTGGGTCCGGGCCAGAGCCGAGGAACTGCCCGCGGGACTGGGCACGTTCACCGTGGCCGTCTTCGCCCAGTCCTTCCACTGGATGGACCGCGACCTGGTGGCGGCGGCCACCAGGGCCGTGCTGCGGCCCGGCGGGGCGCTGGTGCACATCTCGGACCTGAAGACGCAGACCCCGACCGTCGCGGGGCTGCCGCATCCGGCGGTGCCGTACGCGGCGATCGGGGACCTGGTCAGGGACCATCTCGGGCCGGTCCGCCGGGCCGGCCGGGGCGTGCTGCCCCAGGGCACTCCCGGCGGCGAGGCCGGCGTACTCGCCGGCGCCGGGTTCACCGGCCCGCGGCGCCTGGTCGTTCCCGGCGGGCAGCCGCTGGTCCGCACGGCCGACGACGTCGTCGCGGGCGTGTTCTCGATGTCCTTCTCCGCGCCGCACCTGTTCGGCCCGCACCTGGGCGCCTTCGAATCCGACCTGCGCCGTCTGCTGCGCGAGGCCTCCGCGTCGGACCGGTTCTCCGAACGGCAGCCGAGCACCGAGGTGTTCGTCTGGGGAAGGGACGCGGACCCCCCGGCCGGCGTGGAGCCGGCCGGGGGGTCCGCGTCGCGGTCGGGCGGCCCGGGTCAGCCGTCGGACTCCGCGGACGGGATGTAGGCGCCGGGTACGCCGTCCGGGGCGAAGATCCGGTGTTCGCCCGGGTACGGCTTCGTCCACTCGTGCGTCTGGTACCAGGTGAAGTGGTTCATCTGGGCCGGGTTGGCGAAGTCGGGCCTGGCGTCGGGCCCGGTCAGCCGCTGCCGCGCCTTCCACGCCTCCCACTGCGCCGCGACCGCACGCTCGCCCGTCGGCACCTTCGCCGAGGGCGCCGCCGCCGCGCGGGGGTTCTGCGGGGCCGGGGTGTCCACGCCGCAGGCGGGCGGGGTCTTCAGGCCGGCGGTCAGCGGGGTCCGGTTGGGCAGCGCCCTGAACGGGGTGGGGTCCGCCCTGCGGCTGAACGCCCCGGTCATCGGGCTGGCCGCGCTGTCCTTCTGGTTCATCGGGTGGATCCCGAGGATCTGCTCGATGGTACGGACCACCGTGATCTGGGAGTAGTAGCGGCTGTCGACGACGCCGTGCCGGGCCCAGGGGCTGATGATCTGGATCGGGGCGCGGTGGCCGTCGACGTGGTCGAGGCCGGCCTGAGAGTCGTCCTCGACGACGAAGACGGCCGAGTCCTTCCAGTACTTGCTGTGCGAGATCTCGTCCACGATCCTGCCGGTCGCCAGGTCGTTGTCCGCGACCTGCGCGGCGGCGTTCGCCGGCCCGCCGGTGTGGTCGCTGGAGAGCCAGAACATGTTCAGGTCCGCGGGGCCGTTCTTCTCGAAGTCGCGCTTCCAGATCTGGTACCGGTAGACGTCCGGGACGCTGGTGTCGAACTTCGGGAAGCCGTGCACCGACACGTCGTTGAGCGACGGGATCGGCGAGGAGGAGACCATGGGGTAGGCGGTGTCCTGCCCGGTGGCCGCCATGTTCCTGGCGTCGCAGTACAGGTTCTGCCAGCTCGCGCCCGCCGGTTTGGTCAGGAACTGCTGGAACTCGCCGAAGTCGCGCACGGACTTCCCGGCCGCCTGCGCGCCGGTCCACAGGAACCCGGTCCGCTGGTGGCCGAGGGCGTCGTCCTCGGTGTCGTAGCTGCGCTGGTACTCGCCGGCCGAGGACTCGGTGTACTCCGGGTTGTCGGACTGCATCAGCCAGTTGTGGCCCTCGGCGGAGTTGGTGCCGATGTCGTACGTGTTGTCGTAGAGCCCGAACTGCCGGGCCAGCGCGTGCTGGTTGGGTGTGACGTTCTCACCGAACTCGGCGAGCGAGGCGTCGCCGTCGCCCTCCGGTACGTCGCCGAGGACCTGGTCGTAGGTCCGGTTCTCCTTGACGATCAGGAAGACGTGCTTGATCGTCGACGGGTCGCCGAGCCGCGCCGGGACCGGCACCGGACGCACGTGTCCCTTGCCCTTGCTCAGGGTGACGGCACCGCGGTCCCAGCCGTTCTGGCGGAAGACGTCGGCCGTCCGGGCCCGGATGGCGCGGTCGCTCGGCAGCCGGAAGCGCTGCACGCTCGACGTGGTGTCGTGCGTGGCGTGGCCGGCCTTGTTCGTGGGCCTGCGGGCGTCGATGCCGCGGGTGTTGGAGACCAGCACCTGGTCGCCGACGGTGGTGACCTCTGCGGGGAAGTAGTCCGTGGGGAGCAGACCGACGTAGCTGACGGGCTCCTGCGGCGTCGTGTACCGGTAGACGGCGACCGCGTTGGCGCGGCCGAGCGTCACCAGCAGGTGGCCGTCGCGGGTGAGCGTCACCGCGTCGGGCTCGTAGCCGACCGACGCCTCGGGCCACGGCCGGGTGGCGATGGTCTGCACGACCTTGTCGCGGGCGGTGTCGATGACCGACACGTCGTCGCTCGCGGTGTCGGTGACGAACAGCGCCCCGCCCTTGGCGTACAGGGCGGTCGGGTGCAGTCCGACATCGATGCTCGTGGCGGCGGCGGACGGGTGCGCCAGGTCGATGACGCTGACCGTGCCGGTGGTGGCGGCCGCGGTCACCGGGTCGGCGGGCACCTGGGTGTGGTACGAGTTGACGGTGGTGTCGCCTGGCCTGGCGGGACGTCCGCCCTCGTTGCCGACGTAGAGCCGGGAGCCGACGCGGACCAGGTCCCGCGGGGCGTTGCCCACGGCCCAGCTCTGCCGGACGGCGCCGGTGGCCGCGTCCAGGGCGACCACCCGGTTCTGGCCGTTGACGGCGGAGTACACGGTGGAGCCGTCCGGGGAGAACACGGCCTCGCCGACCAGCGCGTGCCGGGGGCCGTCCGCGGGGATCGGCACGGACGTCGGATCGGCAACGCTGCCGTCGGGCCGTACGGTGAACCTGGTGTAGCCGTCGGTACGGCCCAGCCACAGCTGCCTGCCGTCGGGCGAGTAGGTAGGGCCTTCCTGCCCGACGTCGTTGGCGCTGATGCGCAGGTCCGCCGAGGCGTCGGTACCGACGAGCTGCTGTACCTTCCAGGTCTTCAGGTCGACGATGGAGAGCGCCATGCCGCCGTCGGTGACGGAGGCGGCGAGGTGGGTGCCGTCCGGGCTGACCGCGGACGACATGATCTTGCCGTGGTCCAGGACGAGCCGTTCGCCGTACGGGGCGAGGTACTGGTCGCTGGAGATGACCTGGCCCTGCCGGGTGTGCTGTCCGACCTGCTCGGTGCCGAACTGTCGGGTCTGGGCGAAGGCGGTACCGGCCGCGGCGACGGCGAGGGCCGTGAGGCCCGCCGTCGCCAGGGGTATCCGGCGGCCGATGCGTCTGCCGAGAAGACCGGGGCGGTTCTCCCCGGCACGCCTGCGGCGGCGCGTCACCTGCATGGAGTCATCCCTTCGAGGTGGCGTGGAGCAGTTCGACATTGCCGTCGAACTGCCAGAGCGGGTTCGGTGCGTCCCCGGTCGGGGTCCGCACCAGGAAGTAGCCGTTCACTTCCTTCGGTCCGTCGCCGTCGGCCACGAACCGCCCGTCGGCGGTGATGTCGAGCTGGTAGACGGCCGTCCCGGTGGCCGCGACGCCGGGCAGGTGCCAGGTGACGACGCAGCGCCAGTCGTTGCCCGGTCCGTGGGCGCCCGCCGGGACGTCGCCCTTGGTGCACGCCGCCGAGGTCTTCAGCCGGGCCTCGGTGGCGTCGGGCCGGTTCAGCTGCCTCGTCTGCATGCGGTAGAGGTGAGCGAACTCGGTGGCCAGCGAACGCTGCACCTTGTCCTGCTCGATGCCCGAGCCCGTGGGCGCGGCGGCGGTCAGGCCGAGCACCGCCACCGTCGCGGCCGTCAGCGCGGCGAGCGGCAGCAGGGCGACGGCGAGGGCCCGGCGCCCCGAGCCGTCGTCGGCCGGGTTCGTGAAGTCCCGCCGCAGGAACAGGGCGTACGCCAGCGCGGTCGCGGTCACCGCCCACACGAGGCTGACGGCGACACCGATCAGGAGCGGGGCGAGCTGGGGCGGGCCGGTGAACAGGCCGTTCCAGGCGATGAAGGCGTAGCCGGGCAGGGCGAGGCGGACCGCGACGGGCAGCGGCAGCATCTGGGCGAGCTGCAGGGTGAGCGCGAGGAGCGCGGGCAGCAGCAGTCCCATCGGGGAGCGTCCCAGGACGACGGAGCCGAGGAGCCCGACCGCGGCGAGGGCGAGGGTCGGCGCGAGGGCACAGGCCCAGGCGAGCAGGACCTTGCCGGCCGCGTCCCCGGGCGTCAGCAGGTGGCCGTCCAGGCCGACCAGCGGCTCGTCGCCGACCGCGAGCACGCCGCCGGCCGCGCTGGAGCAGACGAGCCCGGTGACGAGCAGCAGGATCACGGTGAGACCGGCCAGGGCCTTCGCCGCGAAGATCCGCCGCGGTGAGCGCACCGCCACGAGCAGGTGGCGCCAGGTGCCGAGCCGGTCCTCGGCGGCGAACACGTCACCGGCGACCACCGAGGTCAGCAACGGGAGCGCCCAACTCCCCGCGAATCCGAGGGTGACCAGAGGTCCGGCCCACCCGGTGGCGTGCATCCAGCGGCCGAAGAGGGTGTCCGTCGGCAGGGTGCTCTGCCGGCTCACCGCGGCGACGAAGAGCGCGGGGGCGATCCAGCAGGCGAGGACCAGCAGGCGGATCCGCCATTGCGAGACGAGCTTGACCAGCTCGAACCGGTAGCCGCGGGCCACGGGCACGCGGGCGGGGCGGGAGCCGCCGGCGGGGGGCGCGGGAGGCGCGGGAGGTTCGGCAGGCGCGGGGGGTTCGGCGAGGGTGGCGCTCATCGCCCTGCCTCCTGAAGTCCGGGCAGGGAAGGGGCCGTCCGCGGACTGTCCGGACGGCCGGTGGGCGGGCTGCCCGGACGGCCGGTGGACGGGCTGCCCGGACGGCCGGTGGACGGGCTGTCCGGACGGCCGGTGGACGGGCTGCCCTGCTGCTCGGTGAGCGGGCTGTCCTGCTGCCCCGTGAGGGCCAGGAACGCCGCTTCGAGGGGGGACACCACCGGGGCCAGTTCGCGCAGGGCGATGCCCGCGTGGACGAGGCGCGCCACGAGTTCGTCGAGGGCCGGTACCCGCGCGCGGACTACCAGCGTCCGCTCGTCCTGCCGGGTGCCGGCCCCGTCGGTGGTGCGGACGCCGGCCGTGGCCTCGGCCAGGCGGCGCGCGGCCGGCGCGTCCGAGGTGAGCAGCCGGTAGTCGAGTTCGCGGCTGCCGGCGGCCAGTTCACCCAGCGGGCCGGAGAAGACGACCCGTCCGGTGGCGAGGATGGTGACCTCGGAGCACAGGGCCTCCAGGTCGTCCATGCGGTGGCTGGAGAGCACGACGGCCGTTCCGCCGGCCGCGAGCCGGGTGAGCACATCGTGCACATGTTTCTTCCCGGCCGGGTCGAGCCCGTTGGCGGGTTCGTCCAGGACGAGCAACCGGGGCCTGGCGAGCAGGGCCGCGGCCAGTCCGAGCCGCTGGCGCATGCCGAGCGAGAAGCCCCGGGTGCGGTCGTCGGCCACATCGGTGAGCCCGACCTGATCGAGTACGTCGTCGATCTCCGCCCGCGTCGTCCGCGCGTCGCGGCCGTGCAGGGCGGCCAGCGCGGCGAGGTTCTGCCGGGCGGTCAGGGAGGGGTAGAGGCCGGGCGCGTCCACGAACCCGGCGACGCCCTCGGGCGCGGCGAGTGCCCGCCCGACCGGTGTGCCGAGGATCTCCAGCCGGCCGCTGTCGGGGACGGCCAGGCCCAGCAGCAGGCCGAGCAGAGTCGTCTTGCCGGCCCCGTTGGGTCCGGCCAGGCCGTGGATCCGCCCCTGCCGCACGTCCAGTTCGACACCGTCGAGCGCGATGACGTCGCCGAAACACTTGGTGATCTGGTGTGCCCGGACCGCGAGGAGTGTGTCCATGATCCCCTTCTTTCGCAACCTTGGGGGACCCTAGGGACAGCACACGACGCCGGCGGGGGCGCCCGGTTGAACGCTCGGGGAACGGGAGGCGTCCCGCAGCCGCAGCCGCCGGTCAGCCGACGGCGGCCCAACGCTCGGCCCAGCGCGGCCGGTCGGCGGCGCGCCGGCCCTGCTGCTCGTGCTCCGTGCGGGCCGTCTCCAGCAGGAGCCGCCACGACGTCACCGTGGGCCGGCGCCGCAGCAGCGCGCGCCGCTCACGTTCCGTCATACCGCCCCAGACACCGTGCTCGATCCGGTTGTCGAGGGCGTGCGCCAGGCATTCGGTCCGCACGGGGCAGCCGCTGCACAGGATCTTGGCTCTGTTCTGGGCGGCCCCCTCGACGAACAGCTCGTCCGGATCGGCGGTCCGGCAGGCCGCCCGCTCGCCCCACTCCTCGTTGTCCGCGTTGCCCGCGTTCCTCGCGTTGTCCGCAACCACCCCGGCGCCGTCCTCTCCCCTTTATGGCCAGCGGTTTTCCACCCTACGTGCGGGCAGGGACGTGACAGTACGGCAGTTCGGCATATGCCGTCAGTTCCTGCCGCTTTCGTTCCACACCTTCGGGTGACCCGGATTGCAGCCGCGTAAAGCTTGGCGGTATAGGGGAGTTCGGGTAGGTGAAGAGTCAGCGGTCCATCAGGTTCCGCAGCGCCTTCGCGATGTCCCGGGGTGCTTCCTCGGCCATGAAGTGGCCGCAGGACACGGTGGAGTGGTCCAGGTCCCCGGCCCAGGCACCCCACAGGGCGGCGGCCTCGTAGCCAAGGGCTGCGCCCCAGTCCTGCTGCAGGACGGAGACCGGCATCGCGAGCCGGTTGCCGTTCGCGCGGTCCGCCTTGTCGTGCTCCACGTCGATGCCGGCCGATGCCCGGTAGTCCGCCACGATGGACGGCACCGCGCCCCGGCAGGCGTCGAGGTACGCCTTGCGGACGTCCTGCGGGACGGCGTCTGGGTCCTTGGCCCACAGGTCGAGGAAGTGGGCGAAGAACGTGTCGGCGCTCGCCTCGATCATCGCCTCCGGCAGGCCGGGCGGCTGGGCCATCAGGTACAGGTGGAAGCCGACCGATGCCGACGTCCCGTGCAGCGCCTCCCACATGTCGAGGGTCGGCAGCACGTCCAGGCAGGCCAGGTGTGTGACGGCGTCCGGGTGGTCGAGCCCGGCGCGGAACGCCACCAGGGCGCCCCGGTCGTGCCCCGCCAGGGCGAAGCGCTCGTGCCCCAGGGCGCGGGCGAGCTTGACGATGTCGCCGGCCATGGTCCGCTTCGCGTACGTGTGCGGGCCGTCCTCCAGCGGCTTGTCGCTGGCGCCGTATCCGCGCAGGTCGGGGCAGATGACCGTGTGGTCGGCCGCCAGGTCGGCGGCCACGTGCCGCCACATCAGGTGGGTCTGCGGGAATCCGTGCAGCAGCACGATGGGAGATCCGCTGCCGCCGACGGCGACGTGCAGTTCCACGCCCTCGTCGACGCGGATCCGCTGGTGGTCGAAGCCGGGGATCGTGGTCGTGTGTGTCATGGCGCTGCTCCTTGGCGGTGGTGACGGATGCCGGGGGAAGGCCGGTGCGCGGGCCGCCCGGCCGGTGGGTCCAGCCTGCGGGGCTTCGATCAGCAACGGATGAACGCTTGTAGGTTGGGTGGTCCGGCGCGGAGTGGGTCGACCGGTCGGAAACGGCGGACCCGTGGGAATCGGCGGACCCGTCGGAAACGGCGGACCCGTCGGAAACGGCGGACCCGTGGGAATCGGCGGACCCGTCGGAAACGGCGGACCCGTCGGACTTGGTGGCCCGCATGGAAAGGGTGGCCCGGGTGGAGCCGGTGGACCGGGTGGAGCCGGTGGGCCGCGTGAGCCGGGTGGAGCGGTGGACGGAAGGGACGGCAGCGAGGGTGCGTGTGCGATTCGGGGTGCTGGGGGCCGTGGCCGCCTGGGACGGGGCGGGCGCTCCGCTCGCGCTCAAGGGCCCACGGCACCGCGCGGTCCTGGCCCGGCTCGTCGTCGCCCGCCGACGGGTGGTGCCGGTGGCCCGGCTGACCGAGGACCTGTGGGACGACCCGCCCGCGAGGGCCGTGGGCACCGTACGCACGTTCGTCGGCGATCTGCGCCGGGCCCTCGAACCCGACCGCCCGCCGCGCAGCCCGTCCCGGCTGCTGGTCACCGAGGGGCCCGGCTACGCGCTGCGGGCCGCGAAGGACGACGTGGACGCCTGGCGGTTCGAAGACACGGTGGACGCCCTCGCGGAGGCGGGACCCGAGCGGGTGGCGGCCGGGCTCGCCGAGGCGCTGGGCTGGTGGCGCGGTCCCGCCTTCGCGGACTTCGGCGACGAACGCTGGCTGCGCGCGGAACGCACCCGGCTCACGGAGCTGCGCCTGCACGCCGTCGAGCGCCGTGCCGAGGCCCGGATCGCCCTCGGGGAGGCGGCCGGAGCCGTGCCCGACCTGGACGCCCACGTGACGGAGCACCCGTGGCGCGAGGACGCCTGGCGGCTGCTGGCCCTGGCGCTGTACCGGTCCGGACGGCAGGCCGACGCGCTGTCGGTCCTGCGGCGGGCGCGCGCCATGCTGCGCGAACACCTCGGCGTGGACCCCGGCCCGCGCCTGCGGCGCCTGGAGGAGGACGTCCTGCGGCACGCCGAGCACCTGGACCCCGGCGCCGGGGCCGGGGTCGACGACGTGTGGAGCCGGGCGACCGCCGCGTACGAGAGTTCCCTGGGCTCGCGGGCGCGGACCCGGCTGGAGTCCACGGCGAGCCTGATGCGCGACCTGGCGGTGACGGGCGGCGGCGGCCTGGAGTCGGCGCGGCGGCACCGGGTGGCGGCCGTCGCCGCGGCGGAACAGTTGGGCGACCCGGAGCTGACGGCGCGGGTCATCGGGGTGTACGACGTACCGGCTGTCTGGACGCGTTCGGACGACCCGGAGCAGGCCCGGTGGCTGGTGGGAGCGGCCGAGCGGACGCTGCGGCTGCTGCCGTCCGGCGGGCACGAGGCGACGCGCTGCCGGTTGCTGGCGACGGTCGCCGTGGAGTCCCGGGGCGCGCTGCCCGCGGACGAGGCGGTGGACGGGGCAGCGGCGCGCCCGCTGCGGGCCGCCCGGCAGGCGGAGGAGATCGCCCGTGGGCTCGGCGACGCCGCCCTGCTCTGTTTCGCCCTGAACGGCACGTTCATGCAGACGTTCCAGCGGGCCGGGCTCGCCGCCCGGCGGGACGCCGTCGGGGCGGAGGTGGTCGCGCTGGCGGCACGGCACGGCCTGGTCCGCCACGAGGTGCTCGGCCATCTCGTCCGCATGCAGGCGCGGTGCGCCCTGTCGGACCTGGCCGGGGCCGGCCGGCACGCGGCCGCGGCCGACGCGCTGGCCGCCCGGCACGACCTGCCGCTGGTGTCCGTGTTCACCACCTGGTACCGGGCGCTGCGCACCGCCATGACCGGTCCGCCGGACGCGGCGCTGGCCGCCTACGAGGCCGCCGCTCCGCGTCTGCGCGGGGCGGGGATGCCCGGGTTGCAGGAGGGCCTGGTGCCGCTTGCGCTGCTGAGCGTGCGGCTGCGGCACGGGCTGCCGGTCACCGCCGACCGGGCCGCCGACCGGGCCGCCGACCGGGGCACGGACTGGGGCCCGTACGAGCCGTGGGTGCGGCCGGTGCTCCTGGCGGGCGAGGGACGGCAGGAGGAGGCCGCGCGGGCGCTGGCGGTCGTGGCTCCGCCGCCGCGCGACCTGATGTACGAGGCCATGTGGTGCCTGCTGGCACGGGCCGCCGTGGCGGTGGGCGACCGGACCCTGATGGCGCGGGCGCGGACGGCGCTGACGCCGGCGGCGTCCGAGGAAGGCGGCGCGGGCAGCGGCCTGATCACCCTGGGCCCGGTCGCGGACCACCTCGCCCTGCTGGCGGCGGGCGGTTCCGCGTAGGCCCTGCCGTGTGGTTCGTCCAGGTCCGCGCGCGGAGTGTCAGTCGTGTGGTTCGTCCAGGTCCGCGCGCGGGATGTCAGGTGCCGTCCGTGCGGCGGGTGACCGGCCGGGTGCGGGTCGCGTGCACGGAGCCGAGCAGGCGCAGCGCCTCCGCGCTGGGGCTGCCGGGCTCGGCCTGGTAGACGATCAGCTGCTGGCCCGGTGCCTCTCGTACGTCGAAGGCCTGGTAGTCCAGGACGAGGGGGCCGACGTCGGGGTGCAGGAACCGCTTGGCCTCGGCGGTCTTGCCGCGCACGGTGTGGCTGTCCCACAGGCGGGCGAAGTCCGTGGACGCCGCGTGCAGGCTGTTCACGAGGTGCCGCAGACGCGGGTTGTCGGGTTCGTACCCGGCCGCCTGGCGCAGGTGTGCGACGGTGGTGCGGGCCGCACGGTCCCAGTCCTGGTAGAAGGTGCGCGCGGCGGGGTCGGTGAAGGTCATGCGCGCCAGGTTGTCCGCGGGCTCGAAGACGGAGAAGAGGGCGTCGGCCAGTGCGTTGACGGCGAGGACGTCCAGTGTCCGGTCGAGGACGAGGGCGGGGGTGTGGGTGGAGCCGTCCATCAGCCGGCGCAGCGCGGGGCTGACCTGGCGGGGGGCGGGGGCGACGGTGTCGTCGGGCACGGTGCCGGCCAACCGGTACAGGTGGGCCCGGGTGCCGTCGTCGAGCCGCAGGGCGCGGCCGAGCGCGTCGAGCACCTGGGCGGAGGGGTGGCGTTCGCGGCCCTGTTCCAGGCGCGTGTAGTAGTCGGCGTTGATGCCGGTGAGCACCGCCACCTCCTCGCGGCGCAGCCCGGGGACCCGGCGCGTGCCGTAGCTCGCCATGCCGACGTCCTCGGGCCGCAGCGCCGACCTGCGGCTCCGCAGGAACTGTCCCAGTGCGTTGTCAGCCATGGCGCCAGGCTACGAGAGGGCCCGCCCGGCGTGCCTGGGTGCGCCGCACCCAGGTTCCCGGCCCGGCCGTCGACGCCGTCGGCCCGCGGGTCGCCGCGGACGGCAGGGATGAGCCCTCGGCCCGCGTCAGGCCCCGGCCCCGCCCCGGCGCGGTCCGCCGGACCGGCCGCGCCGCTGGGCCTGGCCCGCGCGGATCTCCTCCGTAGCCGCGCGGAACGCGGGCGCGGCCTGGCGGAAGTAGTCGAAGAGCAGGGCCCGCTGGTCGGGGGTGTAGCGCGCCAGGACCTCGGCGATGCGGCGGCGGGCGGGGGCGAGGACGTCCTCGATGCGGCCGAGTCCCTCGGGCACCGGCTCGACGATGACGCGTCTGCGGTCCGCGGGGTCGGCGACGCGACGGGCGTACCCGGCCCGCTCCAGGCGGTCGATCAGCCGGGTGGTGGCCCCTGTGGTGAGCCCCGTCCTGGTGGCCAGTTCGCCCGAGGTGAGGCTGCCCTCCAGGGTGATCAGGCTCAGCGCGTACCACTCCGACGTGTGCAGTCCGGCGGCCTCCGCGCCGGCCAGGCCCTGGAGCCCCACCGCGTCCAGGTACTGGCGGAAGGCCACGTGTTCGTCCGCGGCGCCTGCGGGGGTAGCGGGGGTTGCCATCGGTGGAACCACTCCCTGTGTTCATCTGCATGTACGCAGATACTGTCTACGTACAGAATCTGTCCCACTCTAACAAGGGAGGCCGTCGACCACCATGACCAGCACCGATGACGTCACCGCGGTCAGGTCGTACTGGACGAACTCGTCGCGGCCTGGGGTCGGCAGGACGCCGAGGCCTACGGCGAACTGTTCACCGAGGACGCCACCTACCTCACCTGCGTCGGCAGCTTCTACCAGGGACGCCGGGACATCGTCGAGAGCCACCGCACGCTGTTCACTACGTTCCTGAAGGGCACGGAACTGGCGGACGACGTCCTCGGCATCCGGTTCCACGGGCCGGACCTGGCCGTCGTCAACGGACGCGGCGACACCTAGAGGGGCAGGCGGCCGCACCGGCTCAGCAAGATCCAGACATACACGATGGTCCGCCGGGGCGACGGGACGTGGCGCATCGCGGCCTTCCAGAACACCAAGCGCAGGCCGCTGCTGGAGTCCCTCTCCTTCCGGTTCGCCCCGGGCCTGGCCCCGGCGGCCGGCCGGCCGCTCTCCCCCCTGGTCAGCCGTGCAGGGCGAGGTAGGGAGCCAGGGCGAGCAGGGTGAGGACGAGGGCGTTCTTCAGGTGGCGGGTGGGCAGCGCGTGGGCGATCCGCCAGCCCAGCAGGACACCGGCGAGTTCGGGGACGCCGACCAGGGTGGCCAGGGGCCAGTCGACGGAACCGTGGGCGAGGTAGCCCAGCGTGCCCACCGTGGCGATGACGATCGACTGGACCTGGGCCGAGGCCAGGGACTCCAGCACGGGCACGCCGAGCGCGATCAGCAGCGGGACGGTGAGCATGGGGCCTCCGACCCCCACCAGTCCGCTCGCGACGGACACCGCGAGACCGAGGCCGCTCACGGCTGCCGTGGAGGGGTGGGACGGCGCTGCCGCGCCCGTGGGGCGGCGCCGTTCGCGGTACCACACGAGTACGGCCGCCCCGGCCACGAGGAGCCCGAGAACAAGGCCGAACGCCCGTGCGGAGACAACGGTGTTGACCAGGACACCGGCGGGGGTGCCGAGCACGGCGGTGCCGGCCAGTACGGCCGCCGTACGGCGGGTGGCGGGCGCCCGCAGCTGGCCGGAGCGGGTGTAGGCGGCGGTGGCCAGCGCGCCGGTGGCGATGTGCGTGACGAGGGCGGTGCCGGCCACCTCCGCCGGGGCCAGGTCGGTGAGGGCGAACAGCCCGATCGTGGGCAGCACGCCGCCCGGACCGAGCGCGGTGATGCCGATGCCGCCGACGAATCCCGCCAGGCCGAGGGCGAGCAGCACCGGGACCGGGAGCCCGGCCATCACGACGCACCCGTCCGGCGGGTCCGAGGCATGCCGGGTCGGAGGAAGGACACAGGTATCTCCCAGGAAAGGCGAGGGGAAGGGGTGGGTGGCACGGAAGGTGAAATCGGGGGGGTGGGGTGTGGCGGAAGGCGGGGGCGGGATGTGGCGGAAGAGGTGGGGCAGCGCAGGTCAGTCGGCCGACGACAGCGGCGGCGACGCCGATGACCGCGGCGACGGCGGCGACGGCGACGACCGCGGCGACGGCGACGACCGCGGCGACGGCGACGACCGCGGCGACGGCGATGACCGCGGCGACGACGGCGATGACCGCGGCGACAGCGGCGGCGGTGCCGGTGTCAGCGAGGGGCGGTCACGGTGCAGGGTGGCGTGCAGCGTCATCCGGTCGGCGCGGATGCGCAGCGACTCGGCGTCCACGGGGCGGCCGTCGGCCAGCCGGGTGAGACGTTCGATGGCGAAGACCGCGGCCCCGACGGGGATCCCCAGGAGCCCGGCGGTGTCGGGATCGGCGGTCACCGCGTGCACCGCCACCTCGGCCCGGCCCAGCAGGCGGCCGGTGGTCTCCTCGATCAGGGCGAAGACGTCCCGGCCCGCCAGGTCGCCCGCCAGCACCGCGCGCCCCACGTCCGCGGGCAGGTAACTGGTGTCCAGGGACAGGGGTCGCCCGTTCAGGCGTCGCAGCCGTTCGACGCACACCACGGCCGTGCCCGCGGGGAGTTCCAGCCGCTCGGTGATCGCGGCCGGCGGCGCGGTGATGAGTTCGGCCGCCCGGATCTCGTTGGTGACGGTGCCGTGGCCGGTCAGGGTCTCGGCCAGCCCCGCGAGACGGTCGAGCCCGTGCCCGTACTTGGGCGTCTCGATCACGGTTCCCACGCCGCGTCTGCGGCTGATCAGCCCCTCCTCCCGCAGCAGGCCCAGCGCCTCCCGCACCGCGTTCCTGGAGGCGCCCAGTTGCGCTCCCAGCGTGCGCTCGTCGGGCAGCAGGCCGCCGGGGAACAGGCCGGCCGTGATCCGCTGCCGCAGCACATCGGCGACCTGACGCGCCCGCTCCGCACGCGGCCTGGACGACACCCACTCCACGGGAATCCGCCGGCCGGACGGACGCGCCGCCAGCGGTCGCACAGTTCCCCCGGGCACGGGTTCCTCGGACACGGGTTCCTCGGGCACGGGTTCCTCGGGCACGGGTTCCTCGGCATCGCACATGCCCGCAAAACTAGTCTCCCGGTATTACGCCAGAGTTACGCCACCCCCTGTGACCTGCACACCTTCCTGACCAGCCGGTTCACGGAGGGACACGGCCACTCCGCCGGTCCGCCGCGTCGATCCCTCGGCGCGCTTGACACATTCCTGGACATCGGAGACTTCGGCCCGCCTCGGAGCGGCGCCGGGGCCCGCGGGCGGCCGTCACCCCGAGGACCACGTAATCGGTTGGCGCGTGGGCCGCTGCGCGCCCTAGCCTGCGCCCCATGGCAAAAGCACCCGTGCTCACTCCCCGGGCGGACGACTTCCCCCGCTGGTACCAGGACCTGGTCGGCAAGGCCGAACTGGCCGACAACGGTCCGGTGCGCGGCACCATGGTCATCCGACCGTACGGGTACGGCCTGTGGGAGCGGATGCAGCAGGAGATGGACGCCCGGATCAAGGAGGCGGGCGCCTCCAACGCGTACTTCCCGCTCTTCATCCCGCAGTCGTACCTGACGAAGGAGGCCGAGCACGTCGAGGGCTTCGCTCCCGAGCTGGCCGTCGTGACGCACGGCGGCGGCAAGGAACTGGAGGAGCCCGTCGTCGTCCGCCCCACCTCCGAGACGATCGTCAACGAGTACTTCTCCAAGTGGGTGCAGAGCTACCGCGATCTGCCGCTGCTGATCAACCAGTGGGCGAACGTGGTGCGTTGGGAGCTGCGTCCGCGCGTTTTCCTGCGGACGACGGAGTTCCTGTGGCAGGAGGGACACACCGCCCACGCCACCTACGAGGACGCGCGTGACTACGCCGCGCACATCCACCGCGAGGTCTACGGCGACTTCATGGAGAACATCCTGGCCATGGACGTCGTACCGGGCCGCAAGACGGCCAGGGAACGGTTCGCCGGCGCGATCAACACCCTGACCCTGGAAGGGATGATGGGGGACGGCAAGGCCCTCCAACTGGCCACGAGCCACGAACTCGGCCAGAACTTCGCCAAGGCCTTCCACACCCGCTACCTGTCGAAGGACGGCACGCAGGAACACGTGTGGCAGACGTCCTGGGGTTCGACCACCCGCATGGTCGGCGCGCTGGTGATGATGCACGGTGACGACGACGGTCTGCGCGTGCCGCCCCGCCTGGCCCCTGTGCAGGCGGTGGTCGTCGCCGTCAAGGACGACGACGCCGTGCTGGCCGAGGTGCGCGCGATCGGCGCACGGCTGGAGGCGGCGGGGGTGCGCGTGCACGTCGACGACCGCACCGACACACCGTTCGGCCGACGTGTCGTCGACTGGGAGCTCAAGGGCGTGCCGGTGCGGATCGAGGTCGGGCCGCGCGATCTGGCGCACGGCAGTGCGGTCCTGGTACGGCGCATCGCCGGGACCAAGGAGCCGACGGAGATCGCCGGGCTGCCGCAGATCCTGCCCAAGGTGCTCGCGGACGACCAGGCGCTGCTGCTGACGCAGTCCCGGGAGCGCCGTGAGCGGCGTACCGCAGATGTGGCGACGGCCGCGGAGGCCGTGGAGGCCGCGGGCACCGGCTGGGCGCGGATCCCCTGGGCCGCGCTGGGCCCGGAGGGCGAGGCGCGGCTGGCCGAACAGGGCGTGTCCGTGCGCTGCCTGGTCGCCGCGGACGGTTCGGTCCCCGAACGCGACGACCAGCCGGGCAACGTGGCCGTCGTGGCCCGCGCCTACTGACGACCCCACGGCGGCTCCCCCGGCGGAGCCGCCCCGGCGCGCCCCCGCACACGCCCTTGCGCCTGCCCCCGCACGACGGACACCTGGACGTGTCGATCGGCGGCTTCCCGTGCCTGACGGACGGCGCCCCGGGCCCCTCAGCCGATGGTGAGGACCCGCGCCCACGGCAGCGGGTGTCCGGGACGTAGTCAGGGTCCTCCTCGTCCACGGCGCGTTCACCGCCGTGCCGCCGGAAGAGACCTACGACGGTGCGGCACGGCGGCTGTGCTGAGGGCCACGGCGTCTGACCGCCCGTCAGGGCGACGATGACGTCCGGGTGCGGCCGGGAGCGCAGGGCCCGGCGGAAACCGGAGCGCAGGTCCGTCCCGCCGCCGCCGACGAGTGCAGCGCGAAGAGCGCGTCGGCCAGATAGGGCCGCACCTTCACCGCGTGCGACCGGGCGGCCAGCAACTTCTCCATGTCCAGCACGAGCCGCCCACGGACCGTCGCCCCCCGCGAACCGCCGGACGCCACCGGGTCACGGGCCGGTGCGGAGGACCGTACCGAAGGCCGCGCGGGGGACCCGGGGGGCCGTGCGGGGGCGGCGCGCACCGAGGGCTGCACGGGGGCCGGTGGGGCCGGGAGCCGAACGGGAGTCTGCGGGGCCGGGGGCTGCACGGGGGCCGGTGGGGCCGGGAGCCGAACGGGAGTCTGCGGGGCCGGGGGCTGAACGGCGGTCTGCGGGGCCGGGGCCCGACGGCGGTCGGCGGGACCGGGGGCCCGACGGCGGTCTGCGGGGCCGGGAGCCGAACGGGAGTCTGCGGGGCCGGGGCCCGACGGCGGTCGGCGGGACCGGGAGCCGAACGGGAGTCTGCGGGGCCGGGGGCTTCGCGATCCCTGTCATCGGTGTGCGCCCCCGGGCGGCCGGTGCCCGCCGTCGCCGCCGTGGCCCGTCCGACCGAGCGGTCCGCCCGCTGGGCGAGCCCGACCACCGCGGCCAGCCGCTCCACGGCCCGGGGCACCTCCCAGTCGTCGCGCCGCAGCGCGGCCAGCGCGATCGCCGGGGCGACCAGCAGGTCCGGGGCCCCGGTCTCCAGCGCCCGGACCAGGGACCGCCCAGCCCGCCTCCCAGTGCTCCCGCTCCGGCCGCGCCCCGACGGCGGCCACCACCGCCTCCAGCGCCGCCTGACGCAGATCGCCGCGCACCGGCAGCTCGGCGGCGGTCGGGTCGGCGAGCAGTGACTCCGGGTCCGGCAGGTCCATCCGGTCCAGGTGGGCGAGGAGTTCGAGCCCGGGCCCGTCGCCCACCGCGCCCCGCACCAGCAGCGCCAGCACCTCCCGGCAGACCGAGGCCGCCGTGCCGACGGCCAGCAGGGTCAGCGCGGCCTCCCAGCTCCGGGGCGAGGGCCAGGCGCCGCCGCGCCGCGTCCCGGTGGTCGGCAGCCGGTGGATCAATGTCGGCCTGGCCCGCAGGAAGCCGCAGACCGCCCGCCGGGCGAACGCCACCGCCTCCGGCAGCAGTTCCGGTACCAGCCGGGGCAGCTCGGCCGTCAGGGGCCGCCCTTGATCTTCTTCATGGTGAGGTGGGATTCGAGGCGCTGTACGGCGGGGTGGCCGGTGAGCTTGTCCATGACGAAGGCTTCGTAGGCGGGGTTGTCGGCGATGGCGACGCGGACGAAGTAGTGGGGGCTGCCGTACATGCGCCGGAACTCGGTCACCTCGTCGTAGGAGGCGAGGGTGGCCTCGAACCCCTCGATCGTCTTGCGGTCCTGGGCGTAGATCTCGATGTCGACGAGGACTTCCAGGCTGCGGCCGATCGCCTCGGGGTTGATGACGGCCCGGTAGCCGGCGATGACGCCGTCCTCTTCGAGGCGCTTGACGCGCCGCAGGCAGGACGGGGGCGTCAGCCCGACGCGCTTGGCGAGCTCGACGTTCGTCATCCGGCCGTCCTCCTGGAGGTGCAACAAAATTTCACAGTCGATGGCATCAAGCCTTACAGAATTGCCCATGCCGACAGTGTATGGCGGTAATCGGCAATCATAGAAGCCCGTTTCTTTTCTAAAGTTGTGACATGGCTATACCTCCTGTCGTGGTCGTCGACCCTCCTCGCCCTGCCCGTACGCGCAGGCAGCGCGCCGAGATGTTCGCGGGGCTCAAGGACTCCGTGCCGGTCGGGCTCGGTCTGTTCCCGATGGGGCTGGCCTTCGGGATGCTGATCACTCACTCCGGATTGCCGTGGTGGTCGGCGCCGATGTTCTCCGCCGTCATGTACACCGGCACGCTGGAGTTCCTGCTCATCCCGATGCTGCTGGCGGCCGCGCCGCTGGTCACGGTCGTTCTGACCACGCTGTTGGTCAACGGCCGGCACACGTTCTACGCGTTGTCCTTCCCCCTGCACCGCGTGGAGGGCCGCTGGGCCAAGCTCTACAGCACCTTCGCGCTCAGCGACGAGGCGTACGCCATGACCACCAGCGGAGAGGCCCGTACTTGGTCGAGCACCCGCCTCGTGTCCTTCCAAGCGTTCAACCACGCGTACTGCGTCGTCGGCGCGCTGATCGGCGCCCTGGTCGGCTCGCTGATCCCGCCGCGTATCACGGGCCTTGACTTCGCCATGACCGCGCTGCTCGTCGTCCTGGCCCTGGACGCGATCCGTGACCGCCGTCACGACCTGCCCACCCCGCTCCTGGCCCTGCTTGCCGCGCTCATCGCCCGCCTTGTCACCCCCGGCCAGATGCTGCTCACCGCGTTCATCCTGTTCACCACGGCCCTGCTGGTCCGTTACGTCGTCGCCCGCCGGGAGCCCGTCCGTGCCTGACACCCGCTATCTGATCGCCGTCGCCGCTCTGTGCTGCGCGATCACCTGGGGGCTGCGCGCCCTGCCCTTCACCGCTTTGAAGCCGCTGCGCTCCAGCCAGACCTTGCAGTTCCTCAGCGCCCGGATGCCCGCCGGGGTGATGGTGATCCTGAGCCTGTACACCCTGCGCACCCTGCCCCTGACCGAGGTCCGGGCGATCGCACCGCTGGCAGCTCTGGCGGTCACGGCCGGGCTGCACCTGTGGCGCCGTAACGCGCTGCTGAGCGTGTTCGCGGGCACCGCCGTCTGCGTCGCCCTCTCCAGCACCTTCTTCGCGCCATGACCGGCCACCTTTGCCCCGGGCCCGCGACCGCCGCGCGGGCCTTCCGACGAACGCGGGCGCCGCAGGTGCCCGCACCAGAAGAAGAGGATCTCTCCCGTGCTCGACGTCGCGGTCAAGGTCGCGGTCACACCGCTGCTGATCGGCGGTGCCAGCCTCGCCGGGCGCCGCTTCGGCCACCGCATCGGCGGCTGGCTCGTCGCCCTGCCCCTGACCTCCGGACCCGTCGCCTTCTTCCTCGCCACCGACCACGGCCCCGCCTTCGCCGGACGCGCCGCCATCGGCATGCTCGCCGGCACCATCTCCCAGCTCGCCTTCGCCCTCGCCTACCAGGCCCTCGCGCACCGGGGCATCACCGGCGCCCTCGCCACGGGCTGCGCCACGTTCACGGCGGCCACTGCACTCCTGGCCCCCCTGGACTGGTCTGCCGTCGCTACCTTCATGCTCGTCCTGGCCGTTCTGGCCGCCGGGTTCGTCCTCACCCGCCGCACCGCCCCCGCCGCCGAGCCCGTCGAACCGGCCGGCCCACCCGGCTGGGACATCCCGCTGCGCATGATCGTGGCCACCGGGATAGTGATGGGCATCATCGGCCTCGCCCCGGTCATCGGGCCGCATCTGGCCGGCCTGCTGTCCCCGTTCCCCGTGTTCGGTGTCGTGATGGCCGTCTTCACTCACCGCGCCCACGGCCCCGGCGCCGCCAGGGCCGTGCTCGACGGCCTGGTCATGGGCCTGGCCGCGCCCGCCGTGTTCTTCCTCGTCCTCGCCCTCGCGCTCCCCGCGATCGGCCTGACGGCGTTCGTCGCCGCCGCGATCACCGCACTCGCCACACAGGCCGTGACCATGTTCGCCATGCCGGGCGACGACGCCGGCAGCGTCACTGCCACGTGAGACCGGCCGCGGCCTCGGTCTCGAACCGGGCCGTCAGTCCTCTTCCTCGTCGTCCTCGGCGGCGTCCGGGTCGCGGAAGGGACGCAGACCCTTGACGTGCTGGTCCATGCGCGAAGGCCCGGCCGACGGCGGTTTCTGGGAGTCGTTGCAACACGTGGTCGTGCTGATCAGGCCGCGAGCAGTTTATGCAGGCGCTCGGCTGGGGTTTGCCAGCCGAGCGTTTTGCGTGGGCGGCGGTTGAGCTGGTCGGCGACAGCGGCCAGGTGCTCGGGGGTGTGGACGGACAGGTCGGTGCCCTTGGGGAAGTACTGCCGCAGCAGCCCGTTCGTGTTCTCGTTCGAGCCGCGCTGCCAGGGGCTGGCGGGGTCGCAGAAGCAGACCGGGATGTCGGTGGCGAGGGTGAACTCGCCGTGCCGGGCCATCTCGCTGCCCTGGTCCCAGGCCAGGGACCGCATCAGCTGGGCGGGCAAGGTCTGGACGGTGGCTGTCAAGGCGGCAAGGACGGCCTCGGCGCTGTGCTCGCCGGGCAGGTGCAGGAGCATCACGCGAAGATCTTTCGGCACCCGGCGGTGGTGAGGGCGTCGAACTGCCGCCCCAGCTTCTGCCCGCCGGTGGAGACCCGGGCGTATCCGATCTTGATTTCGGTGCGGACGAGCGGTTCGGCGACGAGGAGGTCCGGTTCGCCGGTCGGTTCGAGGGCGGTCATGGCTCCGGATCACGTCAGAAAACGGTGGTCCGGGGTTGTTGAATGCTCCTGGTTTCTGAAGGGGTTTTTGAAGGCTCTGCGGGGTCCGGGCGGTCTCGCGGGGTGATCTTCAGGAAACGAAGGTTTTTTGAAGGTCGATGCCGGTCCGAGGGGGACCGGATCAGGCTTCCTGATGCACTTTCCGCGCCGCGTAGGCGGCGGGGGTGAGGCCGGTGTGTTTGCGGAAGAAGCGGCCGAAGTCGGCGGCGTCGGGGAAGCCCAGGTGGGCGGCGACGGCGCGGGCTGTCCAGCCGCTGTGGCCGAGCAGTCGGCGGGCTTCGAGCAGCCGGCGTTCGTCGATCACCTGCCGTGCTCCGGTGCCGGCGGCGGCCTGTGCGGCGCGGGTGAGGGTGCGGACCGAGCAGCCGAGCAGGCGGGCGTAGGCCTCCACGTGGTGCAGCTCGCGGAAGTGCAGTTCCAGCGTGTCGAGGAATCGCTGATGGACCGTGGCGCGCCGGCCACCACCGCGGCCGTTGGACTGCGGCGGGGTGCTGCCCGGGCTGTGGGCGAGGCGGAGCAGCAGGGCTTCCAGCAGGTTGCGCCGCAGGGCGTGGTGGAGGTCGAGGGGGCGTCGTCCCAGGGCCCGGTGTTCGTCGAGGAGCTGGAGGGCGGTGCGCTCGGCCCAGGGGGCGTCATCCGGGTGCGGGTTCAGGACGGCGGGTGAGTCGTGCGCGGTGACGGTGGTGAGCAGGCGGGCTGTCTCGGCGCGTAGGACGTCCGGCTCGAACAGGATGAAGGGGCCTGTGGCGGTGCCGGGCGGGTGCCAGCACTGGGTGTGGCCGGGCCGTACCCACAGCCACTGGCCGGGGGTGACGGTGCGGGTGATGTGGTCGACGTCGTGCTCAAGGACGCCGGAGGTCACGAGGATGAGGTAGTGGAAGGTGGCCCGGCCGGGGCGGGGCGGGTTCCACGGCCAGTCGTCGTGGTGGGCGTGGAAGTCCTCGATGGTGGTGACTTCCAGGCTGTACGGGGTGCCGACCGGGGGCTGGAAGCCGTACAGCGGAGTGGGTGCGCCTGAGGGAGGACCGGTTGCCTCGGGCCTGCCCGCCTGTCCGCTACTGACCATCATGTGTCCGTAGTCTACCGCCCGGAATGCCCGACCTCAGGGAATCATGGCTGGTGAGGCCCGGTGAACCGGGACGCCGACGCCGCACGGCGCCGGGGATACACACCAGGAATGCCGGGCGGACGCGGCCGGTGACAGCACCCCTGAAAGGGACATCAGATGAGCGTCAACAAGGAAGAAATCAGCAAGACCGTCATCGAGCTGGAGAAGTCCTTCAACGAGCGGTGGAGCGTTGGCGACAACCGCGGCTACCTCGACGCGTTCGCCGAGGAGGTCAGCTATTTCGACCCGATCCTCAAGAACATCCTGGTCGGCCGGGACAAGGTCATCGCATGGATCGACTCCATCTACTCCAACCCGAACATCGTCCGCAACGAGTACGTCAACCCGCAGGTTCACGTCAGCGACAGCGGTGACCTCGCCGTCCTGGCGTACAACCTGAACACCTTCGTCCTCGACGAGAACGGCAAGGAGGAGCAGCTGCGCGCCTGGAACGCCACCCACGGCTACGAGCTCATCGACGGCCGGTGGCGCATCGTGCACTCCAACTGGGCCTTCGCCCAGACCGTGACGGAAAACATCGCTTCCTGACCGGGAAGGACCGAGGGGACGTCAGGCCGCCTGTGCGCCCCTCTGCGGCACAGCAGGGGACTCCTCATGAGCGTCTCGAAAGAGGGGTCCGGGACAGCGGGCGTGGCGGTCTGTCAAGGGCGGGGCCCGCTGTACATGGAGCAAGGAGCTGAACATCATGAACGGCAAGAAGCTGCAGCAGATGGCCGCCGAGTGCGCCGAGGGCCTGCCCGGCACCGCACTGGAGCACCCCTTCGGTCCGGAGTGGGACGTGCACAAGGTGCGTGGCAAGGTCTTCATGCTGATCACCGACGTCACCGGGGAGCCGATGGTGATCGTCAAATCCGTCCCCGACGAGGCGGCGGCGCTGCGCGAGCAGCACCCCGAGATCACCCCCGGCTACCACATGAACAAGAAGCACTGGATCACCCTGGAGGGCGGCGGATCCCTCGACCGCGGCCTGGTCGAGGAGCTGGTGACCGATTCCTATCTGCTGGTGGTCGCCAATCTCCCGAAGGCGCAGCAGCCGGTGGACCCGGCAACCTTCGCCGGGCGTGACCGGACCCAGCGATGACACTCACCGGGGTGCGGCTGCAGCAGGCGGCACGCCGCGCGGCCGATGCGCTGCCCGGCACCAGTAGCGGGCGCCCGTTCAGCGAGAAGCTCGATGTCTACAAGGTCGCCGGGAAGGTCTTCCTGATCGTCACGGACGACCCCGACGAGCGGATCATCACGGTCAAGGCCGATCCGGAGGAGGGACGGCGCCTACGGGACTCGTATCCCTCGATCACCGCCGGGCGCTACCTCGACAAGACGCACTGGGTCTCCGTGGGTGCCGGCCCGGGCCTCACCACCGCCCTCGTCGAGAACGTGGTCACCGACTCCTACGACCTGGCACTCGGCTCGGCTCCCCGCAGCCGGCGGCCCGAGGGAGCCTGACCGCCACCCGAGCACCGGAAGAAAGACACTGTCATGCCCAAGACCATGCACGCCATCGTCCTGTCCGGACCTGTCGCCCCTGACGAGCTCACCGTCACCGACGTGCCCGTTCCTGAAGTACGTCCCGGCTGGGTCCGTATCCGCGTCAAAGCGTTCGGGGTGAACGAGTCGGAGGTGACCAGCCGTAAGGGCGAATCCGGCCCGGACTTCACCTTCCCCCGCATCCTCGGCATCGAGGGGGCCGGCATCGTCGATGCCGTTCCGGAGGGCAGCAGCCTTCAGCCCGGCCAGACGGTGGCCACCATGATGGGCGGCATGGGCCGTGCCTGGGACGGCAGTCACGCCGAGTACTCCCTGGTCCCCGAAGGCCAGCTCATTCCCTTCGAGACGGATCTGCCCTGGGAGACCGTGGGCGCCCTGCCGGAGATGTTCCAGACCGCCTACGGCTCCCTCACCACCGGGCTCGGCCTCCAGCCCGGTCAGACGCTTCTCATCCGGGGCGGCACCTCGACCGTCGGCCTGTCCGCCGCGACGATCGCCAAGGACATGGGTGTCACCGTGCTGTCCACCACCCGCAGCCCCGACCGCGCCGAGTTGCTGCGCGAGCACGGCGCGGACCGTCCCTTCGTGGACGACGGCAGCCTCGCCGACCGCGTACGGGAACTGTACCCAGGCGGCGTCGACGCCGCCCTAGAGCTGGTTGCAGGGCCCGCCCTGCCCGACACCCTGCGCGCGGTCCGCCCCGGCGGCACGGTCTGCTTCACCGGCGCGCTGTCGGGCGAGTGGACCATCCCCGACTTCAGCCCCTTCGCTGTCATCCCCACCGGAGTCCGGCTCACCGTGTACGGCGGAGAGGCCACCGACCTGCCTCCCGCCGTCTTCGACCGCCAGCTGCGGGCCATCGCCGAAGGCCGCCTCAAGCCCGCGATCGCCAACATCTACCACGGCCTCGGCCAGGTACCCCAGGCCCACACCGACCTGGAAGCCGGCGGCACGCCGGGCAAGCACGTCGTCGTCCTCGACTGACGGCACGAAGCGATCCAACCGCTCGGGCCATGCTCCTCCACACGAGTCGGCAGATCAGCCGGCCCACCCTGAGAACCCCGCCGATCGCCCGCACGATGCGCGACCGCCAGATCACCGGGGATTGCACGGCGGTCGGCATCGACCGGATCGACTGGTCCCGATGGCGGCGTCGGCACCAGGCACGAGCCCGACGCTGTCATTGCATGCGGCGCGGGCACCCGTTGGTGGGACGGCCAGCTCAAGACCGTCCCACGGTTGCCGACCCCCCGCTACACTCCCCACCGCCAGGCCGTTGACCAGCACAGGTACAGAAGTCCGGCTGGAGTACCAGGGATCACGGATCGCCTGTGGACAGAGGCGGGCGCCCGCGCAGGTGATGGGTGCTGTCGGCGCCCGTCCGTACGGTGGGAGGCATGACGGATGTCCTCCGCTCCCGAGCCGGTGCCGGTGCCCATCCGGGTGCTGCTGCCCGGCGACCAGGAGGTGGTCGCGCACCCCCGGCGCCAGGCGCCCGATGGCTGGCGGTACGAGGTGGGCCTACCGGCGTACCGCAACGGCCCGAACGCGTTTGATCTCGTCCGCTTCCCACTGCCACGAACTCCTGTTGCTGACCGGCACACTCAACTCCACGCGCCTGCGGATGGTGTCCAGAGTTCATCGATCAATCGAAGCTGGACCGGTGGCTGTTCGGCGCCTGTCGCGCAGGAGTGGGCATCTGTGTCAGACCACGCAGATCACTTTGAGGCAGTCATGGGGGATTCAGCTTTTCCTGAGCCGGACATCGCTACTGTTTGCATGCAGGCCAAAACGCACAGTGTCGATCTGTGTGGACCGGTACAGGCGAGCAATGGGCAGGGCTCGGACCGTCTGTGATGGGCCGGGGCAGGTTCGGGCCGTGGCTCTGCTGCCACAGCAGACAGGAGTGCAGGGTGGCGACAGAAGAACAAGCAGCGCGAGAGAGCGGCGTTCTTGAGGACGGCAGCCGGGCGACACCCCCGTCACAGGAGGAAGTCGCCAAGGCGGAGGCGGCCCGCAAGGAGCTCGGCGTGCGGGGCTATGAGGTCTCGGTCAAGACGTTCTGGTGGGGCTTTGAGATCCACCTCAACGCTGAGGCGGCCGCGTTGGCGGGCGACATCGCGGAACTGATCGGTGACGTGGCGGGTGAGGCGCTGCCGTCGCCGATGAACAAGATCGTCGAGGCGTACTGCAAGATCAAGGCGTTGTGGATCAAGGAGGTCGGCAACACCTACGGCTGCAAGCTGGTCTCCCCCTGGATCGCTCCGGGCATGCTCATTCCGATCAGTCTGAAGCCCAACGAGGACACCAACTTGTGGTGGACGGTCTACGAGACCCGGGAGGAATGGAGCAAGGACGAGAAGTTCACCGCCCACCACAGTGCCTCGAATCCGGCGCTGGCCGAACATCAGGGCAAGCTGTACTGCGCCCACCGCGGCTCGCCGTCCGACTCCAGGCTCTGGTGGACGGTTTACGACCCGGACAAGGGATGGAGCGAGGACACTTTGTTCGGGGCCCATTCGAGCGAAGGCGGACCGGCGCTGGCCTCCTTCGAGGGGCGGCTCCACTGTGTGCACCGGGGCAGCGGCAACGACAAGGACCTGTGGCACACCACCTTCGACCCGGCCACGGGAAGGTGGAGCACCGACACCCCTCTCGGCGCACACTCCAGCTCCGTGGGCCCAGCCCTGGCGGTGTTCGGCAACGAGCTTCATTGCGTCCACCGGGGCAGTGACTCGGCGCACCTGTGGCACACCACCTGGACCCCCTCCACGGGATGGACCCGCGACGTCAGGCTGAACGTCGGCACCTCGGCGAACCCGGCCCTGGCGGTCTACGACGGCAGGCTCCACTGCGTGTACCGCGGCAACAACACCACCGCCCTGCAGCACATCAGCTACAGCACCAGCGCCGGATGGGGTACCGAGCGCCAACTGGACGCCCATCACAGTTTGGAAGGGCCGGGCCTGGCCGTGTTCGACAGCAAGTTGTACTGCATCCACCGCGGCCACGGCGGCAACGACCAGAAACTGTGGTGGGCCACCTACACCACCAACGGCGGCTGGAGCACCGACAAGGACTTCCCCGCTCACTCCAGCGGAGCCGGCCCCGCGGTGATCGCCTACCGCGACAAGTACGGGAACAAGAACCAGCTCCTCGTCGTCCACCGCGGCTACGGCAACCGCGCCGCCGGCACCGACACCGCCGAAGACGAAGCACGCCTCGCCGCAGAACAACGCGCATGGGCCGCAGAAGCGGCCACATCCTGATCTGAGCCCAGGACGATCCGGCGGAGGCTGCCCCAGGCGAGTGCCGGGCCACGGCCGGATCGCTCCTGCCACTGCACGCGACAGCCGTGCGAGGGAAGGACACCGGGCGGCAGTCCGGCCTATCGAACGATCTGCCGCACTTCCCTCTCCCGCACCCGCAGCAGCCAGGACTGTCCGGCATTGGTGAACTCTGCTCAGCCGTCGAACAGGCTGATCCGCGGCAGCTGACCGATGACATAGCGGCGGGCCTGCGCGCGGCCCTGAAGAACATAAGCACGGCGCGCACGCGGCTGTGTGGCGCCGTCTGGGACGCGCGGACAAGCAGACACTGACCGACGCGCTCGACAATCCCGACGGCGACGCTCTTTACCGCCGCCATGCCGCCCGCGCCGAAGCGGAGGAAGAACGGTGCCGGGCCGCTGAGCGGAAGGCGCGGCGTCCGGGTGCAAACGGTGCGGGCAAAAGTTCACCGACCGGCGGTGGGAGGAGACCACCATGAACCGCCAGGTGCCAAAGGCCGGTGACCTGGCCGTGTGCGGGACGTGCCGCGCCGACGACATCGCCCGCGAGAAGACCGCCGCCCAAGCCGCCCGCATCCACGCCGCCACCCGATTTGAGCCGGAGTACACGAGCCGGGCAGGAGCCGCGGCTGGTTCCGCCGCCGACCCTGACACGCCCAGATACACCACGGGCCCGGGGGCCAGCACGACCGCCATCAGGTCGCGGTGGGGCCGCGCGTCGCGCGGATCGGCCTGTTCTGGCGCAGTGCTTTCCAGTCGTCCTCAAGGATGGAGTACTGGAGCATGTCGTGCCAGATGCCATCGACGTGCGCGAAGTGCCGAAGTCGCGCTTCTTCGATGAATACACCGCTTTTGTCCAGGGCGCGGATCGCCGCGGTGTTGGTGGGCATCAGGAGGCACCACATGCGGTGCAGAGCGAGGCGGTCGAAGGCCAGGAAAGCGAGGAGCGAGCCGACCTCCGCACCGAGGCCGGTGTTGGTGTGGTCGGGGCCCAGGGCGATGCCGAACTCGGCGGCGCGGTGGTTGCAGGCGACGAATTGGTCGGTGGAGGGTGGGGTGAGGGAGAGCTTGGCGGTGCCGATGAGTTCGTCGGTGTCACGCATGACGACGCCGAGCCGGTAGAAGGTACGGGGGACCTGCCGGGCTCGCGTGCAGGCGTGGTCGATCACGGCACGTGCGCCGGCGGCGGTCAATGGCTGGGAGCCGTAGCAGCGGGTGGTGCGGGAGTCGCCGAAGATGTCCAGAACGGCGTCGGCGTCAGCGTGTTCCAACTCGCGCAGGCGCAGGACGGTTCCCTCCACCGGCACGAGGGGAGTGCTCGGGACGGACGTCGGTGGCGAGGCCGGCGCCTTGGATAGGGGCGTGTTCACGCAGCTGTACTCGGCTTTGCCGGGAAGGGTGGTCATCAGGGCTCCTCGCGGGTGTGGGACGGCTGGGCGGCGGCGGGCCGGCCGGGGTGGGGGGCGGGTGCGAAGAGCAGGCGGGTCATGGACAGGGGTCCGTACGAGCGCAGCCCGGGCACACGGTCAACCACAGGTGCCACCCGGCCCCACCACAGGCCCGCTCCACGGGGCACGCGCACCGGCAATGCGGCGGCCACCCCCGGGCAGGCCCGCAGTTCGCGCAGCCGCGTGGGTGTCATACCCCACGACATCGGCGGTGGCCGGTACCCGGCCGGATAGCGGAACCAGCCACGGACGGTGCCTGCGGCGAACCATGCCGGTGGGGTGTCGAACACAAACTGCGCCTGCGGAAAACGTACTGCGCACGCCTCCACCAGGGCCCGCACACGGTCCCAGGCCATATACATCAGCACCCCCTGTGCCAGGACGAGGACACCTTCCGAGGGGTCGACCTCCCCCGTCCACAGCTCGTCCAGGAGGCAACCGGTCAAAGTCCGGCACCGGTCAGTGTCCGGGAGTAACCGGCGACGCAGTGCGGCCGACTCGGCGAGTTCGACCCCCAGCCACTGCACCATGCCGTTGTCCACTCGCCAGAACTGCGTCTCCAGTCCCTCGCCCAGACAGACCACCGTGCCGCGAGGATGCCGTGCCAGGAAGGCGTGCACCTCACGGTCGTAACACCGCGCCCGCACCGCCATGCCCCGGGCCCATCCGCGGTTGTCCGTGCCGAAACGCTGCGCGAACGGGTAGTCCAAAGCCTCAACCAGTTCGATGGCCTTGGGGTCGGCCAGGCCGCATTCGGGATCGCGGGCTGCCAGGGAGCGGTGGTACAGCGTCCACAGCGCCGTCTCACCCACCGCGTCGGTCATCGGTTTCCACCCCAAGAAATCCACCGCCTCAACATGCCGCACCGTCTGTGGGCCGACCACAGAAAACTCGGACATGACGTAAACCAAACCACCCGAACGGATGGAAGGTTGCGGGCGTGAGGAGATCGACTTTACGAACTGCCGCAGGCCCAGCACTCCCACCCGACCCGAACGCCAAGACGCGGCAGCGCCCTTGCTCACGGGTTACCGGCTGTGGTCGGGGGCGTGGCAGAGACCGGCTTTCGGGAGACCCCAAAACCAAGATCGCCAGGTGCCCCTCGGGCAGGTGGCGGCCCGCGGGCCTCGGTGAGAAGCCGGAGCGTGATGACGGCCTCGGTCAGGTACGGCGCGCCCGCGAGCGCCCCGGGATCTTCGCTCGAGGCGCCGATCGTGCGGGTGTGGGACCAGCTGAACACCCACGTCTCCCAGAGCGAAGTCAGCAGCGGCGACCAGTGCGCAGGTGGATGCGTTCGCCGGACTTTCCGAAAAGGCTGAGCACTTCGACGTTGCCGCTGCCGACGGCGCCGAACCAGTGCGGGATGTTGCAGTCGAACTCCGCTGCTTCGCCGGCGCCCATGATGAAGTCTTGATCGCCCAGACGCACGCGTAGGCGCCCGCGAAGGACGTAGAGCCATTCGTGTCCGTCGTGGGCGCGCAGATGTGGTTGTCCGTCGTGGCCCGGGATGATCAGCTTGTAGGCGCGAGGTTCTCCCTGATGCCGTGACAGAGGGATCAGCACGCGCCCGTCCTTCTTGGCGGGCTGCTGGGGCACGCGCGGGTCGACGATCCGGGGCGCGGCGACGATCTCGTCGAGTGGGATGCCCAGCGCCGCGGTGATCGGCAGCAGCAGTTCGAGGCTGGGCTTGCGTTGACCTGATTCCAGCCGGGACAGCGTACTGGTCGAGATGCCGGTGGATCGCGCGAGATCGGCGAGGCTGACGCCCTTGTTGTTCCGGGCGCGCCGCAGCCGGGGGGCGATCTGTTCGATCACCCCGTCGACGGTGGGCTGGTCCTCCATGGCCCCAGTCAACCAATGTGTCCCGGAAACAGCAACGAAGTTTGCCGGTGTCGCGCAAACCTCCCGATCCTGTCCGTGGAGGTGATCCACATGGACACAACAACCTGGCCATCGGGCGAATCGGCGGCGGACACGGTGTGGGACAGCGTCATCGTCGGTGGCGGGGCCGCCGGCCTGTCGGCGGGGATCGTGCTGGCGCGAGCCCGTTTCGCGACACTGGTCGTGGACGGCGGCGCGCCACGCAACGGTCCGGCCGACCACATGCACGGGTACCTGACGCGGGACGGCATGGCACCGAAGGAGTTCCTCGCGACCGGGCAGGAGGAGTTCACCCGGTACGGCGGGAATCTGATGCGAGCGGCGGTGACCGACGTGCGTCCCGCCGAGGACGGTGTGTTCGAGCTGCGGCTCGACGACCGGCGTGTCCTGCGCACCCGGTCGACTCTTGTCGCCACGGGCCTGACCGACGAACTCCCTGGCGTTCCGGGCCTGTCCGCGGGGTGGGCATCCCTGGTGCACCACTGCCCTCACTGCCACGGCTACGAGGTGCGAGGACGCGCCGTCGCCGTCATCGGCAGCCCGATGGCTCCGCACTCGGCGCACCTGGCAGCTCTGATGCGCCGCTACAGCCCGTCGGTGACGTTCTGCGTCAACGGTGCCGAGATCGACACCGCAGGACGAGGACGCCTCGCCGCCTACGGTGTGCGTCTCATTGACGCGCGCGTCAGCCGGGTTGTGACAACCGCCGGCGAAGCAGCGCCGGTGCTGATCGAACTGGGCGACGGCGGGGCGGTGCCGTGTGAGGCGATCTTCGTCGGGACCCGTCCGGTGCCGCACGACGCGCTGCTGACCGCGCTCGGTGCGGATCGGGACCCGGTGGGCGGGCTGGTCTCGGTCGACGCCGCGGGCGCCACGTCCATCGAAGGGGTGTGGGCCGCGGGGAACGTGGTCAACCCGCGCGCGCAAGTCGTCGCGGCGGCCGGTGCGGGCTGCACAGCGGGCATCGCCATGACCAGTTGGCTGCTCGACCGTGAGCTGTCGGCCGCGGTCTTCGGCAACGGAGGCGCGAGCTGATGACCAGCAACCCGATCGAGACGTCCCGCCGCTCCACGAGACTGCCCGTTGGCGTGTACCTGCTCGCTTTCAGCCTGTTCGCCATGGGCAGCGCAGAGTTCCTGCTCGCGGGGGTGCTGCCGGCCGTGGCCGCCGATCTCAAGGTCTCGCTGTCCTCGGCGGGGTTTCTCATCACCGCGTTCGCGCTCGGCGTCGTAGTGGGAGGGCCGCCGTTCGCCGTGCTCAGCCTGCGCTGGCCCCGGCGCACCGCGCTGATGGCCACCCAGGGCGTGTTCGCGGCCGGCGTCGCCGCCGGACTGCTGGGCAATTACCAGGTCCTGCTGCTGAGCAGGGTGATCTCAGGCATCGCCTATGCCGGCTTCTTCGCCGTCGCGTCCGTGACCGCGATCAGCCTGGTCACATCGGACCGCAATGCCCGCGCCTCAGGGGTCGTCGTCAGCGGCCTGAGCGTCGCCATGGTCGCCGGCGGACCAGCCGGTACCCTGCTCAGCCACTTCACCCAGTGGCGAGGCGGTTTCTGGGCCGTCGTCGCCCTGACCCTCGCCGGGATCGTCGGCTGCTCGATCGGGGTCCCCGCCGCGGACACGGGCTCCCGCTCGGCGGCGCGGCCGAGTGTGTCGCGGGAGCTTGTCACCATCCGCACACCGCGGCTCTGGGTCATCTACGGGGTCACGATCCTGACCACGGCGGCATACATGATCACGTTCAACTACCTCGCGGCCATGCTCGCCGACATCACCGGCATGCCCTCGGTCTGGATCCCCGCGGTCCTGGCCCTCTTCGGAGTAGGCGCCTTCGCCGGCCTGTCCATCGGCGGACGCATCTCCGACCAGCGCCCGCACGTCGCGCTCCTCACCGGGGCCGTTGCGATCGCGGTCCTTTCGGTCACCATGGTCATCACAATCCACCACTTCTGGGCGGTGATTCCCACGGTGCTCCTGCTCGGGGTCGCTGCGTTCGTCCTGAACCCCGCGATCTACGGACGCGTCTTCGCCATCGCCGGCGACGCCCCGACGCTCGCTGGAGCCACGACGGTGTCGGCTTTCCAGCTCGGCATCAGCTGCACTCCCCTCCTCGCGGCAGCCGCGCTCGGCAGAGGCGCCGCCCTCACCTGGATCAGCCTCATCGGTGCGGTCCTCGCCGCGATCGCCGTCCCTCTCATCCTCGTGGACCGCACCGGGCTGCAACGTGCGGCCGCACTCGACGGGACCATCGCGGCCCTGCCAACCACCCGAAGGAGCCCACGCTGACACACCGCAACGTCCCCCTGTCCATCGAAGGACGGCCACGACTCGTCGAGCGCTGCCGTACAGGCCGATCGCACACGTGACGGCCGAGAGGGCAATCTCGCGGGCGTGCGCGTCCAGAAGGGTCAACGGCTGGCGCAGGTACGGGGACGTCGGCCTGCTGGACCGGTCGTCCTCGCCGCGCCGAGCCTCCTCGGCGACGGCCCGGTAGGTCAGCATGCGCAGATGGCCGTTGCCTCCGGCAGCACCGGAAGCGCCGCGACCTCCTGGCGCGGCAGCGTCTTCGACAGCGGCCGCAGCGTGGGGGCGTGGCTGTCGTCGGGGGCGACGGGTTCGAGTACGGCACGGTTCCGCGCCCCCAGACGCACGGTGAACGCACGACGCGGGCTCCCTTCGGCCCGTAGCAGCAACTCTGCTTCAGCGGCCCAGCCCGCCACCGCCCACGGCACGTCGTGGACGGTGAGCCGATCGAGCCGCGGACCCGGCGGGTCCGGCGGGTCCGGCAGCTCCGGCGGGCCCGCCAGGCCGGGCAGGTCCGCCAGGCCGGGCAAGTCCGCCAGGCCGGGCAAGTCCGCCAGGCCGGGCAAGTCCGCCAGGCCGGGCAAGTCCGCCAGGCCGGGCAAGTCCGCCAGGTGCGGCCAGGCCTGCGGCGCCCTCGCCAGGGGGCCGCCCGCACCGCACCGCACCGCACCGCCAGTTCCCCGCTCCGCCCGGCGTCCCGGAGATGCCGGTGCAGGTCGAGCCGGAAACGCCGGTCGGGATGCGGATGCGGATGTGGGTGTGGGTGTGGTTGCGGGGGCGGGGGCGGACTCGGGTGTGCGGGTGAGCGCGAGGTCGAGTATGTGTGCCCGTGCGAGTGCGAGTGTGGGTGTGAGTCGGAATACGGGGGCGGTGGATGGCCGGGGACGGCGTCCCTGCCCTCCGCCCCGGCCCACAGGGCCAAGGACATCCGCTGCCCGGCATCCGCCCAGGCCGGCGGTGTCCGCACCACCAGATGCAGGGGTGGGGCACCGGGGCCGCCGTAGCGGGCCAGGGAGACGGTGATGCCGGGCCTGAGCCGCCCGTCGGGGGCGATCCGGGGCATGTGCCAGCGCAGCAGATCCGGCGCCAGGCAGCGCAGGTCCGCACGGAGGCGGGTGGCGAGGTCGGTGCCGTGGCGGTCGCGCACGGCGCGCAGATCGAGGTCGACGTCGATCCGGGCGGCGGCGCAGGCCCCCGCCCAGTCACCGACCGCACGCCGTGCGGTCGCGGTCTCGATCACGGACGGTGGCACGGCGTACTCGCGCAGGCGCTGCCACATCGACAAGCGGGCGGGAATCGCGTTCGTGGAGTGAGGTGCCATCAGCACTCACCTTGCACGAACGATTCCCCCAATCCGTACGAGGAGGAGCTCTTCATCACCGGCACCCTAACCACCCCGGTGACGTTCTGTCAGTCCCGTTCCGCCGCCCCCGGCGAAACCTTCTGGAGACCTCCCGCCGCCACGGTCTTCAGCTCGTCCAGTGAGTCCCGCAGCAGGCGCGCCATCCCGCGTTCCTCGCCCGGTGCCGTCCAGCGCTCGAAGCCGACCTTGAAGACGGCGACCCCCGCCTCGGCGGCCAGGCTCGCGGCCGGCTCCGGCACGCCGCGCCCGCGCAGGGTCTCGGCGAGCGCGGCGGAGATCGAGGCGAGCTTGATCAACTCGCGCTCGCGCAGCTCCGCGTTCGCCATGATCACGGCCTGCCGTGTGCGCGCGAACTCGCGCCGGTCGGTGAACACCTCGCACACCGCTTCGAGCCCGGCCGCCAGCGCGTCGATCGGCGCCGCGGCCTCCGGAGCGCCGGCGACCGCCCGGGCGAACAGCTCCTCCAAGTGACCGGCGCCGGCGAACAGCACCTCGCGCTTGTCGGCGTAGTGCCGGAAGAACGTCCGTTCGGTGAGTCCGGCCCGCTTGGCGATCTCCGCCACGGGGGTCTGCTCGAATCCGCGCTCGCTGTACAGCTGCAACGCCGCCTCGGCCAGGCGCTCCCGCGCGTTCGGCTCCCATCTGCCCATGCCGCGGATTCTACGCGATGACAGTCACTGACATCGGATGCTAGGCTCGACGTCAGTAACTGACATCACTGATCCATCGACAGTCTGGGGTTCCTCCCATGCGCATCTTCGTGACCGGGGCGTCCGGCTGGATCGGCTCCGCCGTCGTTCCGCAACTCCTCGACGCGGGCCACCAGGTGGTCGGGCTCGCCCGCTCCGACGTCTCCGCCGCCGCGCTCACCGCCGCCGGGGCGGAGACCGTCCGCGGCACCCTCGACGACCTCGACGTCCTGCGGGACGCGGCCACCGCGTCGGACGGTGTGATCCATCTCGCCTTCAAACACGACATCGCCTTCTCCGGCGACTTCCGGGGTGCCGCCGAAGCCGACCGCCGCGCCGTCGACACCTTCGGTGACGCGCTCGCCGGTACCGGGCGCCCCTTCGTCCTCGCCAGTGGCCTGGCCGGCCTCGCGCCGGGACGGGTGGCCACCGAGCGGGACGTGCCCACACCCGACGGATCGGCTCCCTCCGTCCGGCAGACCACCGCCCAGGCGGTTCTCGCGCTGGCCTCGCGCGGCGTGCGCTCGTCCGTCGTGCGCCTCTCGCCGACGTGCCACGGCGAGGGGGACAACGGTTTCATGGCGGCCCTGACGGCCATCGCCCGCGCCAAGGGCGTGTCCGGCTACGTCGGTGACGGCGCCAACCGCTGGCCGGCCGTCCACCGGCTCGACGCCGCCCGGCTGTTCCGGCTGGCGGTCGAGAAGGCTCCCGCGGGTTCGGTGCTGCACGGTGCCGCGGAGGAGGGCGTCCCGATCCGCGACATCGCCGAGGTGGTCGGCCGTCACCTGGACATCCCGGTCGTCCCGGTGCCCGCGGAGGACGCCTCCGAGCACTTCACCTGGCTGGGCGACATCCTGAGCATGGACATCCCGGCGTCGAGCGCCCTGACCCGCGAACTGCTCGGCTGGGAGCCGGTGGAACCCGACCTCCTCGCCGACCTCGACAAGGGCCACTACTTCGGCACGCCGGCGGCCACCACCACCTGATCCACGCGAAGACGCCGTCCGCGGGAACCGTTTCCGGTCCCCGCGGACGGCGTCTGACGAGGCCGGTCCGCCCGGCATCCAGTCCGCGGTACGCACTTCACAGTCCGCGGTGCACAATTCGCGGTGCGCGGTCATGCGCTTCGCGGTGCGCGGTCATGCGCTTCGCGGTCAGCCGCTGGTCAGCCGCGGCGGCCCGGCGAGTCCTCCGCGGGCCGCTCCTGGCCGAAGCCAGAACCGGAACCGGAACCGGAATCCAGACCGGAGTCCGCGCCCGACCCGGAGGCGACCGAACCAGAGGCAGCGGCCGACCCGGAAGCGGCCGCCCCGGAATCGGTTCCGGTCGCCGTCTCCCTCGCCCGGTCCCCGTGGCCCGGCCACCACGCCGCGTGGCCGATCAGCGCGGTGAGGCTCGGGGTGAAGAACATCGCCATGACGAAGGCGGCGACCACGATGCCGAAGGAGACCGCGAAACCCATCTCCGTGAGCAGCGAGTTGCCGGCGAGCATCATGGTGGCGAAGGTCGCCGCCAGGATGAAGCCCGCCGCCGCCACGGTCGGCCCGGCGTGCCGCACCGCCATGCCGGCCGCCTCACGCGGTTCCCGGCCCTCGCGGGCCTCCTCGCGGAGCCGGGCGATCATGAGGATGTTGTAGTCGGTCCCGATGGCGACCACGAAGAGGTACATGATCACCGGGAGCATGAACATCAGTCCCGGCTTCCCCTGGCCGTCCTGGAAGATCCAGACGGTGGCGCCGAGGGTGGCGCCGAAGCCGAGCCCCACCGAGGCCATCAGGTACCAGGGAGCGACCAGGCTGCGCAGCAGCAGGCCGAGGATGATCATGATCAGGACGGCGGCGACGGGGAAGACCGTACGGTAGTCGTGGTTCACCGCCGTGTTGATGTCCTTGAAGATCGAGGACATGCCGCCGACGACCGCCTCGGTGCCGTCCGGGGCGTCGGAGTGCGCGACGTCGCGCACCTCGCCCACGGCGTCGAGGGCCTGCTCCGTGGAGGCCTCGTACTTGAGGGTGACGGTGAAGTCCGCGGTGGCGCCGTCCTTGCTGACCTGGCTCAGATGGGCGTCGGCGACGCCGTCCACCGCTGCGAGCTTCTTCGCGTAGGCGCCGAAGGCGGCCTTGTCCAGCGGCTTGCCCGCGGTGCTGGAGAGGTAGACGTCGGTGGGTGCGGCGGCGCCCGCCGAATACGCCTTCTGCATGTCGTCCTGGACGACCATGGACTCCTTGGTCTTGGGCATGGAGCCCGAGGCCAGGTCGAAGGTGGCCTTGAAGCCGAGGGTGCCGAGGGAGAGCGCGACGAGGACGAGGCCCGAGACGGCGGCGGTCAGGGCCGGCCGGCGCCGGACGCCCCGGCCGAGCGCCGCGAAGCGGGCGTTGTCCGGCTCGCGCTGCCACGACTTGGACGGCCAGAAGACCTTCGGGCCGATGAGCGAGACCACCGCCGGTATCAGGGTCAGACCCGCGACCAGGGTGACGCCGACCGCGATGGCCAGCGCCGGGCCCATCTGCTTGAGGAAGCCCAGGGTGGACAGCGCCAGGGCGAGGAAGGCGATGATGACCGCCCCGGCGGCCGAGGCGATGGCCTCGCCGACCCGGTCCACCGCGTTGATCATGGCCTGTTTGGGTTCGTCGCCTGCGCGCAGGCGTTCTCGGTAGCGGAACATCAGGAACAGGAAGTAGTCCGTGCCCACGCCGAAGAGCACGACGATCAGGATCGACGAGATCGAGCTGTTGGCCTGGAGGCCGAACAGCTTGGTGGCGTAGGCGATCAGTCCGTTGGCGATGGCGGAGACCAGACCGATCAGGACCAGGGGCAGTACGGCCAGAATCGGCGCCCGGAAGATGATCAGCAGCGTCACCAGGATGATCGCGAAGGTACCGATGCCGATCAACGCCTGACCGCGTTTGGAGGAGTCCTCCTGGTCGAGCGCCTGTGCGGCCGAACCGCCCAGCTTGGCGTCCAGGTGTGTGCCCTTGGCCAGTTCCTTGACGTCCGCCCGCAGCACCTTCGCCGCGTCGCTCTGTTCGGGCTGACCGGCCTTCTTGCTGTCCATCTGGACCAGCGTCATGGCGTACTTGCCGTCCTTGGACGGCGGGCCGGGGACGACCTTCTGTACCTGGTCGATGTGTTTCTTGCCCAGTTCGGAGGTGATCCGGGCGACGTCCTGCTTGTCGTCGGCGGTCAGCGCGCCGCCGTCGGTACGCCGGTACAGCGCGATGGCGGACGGGGTGAAGGCGCTGGGGAACGCCTTCTCCTGGAGGTCCGCCGCTTTGATGGACTCGTAACTCTTGGGCAGAAAACTGCTCTCGTCACTGTTCGAGGGCAGGCTCGGGGCGGTGGCGACGATGGCCACCGCCGCTATCAGCCACGCCACGATCGTCCAGACAGGATGTCGGACGACCATGTTCCCAATGCGTCGGAACATGCGGGAGGTCCTCCTGGGTAGGAAGATCACCGCAGCCCGGGGAGCGGACCCTGGCATCGGCGACCCCGGCCGGCGCCCATACCGTCGCGCACCGGCCGAACTGTTGTCTTGACCCCGATCGTAGTGACCGACTGTCAAGCTCGGTCCACCAGGCCCAGCTCGGACAACTCCGTACATGGAACGGACGATTCGGGAACGATCCGGATCGATTCGGAAACGGCCCCCGGGGCGATCCCGAAGGGACCCCGAAGCGACTCGGAAGCCACTCAGCTCACCAGACACCACCTGTCCGTGGGCGAGTTCGCCGCCGCGGTCGGCATCACGCCCGCCGACATCGCCGTCCTGAAGAACGGCCGCGCGAAGGCCGTACGGTTCACGACGCTCGACGCGATCTGCCGCACCCTCGGCTGCCGGCCCGCGACGTACTGCGCTGGGTGCCCGACGAGGGTGACCAGGGTGAGCAGCGTACCGAGGGAGCCGAGGGTGCGGACGGTGGCTGAGCCGTTCGGTCTCAGTCTCCGGCGTCGTAGGCCGAGGTGACGACGCCGGCCGGCTCGCCGGGGAACGGCCGTGTGCCGGTGAGGTAGGGCTGCCGGTCGGTCCGGCCCCGCAGGAAGCGCTCGAAGAAGGCCGTCACCCGGTCCGTGGTGATCAGCCGCTGCTCACGTTCCGTCAGGCGCGACTGGTCCTGCTGGTCCTGCGGGTCCTGGCCCCCGTACTGGGACCGGCAGGTGCCCGGCCGGACCCCGGGCACGGCGTCGTCCCGGGACGCCACCTGACCGCTGCTCGGAGACCACTGCCCGTTGTAGAAGTCGTGGTTGCCGCCGGTGAGCGTGTACTTGTAGATGGGCACCCGGTTGGCGGCGCGGTTCTGCTCGAAGAACGAACCGGTGTTGACCTGGTCGCAGGTGCCCCACATGACGGCGAAGGGCGTGCTGGTGACGGGATCGTTGTCCCAGGTGGCGGTGGGAGCGAGCGCGAAGGCGGCCTTGATGCCGACGCCGGCCGGCCAGTGGGCGCGGGAGGAGTCGGCGATCTCCTGCATGACTCCGCCGCCTCCCATGGAGTGGCCGAGCAGGCCTACGTCGCCCAGGTCGACCCGGCCGTGGAAGTCGGCCTTCACCGGGGCTCCGGTACGTCCGTCGGTGAGCGCGCCGCGCAACGGTCCGTCGCCCGAGCCGGCCAGCCGCTGCCACATCCGCAGATGTTCGTCGATGAGCGCGGCGCGGGCCCGGTAGACGGTGTCGGCCTGTCCGCCGGCCGTGGCGTTGATGCCGTTCGCGCCGACCGAGACGACCACGAAGCCGCGCCCGGCCAGGGCGCGCGCCAGGTAGTCGTACCCGCTGCTGCTGGGGATCTGGGCAGTGCCCGGGGCGCAGGGCCACGCCCACAGCCGGGCCGACGTCCGTTCGACGATCGCCTGCTGACGGGCCGCCTCGGCCTCGTCGCCCGCCTTCTCCGCACGGTCGCGGGCCGCTTCGGCGGCGGCGTGGTCGGTCTCGGCGGCGGCGTCGGCGCAGGTCTCCCAGGAGCCGTGCTGCATGAGGACCAGGGGGTGCCGGCCGGTGCCCAGGCGTGCCGGGTAGTAGACGTCGGCCGCGAGTTCGGAGCGGCCCTCGTAACCGAGCGCGGCCGGGGGCGTGAAGGCCTGGTCGCCGAGGTCGTAGCGGGCTTGGGCGACGGCGGTGGCGGGTACGTCGGTGAGGCGGGCCGGGGGCGGCGCGGAGGCGGTGGTCGCCGGTGCGGCGGTGGCGGGTGCGGTGAGGGCGCAGACGGAGAGGGCGGACAGGGCGGACAGGGCGAGGGCGCAGACCGGCGCCGCCGGCCGGGCGCGCCCGGCGCGCCGGGTGGGATTCTTCATCGATTCCTCGGTTCCTCGGTTTCTTGGTTTCTTGGTTTCTTGGTTTCTTGGTTTCCGGGGTTCTTGGGTTCGTTGCTTGATCAACGGGGGCTCTGGGCCGCCGCGCGCGGGGAGAGGGGCACGGCGGAGGGCGCCGGGGCCGGAGTCGGCGGGCCGGTCACGGAGGGGGTCGTGGCGGGCATCCTGGCGGGTGGGGTGGGGGCGTCCTGGTGGCGGTGGTCCAGCCAGAGCACGACGCCCGCCACGACCGCCGCGAGGGCGAGCAGCGCCGGGGCCCCGCTGCGGATCCGCCGCCACGCGGCAGCCGGCGCGACGGGCGGGGCGGCGGGAGACGCCGAGGGCCGCAGCCGGTCGGGCCCGACGAGCCGGGCGCGGGCGTCCAGGGCGGCCCGCAGGCGCTCCTCGACATGGTCGTGCCGGGCGGTGGTCATCGGGGGCCCTCCAGCTTCCTGCTCAGCGCGTCCAGGGCGCGACTGGCGGTGGACTTGACCGCTCCCCGGGACAGGCCCAGGGTCTCGGCGATCTGCGCCTCGCTGAGATGGGACCAGTAGCGCAGCACCAGGACCTCACGCTGACGCCGGGTCAGCCGGGAGAGGGCGCGCAACACCTCGCGGTGTTCCTCACGGAGCAGGACGTACTCCTCCGGCGGCGGGGCGGGACGCTCCCGTTGGAGGACGGCACGGCGGACGGTCCTGCGCCGTCTGAGCACGGAGCGGGCGGCGTTGACCACGCTCGTGCGCAGGTACGCCTCCGGGTCGTCCAGTCGTTCCAGAGCGTGCCCGTGACGGCGCAGCAGTGCCGTGAACGCGTCCTGCACCACGTCCTCGGCGGTGGGCAGGTCGTCGACCAGCAGGACTGCCAGGCGCACCAGAGCGAGTCGGCGGTGGTGGTACAGCCGGTGGATGTCGACTGCCTGGTCACGGTCGCGTCGGGGGGCGCCGGGGGTGTGAGGGGCGGTGGTGCTGTGGTTGTCGGCGGCGGGGGCGGAGAGGGGAGCGGGGGCGGCCGCGTACCGCTCGGGCGCGCGCCGGAACAACCGGCCGCAGGCGCGCAGGAGTGCGCCCGCGGGCGGGAACGGCAGCGGCCCGGGGAGACCCGCGGGTCCGGGCCCCATGAAGCCCATACCCACCGAGGCCCCAACTGTCCCCGCTGTCCCCGCGAAGTGTGCGGTCCCGGCCGTCCTCATGCCTGTCCTCGCCGGTCCGTGCCGCCCGCCGTGGCGCAGTGTGCGGGGGACGGCGCGAACGCGGTGGTGGGCGCGGGGGCGTACGCGGGCCCGCGCGGTGCGACATGGCGTGCGGACATGACGATCCTTCACTGGGGAACAGGGCCGAGAGGACCGGGTGGTCCGGGCCTCCATGGGCTTCAGACGTGCGGCGGGGGCCGAGGTTGCGGGTGGGTCGGCGCGAACCTCCGGGTTAGCCGGTGAGGTGGGTCACATGGGGATCCGGTCGGCGGCCCCGCGCTCGGGAGCGGAAAACCGGCGTGCGGCGGCGGACACCGATCGGCTAACGTGCGGACCATGTCGAGCCCTGAGTCAGCCGAGGTGGGGGCTTTCGGTCACGCCGTCAGCCCCCTGCACCCCTGAACCACCGGACCACCGGTCCCCCGCCCACCACCCAGGCCAGAGCACCGGACCGCCGAAGGCCGGACCACTGGAGGCCGGACCACTGGAGTCCGGACCACTGGAGTCCGGACCACTGGAGGCCGGTTCGCCGGAGGCCGGTTCGCCGGAGCGCTGGGCCCCTGGAGCGCCGGAGGGGTGTGCCCTCCGCGGGCTGACCGCGGTGACGAGACGACGTCCTCTCGTTCCTCTCCTCACCTCGGGGTCACTCGATGCCTCTCGCTCTCTACCTGCTCGCCATGGCTGTCTTCGCCATGGGCACCTCCGAATTCATGCTCGCCGGGCTCCTGCCGGACATCGCCTCCGACCTCGATGTGCCGGTCGGCACGGCCGGCGCGCTCACCTCGGCCTTCGCGGTCGGCATGGTCGTGGGCGCCCCGCTCATGGCCGTCCTCGCCCGGAACCGGTCGGGACGGGCCGGGCTGCTCACGTTCGTCCTCGTGTTCTCGGCGGCCCATGCCGTGGGTGCCACGACGACGAGTTTCCCGGTGCTGTGCGCCACCCGGGTCGTCGCGGCGTTCGCGAACGCCGGGTTCCTCGCCGTGGCGGTGACGACGGCGGGCACGCTGGTCGGGCCCGGCCGGAAGGGACGGGCGCTGGCCGTGGTGCTGTCCGGTACGACGGTGGCCACCGTCGCCGGGGTCCCCGGGGGTTCGGTGCTGGGCACGTTGCTCGGCTGGCGGGCCACTTTCTGGGCTGTCGCCGCCCTCTGCCTGCCCGCCGCCTTCGGCATCGTCAAGGGGCTGCCGGCGCGCCCGGCGGGGCCGCACACGGAAGGCGGGATGCCTGAACTCTCCTCGGAGTTGGCCCAGTTGCGCAGTCCGCGTCTGCTCCTGGTGCTGCTGCTCGCCGCGGTGGTGAACGCCGCGACGTTCGCGGGCTTCACCTTCCTCGCCCCCGTCGTGACCGGTACGGCCGGGCTGGGCGCGCTGTGGGTCCCCGTGGTGCTGGTGCTCTTCGGGGCGGGCTCGTTCGTGGGGGTCACCGTCGCCGGGCGGCTGTCCGACCGGCGGCCCGGTGCCGTCGTGGCGGTCGGCGGGCCGGCCCTGGCCGTCGGCTGGCCGGTCCTCGCCGTGTCGGCGGGCGAGCCGGTCGCTCTCCTCGTCCTCGTGTTCCTGCTGGGCGCGCTGTCGTTCGCGCTGGGCGGCACGCTGATCACGCGGGCCCTCTACGAGGCTCCCCAGGCGCCGACGATGGCCGGCGCGTACGCGACGGCGGCCCTCAACGTCGGCGCCACCGCCGGACCGCTCATCGCCGCGGGCACCCTCGGTACGGCGGCCGGGGACCTCGGCCCGCTGTGGACGAGCGGGGCGCTCGTGGCGGCGGCGCTGCCGGCCGCCTGCGCGTATCCCTTCCGGAGGCCGATCACGCCTGCCCGCCCGGAAGGGACGCACTGACCGCGACCGAACCCGGACCGGGACCGGGACCGCGACCGAACCCGGACCGGGACCGGGACCGAACCCCGGACCGGGACAAAGACCCGGGACCCGGACCAGGACCGCTACTCGGCGTCCGTCGCGGTACGGCTGACCAGTCGCTCGTAGCGCTGCCTGGCCGCCTGCGGGGTGGCCAGGCCGAGGCCGAAGGCGATCTCCGGCCAGGTCATACCGCGCCCCCGGGCCATCCCGAGGAGCCCGGCCTCCAGTTCGTCCATCTCGGCACGGGCGAGCGGTACGAGGGTCAGCGCGGCGGTGATGTCCGCGCGGTCGACCTCGGGCTCCCCGCCCTCGGGCAACGCCGCGCCGCTGAGCAGGAACGACACGAGCCTGACCGCCTCGTGCGGGCCGAGCATCCGGGGATGAACCTGCCGGCGGCGCTGCTGGTCCGTGGCGGCATGGCGTTCGGCGATGCGGAACAGGGAGGCGTACACACGTTGTGTCCTCGCCTCCTGCGCGCTCGGGGGCGTGAAGGCGTCGTCGGCGGGCTGCTGCGGGGTTGACGGCATGCGACCATCGTGGGGGGCAAACATTTTGTTGTCAATGTTTCGTTGTCATGCCGATGCCGGCCGAAGGGAAGCAGCATGGACATGGATCCCCAAGGGGCCGCACGCTCCGGGACCGACCGTGCCGCGTTCGCGGGGCGGCTGCGCGCGGCGCTGGAAGAGTGCTGCCCGGCGTCCCGCACGGAGCTGGCGGGTTCGCTGGGCGCGGGCACGGCGGACGCCTTCAGCGACATCGACATCCTGTGGTTGGTGCCCGACGCCCGCTTCCCGGACTGCCTGGCGGAGGCCGAGGCAGTGGCGGCGCTGGGGCGCGTGCAGCCGGTCGAGAGCGTGCGCAGCGACCCGGACTTCCACCACTCCGACCGCCGGCGCCTGCTGTTCGTCCGCTTCGCCGGGGTGTCGTTGTTCTGGCGGCTGGACCTGGAGGTGCGTACGGCGTCGGTCGCCGACGACCCGGACTACGACGTCGGCAACCCGGCGGCACGCGCCCGGGACGACGAGTGGTCCCGCCCGGCCAGCGCGCTCGCCAACGCCCTCGGCGTGGTCAAGGCCGTCGCACGCGGCCGGGACGAGGAGGCCCGCGGGCTCCTGGCCCGCGGTTTCGCCCGGATCGGCGACCCGGACCGGGCCACCGGCGCCTGGGTCGCGGACGTGACCCGCCTGGCCCGGTCCGCCGCCCGCCACGACCCCGCCCTGTCGGACCTGGCCACCCGGGTCGCCGCCCTGGCGGCCCGGCAACTCGGCGAGGGCACCCCGGAGCAGCCCGTCCGGTGGCGCAGATGGTGAGCGCCGGGCGGGCGGTGCCGAAGTCGCCCGGCGTTCATCCCGTGGCCGCGTTGGTCGCATATGAGTAACGGGTACAGACCAGAAAGGGCCCCTCCATGGAACGCAGATCCCTCATCGCCGCGACGGCCGGTGCCGTCGCGCTCGGTACGCTCGCCCAGGCCCCCGCCGAAGCCGCACCGAGGCGCGGCGGTGCGCCGCTGACCACCTTCGACGTCATCAGTGACATCCAGGGCGACCTCGGTGACCTGGCCGTCGCACTGAAGGACATGCGTGCCACCAACCCGCACAGCTCCGGCCTGGCCGTGGCCGGGGACATCACCCCGCGCGGTTACGACGCCGAATACGCCGAGGTGCGCAAGGTGTTCGCGCGCAATCCGCATCCACGCGAGATCGCCTGGGCCATCGGCAACCACGAGTTCTACGTTCCGAAGTGGGCCGATCCCGACACGCTGGCCCAGGCCACCTGGCCCAACGGCACCACAGAGGACTCCTTGTTCCGCAGCTTCTACCGGTTCGCCGAACGCGGCCGGGTCTACGCGGAGACGACGTTCGGCGGCATACCGGTCCTCACGATCGGCACCGAACGCTACATGCACTACCACGACCCGAAGCTGTGGGACGAAGTGTGGCTGAGCGAGGCGCAGTTCCGGTGGCTGGAGGAGCGCCTCGCGTACTGGGCACGCCGGCGCAGGCCCGTCATGGTGGTCACGCACCACCCGCTGCCCGACACCGTCTCCGGCACCCGCAACAAGCTCTACATGAGCGACTACCTCCAGTCCGACCGGCTGCTCGGCCTCCTCGGCCGCCACCGCGACGTGTTCCTCTTCTCCGGACACACGCACTGGGACCTCGGCCTGTCCGACTGGTACGTGCGCCGCGTGGTGCCCGGGACGGCCAATCTCGACGGCTTCGCGGTCATCAACACCGGTGCCGTGCAGACCGGTTTCACCGACAACGGGCAGGGCGGCGAGAACGCCGTCGACGGCGCGTTCAACCAGGGCCTCCAGGTCGAGGTGTACCGCGACCGAGTGGTGGTCAAGGCGCGCGACTTCGCCTCCGGCGCCTGGCTGAAGCAGGTCACCGTGCCGCTCGCCACCCGGATCTGACCGCGCCGGCCCGCGAGTTCGCGGGCCGGCCCCAGTCCTCGTCCCGTGCCCCGCGCTCAACTCGCGGGCCGGGTCCCTTCGGTCCCTCCGGGTGGGCGAAGCGTGCAACGGACACAGGCCGAACGGTCGTCAGACGCACTTCCCCTGGAGCCAGGTCGTGAGGTCCTTGGTCCACGAGGTGGCGACGGGCACCGAGGCCGTGGTCGAGCCCAGCCGTGTCCAGGCCGCCTGCCACGAGGCGTAGTTGCCGGAGGCCGCGGGCGGCGGCTCCTCCCAGCCGATCCCGTCGACCCAGCTGGGGTGCCCGGTGAGCGTGGCAGAGAGGCCGGCCGCTTTGATGCGCTTGTCGAGTTCGGGCTTCAGCGCGGTGTCGTGCGTGTAGATCATGATCTTCTGCGAGGCGATGCGCTCCGATATGGGTGCGATCACCTCGGCCCACGCCCGCTCACGGATGGCCGAGTCGCTGTTGAGCAGCGACTGCTCGGCCTCGCCCTTGAGTTCCACCAGAGGTGTCAGGTTCTTGGACTTGGCGCTGTCGAGCCATTCCCGGAAGGTGTAGACGGTCTCCCCGGTGTACGGTCCGCGGGTGATCGTCCGGCCCTTGAGCTGGTCGGCTCCGGTGGCCCACCACAGCTCCGTGATGGCCTTGCGGGTGCCGGTCAGGCCGTTGGTCGTGGTGTTGTGCCACATGACGCCCTTGGTGCCGTCCCGGGTGAGCTGGAGGTCGGCCTCGACGCCGCCCGCTCCCCAGCTCTTCTGCTGGGCCAGGCCCTTGGGGTTGTTCGGCTGCCGCACCTGGTCGCGGTCCCAGGGGTTGGCTCCCGTGGGGTAACCGCCGTGCCCGAAGACCGTCGGGCAGAGCGGGAGCGCGGTCGTGGCGGCCCCCGCGGGTGAGGCCTGTGCGGTGCAGAGCAGCAGGACGGCCGAAGCGGCGGCCACCCCCCAGGTCCGCGGTCCCGGTATGTTCCACGATCTCGGCATCGTTCCACCTCGCGTCGTTCCCGGCGCGCGCGAGCACGCGCCTGTGGCGGTGTCCCCGGCCGCGGTCGGCGGCCGAGCCGCACCTCCGGGCCGCGAATCGTACGGCGGTTCGAACCCAGGGCGCCGCCGCAGCATACGAGAACGCGGACAACTCGCCCACTCCTTCGGCGCTGTGAGTGGGCGACGGACCATGCGGGGCGGTGCGGGTCGGTAGGCCTCCGTCACCGCACGCGGACCACCTCCAGGCTGCTCGGCCCCCCGTCCGCGCCCCGCAGCGTGATGTCGAACAGCAGCCGTCCCTCTCCTGGCCGGAGCGTCACCTCACGGCCCGGTTCGACCACCTGTTGCGGGCCCTGCTCGCGGACGCCCTGCCCGCGGCCCGCGATGTACGTGACGTACACACGGGACCTGCCTGAGTTGCGCACCGTCACCATCGTCGTCCGGGCGCACCGCCCGCCGCCCCCGCTCCCGCTCCCGGCGGAGCAGATATAGCGCACGTCGCCGAACCCGTACGTACCGCAGGACAGTTCCATGTTCCGCGGGAGCGAGGAGCGGCACTCGCGGCCGACGGCCACCCGGTCGGCACCGGCCGGCGGCTCGCCGGGCCGCCCGAGGAACCAGCATCCCGCGACCACCAGCCCGACCACGGCGGACCAGGTGCATGCGGCGGGCCACACGACTCCCCGGCGCGCAGACCTCATCAGCGGGCAGCCTCCACTCTTCCGCATCCGCCGGGTGGTGTGTGCTGAGCGAACGGCGCGGACATGTACCGTCCCCCGTGCGAGAAACCTGCGTCAGTCTACGCATTCCACCGAGCCTGCCCGCATTCGCGGCACGCATACCTGTCGGCCCGCCCGTGAACACTTTTCGGCTTGCCCGGGAATACATTTCGACCCGGTACTCGGATACTTCCCGACCCGGTACTCGGATACTTCCCGACCCGCCTCGAAATACCTGTCACCCTTGCCCGGAAATACCTGCCCGAATGTCCGGAACACCTCCTGTCCGACGGGTGGCAGGGTGCACGCCGGCCGGCCTACCGGACGTCCCCGTACTCGAGATCTGGATATCCATGAGTGCTGGGGCAACGGAAACACATATGGGGTGCGGGCCGACCTGGCCTGCCGGGTCTGCCGCCCCTCCCGGTTACTGCCCGTCCCGGTTACCGCCGCTCCCGGCAGCTGCCCGTCCTTGCAACTGCCCGTCCCTGGCCTCGCTGATGTGGCCGTTCTTGTCGATCACGTGGGTGTTCCAGTACTCGTCCCACTTGTCGCCGACCGTCTCGGGCACCTTGCCCTCGGGATAGCGGACGTAGCCCTTCGGCGGCTCCTTCCCCTGCGGAGTGCAGGCGCTGCCGGTGCTGCCCACCGCCTGGACCGGGTACTCGCCGCCGCCGCAGACCGCGTCCTCCGTCGAGCACGCCGTGAGCGTGGCGAAGGTCATGGCCCCGACCGCGGCCAGTGCCGCTCCCCGTCGGACGTTCCGCATGTCTGGTGTCTCCTTCAGGACCGGGCGAACCCAAGGACTCCACCACAGCGTCGCCGAGAGTCCTGCCCGGGGCCTGGGCGCGGGTACTCAGCCGGGCCTGAGTACCCGCGGAGGCAACCCGGGCGGACCGCACGACGTCCGCGTCCGGCGCCCGGGCCCGACGTGACCGGACCGACGCCGCATCCGGACGTCACCGCCGCCCGGGTGGCCCCGGCCGCGGACGACTCGACCCGGGCCCGCGCGCCCTGCCGGGGCGAGCGTAATCGGCGGGAGTGCGAGCGGGTCAGGGATGGCGGCGGACGGTGGTGGCGGCGAGCAGGGCGCCGTCATCGGCCCGCTGGGTGGCGATGACCTGGGCGCTCGCCCGTGCGTCGGCGACCCGGTCGCGGTCGCGCGGGTCGACGGTGAAGGCCTGCTGGTCCGCGTACTGCGGGTGGGCGGTCCGTTGCGCCTCGGTCAGGGTGGCGGGGATCAGGCGCAGCCAGTGGCCCTCGTCCGACAGCGCGCCGTCCTGGACGGCGATGCCGCCCTGCGGGGCGTACACGAGCTGCTGGCTCGCGACGCCCGTGCCGGTGCCCTTCCACACGACGGTGGTGTCGTCGAGCCAGGTCGCGGCGGAGGCGGTGAGGTCCAGGCCGAACGCGCCGGCGAGGGAGGGCGCCAGGTAGGCCGGGTCGCCGGCCACCCGCCACACCTCGTGCCCGTACAGGGAGAAGTCGAGGGCCTCGTCGACGGGGACGTCCTTCTCTTCCTTCTTGTGCAGGATGTAGCTGAGGGAGTCCGCGTGGGCGGTCAGCGGGACTTCGAAGACGAGGCCGAAGGAGTCCTGGCCGACCGGCCGGATGGGATCGTTCCACTCGGGCGGGTGTGCGGCGCCCGTCCAGGCGTGCAGGCCCCAGCCGGTGTAGTCGCCGTCCGCGCGGTGGTAGTGGATGACCGCCTTCGCCCGGTCCTGCGGCGGGTAGGCGCCGGTGGGCCGGGTCTGCTCCACGGTGGTGCTGCCCTGCGCGGTCCAGACCTCGGCCGCGGCGGCGAAGTCCAGCGTCCGCGCGGGGCCGTCGGCGGTGTCGTCCTTCTCCACGGTGAAGTCGATCCGCGTGGCCCCCGCGGCGGGTTCGAACCAGGCGAAGGCGCCGTAGGCGTCGCGGCCGGTGAACTCCGCGGTGCGGCCGTCGGCCGTGCGCAGCCCGAGGCCGGTGTAGTCGCCGTCGGCGCGGTGGTAGTGGACGACGGCGCGGTGGCGGGCCGCCGTCGGTCGCCCGGCCGGCGGGGCCGCGCCCGCGGTGGTCGCGGCGACGGCGCTCGCGGTGCGTCCGGCGCGGTCGACGACGACCGCCTTGTAACGCAGGGGGGTCCCGGCGGGTACGTCGGCGGGGATGTGCTGGGTGATCGTGTACGGGGCGTGGTCGGCGGTGCCCAGGGTGTGCCACGCGCCGCTGCCGGTGCGGGCGGCGAACACGACGCGGTCGAGTTCGCCGCCCCCGGTGTCCGCGGTGACCTCCACGGTGCCGGTGGCCCCGGCGGCCGGGGCGCGGAGTGTGACGGCGGGCCGGGCCGCCGGTGCGGGCAGCCGCTTCACCGCCTCGAACACGACGGAGGACCAGGCGGGTACGGTCACGGTGACCTTGCCGTCGGCGCCGCCGCGCACGGTGCCCGATGTGCCGTACAGCGCCCGGAACGCCGTGTTCGCGGTGCCGGTCGGGAGGTCGACGGTCCGTGCCTGTGCCGCGTTGTTGAACGCGACGAGGTAGGGGCGCTGTTCGTGGGCGTCGGTGCGGGTGAAGGCGTACACGGAGCCCTGGGCGTACCGCTCGCTCTGGACGCCGTCGCGCAGGGCGGGGTGGCGCCGGGTCAGTTCGGAGAGGGCGGCGATGGCCCGGTAGAGGGGGTGGGTGGTGTCGTAGGCGTCCGAGGCGGCGGTGCGGTCGGTGCCGATCTCGTCGTCGTCGAGGTAGTCGGGGACGCGGGAGGCGAACATCGTCTGGCGGGCGTCGACGTCCCCGCCCGCGCCGGTGAAGCCCTGTTCGTCGCCGGAGTAGATCACCGGGTTGCCGCGGGAGAGGAACATCAGCTCGTGGGCGAGGCGGTCACGGCGCAGCAGTTCCTCGTCGTCGGCGCCGGGGTTGTCCTGGGCGAGGAAGGTGCCGATGCGGCCCATGTCGTGGCTGCCGAGGAAGGTGACCTCGCTGTAGGCGTCGGTCCTGTCGGTGCCGTAGCGGTAGTCCTGGGCGAAGACGTGGGCGAGGTCGTCGGCGGGGCCGCCGCGGGAGGCGAAGTTGCGGGCGGCGGCCTGGAAGGGGAAGTCGAGGGTGGAGTCGAGCCGGCCCTGGGTGACGTAGGGGGCGGTGACGGCGGGGTCGGCGGAGAACGCCTCGGCGAACAGGAAGAAGTGCCTGCGTCCGTGCTGTGCGGCGTACCGGTCGAGCGTGGTGGCCCACTGGGTCCAGAAGTCCATGTCGACGTTCTTGGCGGTGTCGACCCTGAAGCCGTCCACGCGGAAGTCCCTGACCCACTTCTCGTAGATCTTCTCCATGCCCCGGACGACGTCGGGGCGTTCGGTCCACAGGTCGTCCATGCCCTGGAAGTCGCCGTAGAGGGCGCTCTCCCCGGCGAAGGTGGAGTTGCCCCGGTTGTGGTACATCGCCGGGTCGTTCAGCCAGGCGGGGACCTTGCGGTCGCGTGGGTCGGTGGAGGGGCGGGGGGTGTAGGGGGCGCCGGCCGCGTCCGTCGGCCGCATCCCCTGTGTGTCGTCGAAGGGGCGGCCGGTGGTGTCGAGGTAGGGGTAGGCGCCCTTGCTGCGGTAGCCGTACTGCTGTTCGGCGTAGTCGATGGTGTCGGCGGTGTGGTTGGTGATGACGTCGAAGAAGACCTTCATGCCCTTGCGGTGGGCCTTGTCGATGAGTTCGGTGAGGTCGGCCTCGGTGCCGAAGTGCGGGTCGACGCTGGTGAAGTCGGTGACGGCGTAGCCGTGGTAGTTCGCGGTGGCTCTGCCGTCGCGTACGGTCACGGGTTTGTTGCGGAAGACCGGTGCCAGCCAGATGGCGGTGGTGCCCAGGCCCTTGATGTAGTCGAGGTGGTCGATGACGCCGCGCAGGTCGCCGCCCTGGAAGAAGTCCTTGTCGGTGGGGTCGTAGCCGGTGGTCAGGCGGTCGCCGGTGAGGCCGCCGCGGTCGTTGGCCGGGGAGCCGTTCGCGAACCGGTCGGGCAGCAGGAGGTAGAACTGCTCCCTGCTCGGTGCCGGGCGGGCGGCCTGGGCGGCGAGCCGGGCGTCCGAGGGCGGGGATACGGCCGAAGCTGCCGTTGCGGGCGGGTCCGCTGCGGCGGCGCGCGGTGCCAGGGGTGGCAGCAGCGCGGCGGTCAGGGCGAGGGCCAGGGCGGTTGCGTTACGACGGGCGGTGCCGACCACGTGAGGTCTCTCCTCGGGTTCTCGGTGCGGGCACACGGGCCGGGCCCCCCGTCGGGGGCACCGGCCCGTGCCGGGACCTGTGGGCGGCTCGTGCGGTACGGCGGTCAGCCGCCCGGGTGGGCGGCTGCGCGCTGTACGGCGGTCAGCCGCGCCAGGTGTCGTTCAGGGTGAGCAGGCCGGTGGTGCCGACGGTGGCGGTGCGGTTGGCGCCGCTCTCCCAGGTGACGTTGCCGTTCGCGTCCTTGCGGAGGTACTTGTACTGGAAGGATGTTCCGGCGGGCAGGGAGACGTCGAGCTTCCACACGGGGTAGCTCGCCGGGTCCAGCTTCAGTGCGTTCGCGGTGTTCCAGCCGCCGAGCGCGGAGTTGTCGCCGGTGACGTAGATGTTCTCGCCCCACTGGGTGGTGGCGCTGACGTGGAAGGACGCGCCGGTGGCGGTGTTCCCGCCGCCGTCGCCGCTGCCGCCGCTGCCGCCGTTGGAGCCGCCGCAGGTCTTGGCGCCGATGTGCAGGGCGAGCGCGGTGTCGGCGCCGAGGGTGGCGGTGAACTGCCCGGAGGAGTTCACGGTGACACCCTTGCCGCTCTGCACGTCGCAGTAGTCACCGGCCGGCAGGGAGGTCTGGAAGGTGCGGGTCAGCGCGGAGCCCTCGTGGTTGATGGCGACGTACGCCTTGTCGCCGCGGCCGAAGGCGATCTGGTTGCCGCCGTTGTCCCACCAGTTCGTCACCGCGGTTCCGGCGGCCATGTTGCGGAACCCGACCATGCCCGCGATCTCGCGCCAGGCGTGCTCGCACTTCCAGCCGTCGGTGTAACAGGCGTTGACCTGCCCGTTGTTCGGGCCGCCCGCGTCCTTGTCGCTGAACTCGTAGCCGGAGTGCACGTCGGGCGAGCCGTAGGGCCAGGCCAGCATGAAGACGTGCGCGAGGGTGTAGTTGGCACCGTCCTTGTAGGTGAGGGTGCCGCCGCTCCGTTCGGTGTCGTGGTTGGTGACGAACACGGAGGCCTTGTCGGAGCGGACCAGGCCCCAGGCCTCACCGAAGTTCTTCAGCTCGGAGAGTTTCTCGTTGTTGAAGACCCGCTTGAGGTCGTAGGCGTAGTTGAACTCCTGGACGTCGCCGGTGCCGTAGTACTCGGGCGGCTGGACCGCCTCGCCGGCCGCGCCGATCGTCTCCTGCTTCCAGTAGACGCCGGAATTGCTCAGCCGGGACTTGATGTTGGCGAGGTCGTCCTCGGGGATGTGCTTGGCGGCGTCGATCCGGAAGCCGTCGACGCCGAGGGAGAGCAGGTCGTTCATGTACCCGGCGATGGTCTTGCGGACGTACTCCTCGCCGGTGTCCAGGTCGGGCAGGCCGCCCATCTCGCAGTGCTGGACGTTCCAGCGGTCCGCGTAGTTGGTCACGGGCGAGGTGCAGTCGTCCATGTCGGCGGGTGAGTACGTGCCCGGATAGTTGTACTTGGTGAAGGACGATCCGGCGGTGCCGGTGCCGGAGGCGTTCGCCATGTGGTTGATCACGGTGTCGGCGACGACCTTGACGCCGGCGGCGTGGCAGGTGTCGACCATGCTCCTGAACGCGGCGCGGTCGCCGAGCTTGGTGCCGATCTTGTAGCTGACCGGTTGGTACGCCGTCCACCAGGAACTGCCCTGGATGTGCTCGTTCGGCGGGGAGACCTGAACGTATCCGTATCCGTCGGGGCCCAGCTCGTCCGTGCAGGCCTTGGCGACGGAGGCGAAGTTCCACTCGAACATCACCGCGGTGACGTCCTTCCCGCCCGGTGCCGAGGCCTGCGCGGGGGTGGGTGCCGTGACGGCCACAGCGGCTCCCGCCACGGCGGCGAGTGCAGCGGCCACGGTCTTTCTGGCCATGGTTTCTCCAGTTCGTGAGTGGGGTGATACCGGAGCAGCAGCCTCGAGTGGCAACGCGCCGTGCCGGAGAAGGCCGTGTGGACTCTTGCCGCTGATGTTTCTTGCTGCAAGAGATTGCGGCCGAGAACGTACGGCGCCGCATTACCGCGGGTCAACCCCTCCCACGGAAAAGACCGTTCATCAGGCAATCGACGCCCGTAGAACACCGCAAGGTCTTTCGCAAAAATTTCAACGATGCTACGTTCGTCGAACTCCGGCCCCCGGCCGGGGGGTTGGACCGCCGGTCAGCCGCCGGGCCGCCCCTACGCGCCCGGCCGGCCGGCCGGAGTACCCCCGCCCCGTCTCCGCTCCCCGCACCCGCATCCCCCGGAACCTCCCCGTTCTCCCCGGAACCCCTTTCCCCTGTTCTCCGCCACTCCCGCTCAGTGCGATGTCAGCAAGGGCTCCCACCACGACCGGTGCGCGCGGTACCAGTCCACCGTCGCGGTCAGCGCGGGCTCGAAGCCGACGCGGGGCCGGTAGCCGAGTTCCGCGCCGATCCGGTGGTCGTCGACGGCGTACCGGCGGTCGTGCCCCGGGCGGTCGGTGACGTGCGCGATGCGGTCGGGGCCCGCGCCGCACCGGTCCAGCAGGCGGTGCGCGAGTTCGAGGTTGGTCAGGGAGGTCCCGCCGCCGATGTTGTAGACGCGTCCGGGCCGGCCGCCCGTGCGCACCAGTTCCACCGCGTGGACGTGGTCGTCCACGTGCAGCCAGTCGCGCACCTGCTCGCCGTCGCCGTACACCGGCAGGTTCCCGCCGGTCAGCAGTGTCGTCACGAAGCGCGGGATGACCTTCTCGGGGTGCTGGTAGGGGCCGAAGTTGTTGGTGCAGCGCGTCACCCGGACGTCGAGGCCGTGGGTGTGGTGGTGGGCGAGCGCGATGAGGTCGGCCGCGGCCTTGGAGGCGGCGTACGGCGAGCTGGGCCGCAACGGGTCGTCCTCGCGGGCCGCGCCCTCGGGCAGGGAGCCGTAGACCTCGTCGGTGGAGATCTGCACGAAGGTGCGCACGCCGTGCCGCAGGGCCGCGTCGAGGAGGGTCTGGGTGCCGACGACGTTGGTGCGGGTGAAGCCGGAGCCGTCCTCGATCGAGCGGTCCACGTGGGACTCCGCCGCGAAGTGCACGATGTCGTCGTGCCCGGCGGCCAGCCGCCGTACCGCCGCCGTGTCGCACACGTCGCCCTCGACGAAGGCGAGCCGGCTGTCCCCGCGGACCGCGTCGAGGCGGGTGAGGCTGCCCGCGTAGGTGAGTTTGTCGAGCACGGTCACCTCGACGCCGGGCGGGCCGGCCGGGCCGAGCAGCGCGCGGACGTAGGCGGAGCCGATGAAGCCGGCTCCGCCGGTGACGAGGACACGGGATGTCATGAGTACAACTGCACCTTGCTGTGGTCGCCGATGACGAGACGGTGGGCCTGGGGAAGACGGGGCGCCGCGGCCACGACGGCCTCGCGGCCGATGAGCGACTGCTCGATCCGGGCGGCGCCCTCCACACACGCGCCCCGCAGGAGCACGGAGTAGCCGATCGCGCTGTCCTCGACGCGGCAGTCCTCTGCGATGGCCGTGTAGGGGCCGACGCTGGAGTTGCTGACGACGGCTCCCGCCCCGATCACCACGGGACCGACGATACGCGACCCCCTGACGACGGCGCCCTCGGCGACACGGACCCGGCCCACCAGCACGCTGTGCGGGTCGACCTTGCCGTCGACGCGCCCCTCGATCCGGTCCAGGACGTGCCGGTTGGCCTCCAGCATGTCGTCGACACTGCCGGTGTCGCGCCAGGGCCGGGTCGTCGTCTCGGCGCGCACGGGCAGGCCCCGGTCGATCATCCACTGCAACGCGTGGGTGATCTCCAGTTCGCCGCGGCCGGAGGGCCCGATGGCGCGCACCGCCTCGTGCACGGCGGGGGTGAAGGCGTAGACGCCGATGAGCGCGAGGTCGCTGGCGGGGTGCTCGGGTTTCTCCTCCAGGCGCCGTACGAGCCCGGCGGCGTCGACCTCGGCGACGCCGAAGGCGCTGGGGTCGGGCACCGGGGTGAGCAGCAGCCGTGCGGCGTCGTGGCCGGCCGCGGCGCGGCGGACGAAGCCGGTGACGCCGTCCTCCAGGTAGTTGTCCCCGAGGTACAGCAGGAAGTCGTCCGCGCCGAGGAAGTCCCGGGCGAGCAGCACCGCGTGCGCGAGGCCGAGCGGTTCGCGCTGGTGCAGGTAGGTCACGTGCACGCCGAACGCGGCCCCGTCGCCCAGGGCCTGGCGGATGTCGTCGGCGTGGCCGCCGACCACGACACCCACCTCCTCGATGCCCGCCTCGGCAATGGCCTGGAGGGCGTAGACGAGGACCGGTTTGTTGGCGATGGGGAGGAGCTGCTTGGCGCGCGTGTGGGTGAAGGGCCGCAGTCTGCTGCCCGTACCGCCCGCCAGGACCAGGGCTTTCACACCGGCCACCGGTGTCGCGCAGGGGGCTGGGTCTGTGGTCTCACGGATCTCTCCTCGAACGCGGGTCGCGGTGTCACCGGTTGAGCTGTTCCCGACTCAAGCAGAGGGGGGCGGAACTGCGCAAGGCGCTTCTGAAATTTTCAGCAAGTCCTTGCAGACGGTGGTTCTTTGGTGTTTGACTCGCCCCCGGCATCGCCCGACGGCGCGGCCGGCATCGCCCGACGGCGCGAAACGCAGCGAGCGGTTCGCACACATGAGGTGGGGGCAGCAAGTGACAGGTCGGCACCAGCTCGAACGGCTGGAGCGGGAGGCCGGGCATCTGGCCCCGGGCGCCTCGGAGGAGGCGGCCGTGGGGCGCCGGGTGTTCGCCGAGGGGCACGGCCCGGTCCTCACCGATCTCGACGGCAACCAGTACCTGGACTTCGCGGCGGGCACCCTGACCCAGTCACTGGGCCACGGGCACCCCGAGGTCGTCCGGGCGCTCACCGAGCAGGCGGGCCGGCTGTGGAACGTGCACGACTCGGCGACACCCGAGCGGGCCGCGCTGCTCGACCTGCTGGCCCGCCTGCTGCCCGAGCGCCTGAACACGTATGCGCTGTTCTCCACCGGCGCCGAGGTCGTCGAGGCCGCGCTGCGCGTGGTGCAGGCGACCGCGCCGCCCGGCCGCAACCGGATCGGCGCGCTGCGCGGCGGCTTCCACGGCAAGACCATGGGCGCGCGGATGCTCGTGCACTGGGACGTCGGCAACCAGGCGTTCGCCGGGAACTCCGTGCTCGGGTACTCGGCCTACTGCTACCGCTGCCCGCTGGAACTGACCTACCCCTCGTGCGGGGTGCGGTGCGCCTCCCTGGTGCGTCGGCACATCGCCGAGAAACCCAACGTCTCCGCACTGGTCTTCGAACCGGTGCTCGGCGCCGCCGGCGTCATCGTGCCGCCCCCGGGCTACTGGGAGCAGATCGCGGAGGCGTGCCGCTCCCACGGGGTGCTGCTCGTCGCCGACGAGGTGCTGACCGGCGGCGGCCGGACCGGAACGTTCCTGGCCAGCGAGCAGTTCGGTGTCGAACCCGACCTGGTGACCCTGTCCAAGGGCATGGCCAGCGGGTTCCCGTTCGCCGTGCTGGCCGGGCGCTCGGAGCTGCTGCGTGATCCGGCGGCGGCCGGCTCGGGGGCGTACGCCTCGACGTACGCGGGCAACCCGCTGGGCATCGCCGCCGCCCGGGCCACCCTGGAGGTCGTCGAACGCGACCGGCTGATCGAGCGGGTACGGGTCCTCGGGGACCGGCTGCGCGAGCGGCTGGCGGCGCTGCACGCACGGTTCGACAACCTCGGTGACGTGCGCGGCATCGGCCTGCTGTACGGCCTGGAGTTCGTCACCGACCGGGCGAGCCGCACCCCCGCGCCCGACCTCGCGCGCGCCGTGTACGCAACCGCCCTCGACCTGGGTCTGCGGGTCGCCCTCGGCGGGCACATCCTGCGCCTGGCCCCGCCGTTCACCCTCGACGAGCCACTGCTCGACGAGGGCGTGGGACTGCTCGAACAGGCCATGGAGCGGGTGCTGTCGTGATCGTCGCGGAGAACCTCGTCAAGGAGTTCCGGCTCGCCGAACGCAGGTCCGGCCTGGCCGGCAGCCTGTCCACGCTGCTGACCCGCAGACACCGCGTCGTCCGCGCGGTCGACGACGTGTCCTTCACCATCCCGGCCGGATCCAAGACGGCGTACATCGGCGCCAACGGGGCCGGCAAGTCCACCACGATCAAGATGCTCACCGGCATCATGACGCCCACCAGCGGGCGCTGCCTGGTCGGTGGCATCGAGCCCTACCGGCACCGGCAGCTCAACGCCCGCGGCATCGGCGTCGTCTTCGGGCAGCGCAGCCAGCTGTGGTGGGACCTGTCCGTGCCGGACTCCTTCCGCATCCTGCGCAGGATCTACGACATCCCCGACGCGGTGTACCTCCGCAACCTCGCCCTGTACCGGGAACTCCTGGACATCGACGCCCTCGGCACCACGCCCGTGCGCCAGCTGAGCCTGGGACAGCGGATGCGCGCGGAGATCGCGGCGAGCCTGCTGCACGACCCGGCGGTCGTGTTCTGGGACGAGCCGACCATCGGCCTGGACATGGTCCTCAAGGACGCGGTGCGGCTCCTGGTCAACCGCGTCCACCGGGAGCTGGGCACCACGGTCGTCCTGACCAGCCACGACATCACCGACATCGCCGCGATCTGCGACAGCGCGCTGGTCGTGGACCGCGGGCGGGTGGTGCACCAGGGCAGCATCCGGGACCTGCTGCGCGGCGCCGACCGGCGGTCGGTCCTGTTCGACCACCGGGGCGGCCCCGCTCCGGCGGCGGCCTGCGCTGACATCGAGCGGGGGCTGCCGGGCGTGACGGCCGCGCCCGCCGGCGACGGCCGGATCCGCGTGGACTACCCGGTGGACCGCTTCACCTCGCGGCAGGTACTGGGCTTCCTCCTGGACCGGTTCGACCTGGCGGACTGCTACGCGCCCGAACCGGACCTGGAGGACGTGCTCCGCAAGATCTACGGGGCCGGGCGGCGGGAGGCGGACGCCTCGGGGGCGGGGGCGGCCGAGGTTTCGGGGGCGGTCGCGGCCGACGTCCCGGGGGCAGGCTCATGACCGGCTCCGCACCCGGGCCGGAGATCCGCCGCCCCGGCCCGCTGGACTCGGTGGGTCCGCTGGGCGCGCTGGGGCGTGTCCGCCCCTACCTCTCCTTCGCCACCGGCGGCCTCCAGTCCCTGCTCCAGTACCGCTCGACGTTCGTCATGACCGGGCTCACCGCCGCGGCCGGCGCCGCCGTCACCGTCTTCCTGTGGCGGGCGGTGTACGCGGACGCCCCGCCCGGCGGCGGTCCGGGCGGCTTCACCGCCGAGGGCATCACCACCTACCTGCTGATGGCGCAGGTGCTCCAGGTGCTGCACGCCAACCGGGTGGACGACGAGGTCGCCGCCGAGGTGTACCGCGGCGACGTCGCGGTCATGCTGGTGCGGCCGGTCAGCTACCCCGTGGTGCGGTTCTTCGCCTGCCTGCCGGTGGTCGCGGCCAACGCCGTGCTGGTCGGGGTGCCCGTGCTCGTCCTGTTCGCCCTGATGGTGCCGCTGACCGTGCCGCGGCCGGTGGACGTGCTCCTGTTCCTGGTGTCCGCCGCGCTGTCGGTCCTCCTCGCCTTCTTCGTGAACCTGCTGACCGGGATGACCGGCTTCCTCACCACCAACACCTGGGGGGTGCGGATGGTGAAGCAGAGCGTGGTGGCCTTCTTCGCCGGCCAGCTGGTGCCGATCGCGCTCATGCCGGGCCCGCTCGCGGCGCTCGCCTCCGCGCTGCCCTTCCGGGGCATGGTCGACGGCCCGCTGACCCTGCTGCTCGGCCGCTACGACGGCTGGGCGGGCGCGGCCGGCGTCCTCGCCCGGCAACTGGGCTGGGTGGCCGCCCTGACCCTGCTCACCACCGCCCTGTGGCGGGCCTCGCTGAGCCGGCTGGAGGTGCTCGGCGGATGACGACCCGGACGGTATGGCGCCATGTGCGCCTCGCGTTCTTCCTCGGCGGTGTCGGACTGCACCGGCTGACCGCGTACCGGATGGACTTCGCCCTGGGGGCGGGCGCCTTCCTGGTGCGGGTCGGGCTCCAGACGGCGGTGGTGGGCCTGGTGTTCCGCCAGGTCCCGGCGGTCGGCGGCTGGACCTACCACGAGGTGCTGTTCCTGCTCGGCTTCTCGCTGCTGCCGCGCGGCCTGGACCACCTCTTCACCGACCAGCTGTGGGAGCTGGGCCGCAAGCTCGTGCAGCGCGGCGAGTTCTACCGCTACCTGATCCGCCCGGTCAACCCGCTGTTCTCGCTGCTGTCGGAGCGCTTCTTCCACCCGGACGGCCTGGGCGAACTGATCGTCGGCGCCGCACTGGTGGGCTGGACGGGCAGCGAACTGGGCCTGCACCTGACGCCGTTGCAGTGGGCGGTGGCGCCGCTGCTCGTGCTGTGCGGGGCGCTCATCCACACCGCCGTGAAGCTGCTCTTCGCCTCGCTGTCCTTCTGGACCGTGACCAGCCTGCCGTCGATGTACGCGGCGAGCCAGGTGTCCGAGTTCGCGGCCTACCCGCTGGACATCTACCACTCCTCGCTGCGCGCCCTGCTGACCTGGGTGCTGCCCTTCGCCTTCACCTCCTACGTGCCGTGCGTCTACCTCCTGACCGGCGCCCCAGGGCTTGTGGTGTGGCTTCCCGTGGTGAGTGCCGCAGCGCTGGCCGTCGCCCTGACCGTCTGGCGGCGCGGCGTCAACGCCTATGAAATGACCGGGAGTTGAGTCAGTTGAGCGTGAACGTGCCGAGCGACGAACAGCTCGGTCGGCTGCTGCGGGAGGCGCCCTGGATGTCCCGGGACGCCCGCGCCGCCGACCGCTACGAGCGGATCGACCACGTGGTGCTGGGCCCGCGGGAGGTGCTGCTCGTGGTGGCCGCCGTGGGCGGTGAGGCAGCCGGGCAGCGGTTCTTCGTCCCGGTACGGACCGGGGGACCGGCCGGCGGGGACGAGGCCAGGGACGGAGACGAGGGCAGGGACGGAGACGGGGGCAGGGACGGAGACGAGGGCAGGGGCGGGGACGAGGGCGCCACCGCCGGGCTCGCGGCCGTCCGCCGGATGCTGGCCGGGACACCGCTGCGCACCGCGCGCGGCGGGGTCCTGGAGTTCCGGCGGGCGCCGGGCGCCCCGGCCGGCGAGGTGCGGCGGCTGCCGTTCGAGCAGGGCTGGTCCTCCAACGCCCTGTCGCTCGTGGCGATCGGCGGCGTCCCGCACATCCACAAGACCTACCGGCGCCTGGACGAGACCGTCCGCGAACCCGAGCTGCTGCGGCGGCTGAGCGGCACCGGCCGCACACCCGAGTGGGCCGGTGACTACACGTACACCGATCCGGTACGCGGCACCCGGCACCCGCTGGGCGTCGTCTACCGCCACGCGCCGGGCCGGGGCATCGACGTACCGCTGCGGGAGAACCTGCGCTCGCTGTGGCCGCGGCTGGCCGCCGGGTCCGCGCCGGAACCGCTCGTGCGCGCCCACCTGCGCCCGCTGGAGCGGAACCTGCGCGCCGCCGGGAGCTTCCTGCGCGCCTTCCACCGGGATCTGTCCGTGCTCCTGGGCGCTCCCGCCACCGGCTATCCGGTGGGCGAGGCGCTGGAGCACGCCTCGGTGCGGCTGGCCGGGCTGGCGCGGGCCGCCGCTGGGTCGGCCGGCCTCGCGGGCGCCCTCGCACCGCTGCCGCCCGCCGCGCGCGGCGCCGCCTTCGCCGCCCTGGAGGGCGAAGTGGCCGCACTGCGGGAGGCGTTCGCCGGGCGGGACACGGCCCCGGGCGCCGGTCCCTGCCACGGCGACCTGCACCTGTCCCACCTGCTGTGCGGCGAGCAGGACACGGACGGCGCCCCCTGGCGGATGAGCGTCATCGACCTGTCCACGCCCGCCATGTCGCCGGACGACCCCGCCTACGCCGCCCAGTCGCCCCTCCAGGACCTCGTCGCCGTCCAGCGCGCCCTGGAGTACTTCGCGGCCGACGAGGCCGCCTTCGAGAGCGCCCGGCGCCTGGGCATCGACGCGACGCTGACCATGTACGCCTCGCTGGAGACCTCCGCGCACACAGGCGGGGACCACCCCCGCGACCTGGGACCCGCACGACAGAAGGTGGTCGACACCGTGTTCCGCACCGCCGACACCTGGCGCGCGCACGTGCTGCGCCTGCTGCTCGGCCCCGCCCCCGACGGCCCGCTGCGCCGCCTGCTGTACCTGCGGCGCCTGCTGCACGAGCTGGGCTACAACCACGACCACGCCCGCCCCTACCACGCCGCGATCGACCTGCGCCACGCGCTCGCGCAGGCGAGGGACACCTCCCCCACGCACCCCGCCCCGACGACCCCCGCGAGGACATGACCGACGTGAACGCGCCCCGGCCGCCCCGCACCTCCCCCGCGCCCCGGATGCACGTCATCGAGACGTACTTCGAGTGCTGCGGCTTCGACCACACCTTCCTGCAGGGCGGCACCTCCGTCTACCTGTGGAACCTGTCCAGGACCATCGCCGCACGCGGCCACCGGGTCTCCATCGTCACGCCCGCGCACGGCCGCCTCGACGACCTGCGCCGCCGCTACGACGTGGAGGACCTGCCCTACGACGACTCGTACACCCTGCCGGTGGCGCTCGACGCCCGGGTGTGGCAGGACTTCCCGTCCGAGGTGCGGCTTGCGCTGCGCACCACCGCGCACCGCATCCGGCTGGACGGCGTGGACCTGTACTTCCTGTCCAACGAGTACCTGGACCGGCTGCCGGACACCTTCTACCCGCCCTACTCCGCCAAGGGACGGGACCTGGTCTTCTTCAAGCCGCTGGTGTTCCAGGTCGACTGCGTGCGGTTCCTGCGCGCCTGGTTCGGCCAGGAGCGCGCGATCGTGCACGCGCACGAGCCGTACTACCACCACCTGCTGCCGGCCGCCCTGCGCGCGGACCCGACCAAGCTGGTCGTCAGCAACGTGCAGAGCAACATGCCGATCGCGAAGAAGGTGTACGCGCCCGAGGTGCAGCGCCTGTTCGACCTGCTCGGCGTGGACGTGAAGCTGCCGGGACCGGACCCCGAGCCCGACGTGCCCGCGGCCGTCGTCCAGTACCAGCAGCTCACGCACCTGCACTACACCTACCCGCAGGACCACGTGGCGCTCTACGAGCTGACCGCCGAGCACGCCGACCTGATCGACTTCCTCTCCCCCGGCCAGCTCGACTTCTACGCCTCCTTCCGGGACACCCCGTTCGAGCGGCTGTTCCGGCGGCTGCCCATCGCCGACGTGGTGCGGCGCAACGCGCACAAGATGTTCGTCGGCGGCTGCGCCATCTCCGACCAGTGGCTGTCGTGGGACCCGGCGGACGTCGACCGGGCCGAGGTGCTCGGCGGCCTGGGCCTCGACCCGGCGCTGCCCACGTTCTTCCACAACGCCCGCTACGCCGTCCACCACAAGGGCCAGGTGGAGCTGGTGCGGGCCGTGGACCGGGTACTGGGCGAGGGCCTGGCGGCCAACTTCGTCGTCCGCTGCATCTCCGGCTCCGGCATCGACGACCCGTACTTCCACGAGGTGGCCGCCCGCCACGCGGGCCGGCTGCACCTGGAGTGGGAGCGGGTGCCGGAGGAGCGGGTGTTCGCGTACGCCGCCGCCTCCGACTTCGCGCTCTTCCCGTCCAAGTTCGAGATGGACACCTTCCTCATCGCGCAGGGCGAGGCCATGGTCGCGGGGGCGGTGCCCATCGCCACCGACCAGCGCGGCATGGAGCACTTCCGGCACGCGGACGGCCCCGGCACCGCCACCGGCTTCGCGGTGAACCGGTCCTTCGCGGAGGACGACGACCTGCTGGTCGCGGCGCTCGCGGACCGCATCCGGCAGGCGTCGGCACTGTGGTCCGAACAGCCGGACCGCTACGCGGAGTTGTCGCGGCGGGCCGCGGCCGTGGCCCGGGTCTTCACCTGGGACCACTGCGCCGACCTGCACCTGGAGGCGTTCACCGGCCTGTGGGAGGGCCGTCCGCCGGTCCTGGACCCCGGACTCGCCCTGCGGCACGGCTGGTTCGACCTGCTGCCCGGTGACGTACACACCGGTGACGCACCCACCGACGACCCGCCCTACGACCCCCGGGCCGCCGCCGACGCCGCCGTGGACCACGGTGACCTCGACGCCTACGAGCGCCACGCCCCGCTCGACGCGGACGCCGCCCGCCGGATCTTCCGCGCCGCCTGGCTGCGGGCCGACTTCGCCGCCTGCGAACGGGTCCTCGCCCACGTCCCCGGCGCCGTACCGCCCGCGGAGGTGACCGCGCTGCGCGAGCGCCACCGGGTGAGTGGCACCCGTCTGGAGTACCGGCTGCCGCACGCCGAACGGGTGGAAGTCGTCAGCGCGCGGCCGGGCTCGGCCAGAGCCCTGCCCGAGGTGTCCACCCTGGAACGCACGGCGCCGGGTGTCTTCGCGGGCGAGGCACCGCCCGACGGCGCCCAGCTCCTGCTCACCCTCTCCTCCGGCCGCGTCACCTGGGACGAGGTGCGACATGACTGAGCCACGGGGCGATGATCCGCGCGGAAGCGGTCTGCGGGGCGTGCGCGCGGTGCTGCTGGCCGGCGGCGAGGGCCGGCGCATGGGACCGCTGGGCACCGGACGGCTCAAGCCGCTGGTCCCCTTCGGCGGCGCCTGCCGGCTCATCGACTTCAGCCTGGCCAACGCCCGCGCCTCGGGACTGAGGGAGGTGCTGCTGCTGTCGCAGTACGAGGAACGGCTGCTGATGGACGACCTGCACCGGGTGTGGAACGCCCGGCCGGGCTTCCGGGTGCACTTCGGGCCGTACGACAGCGCCTACCGGGCCGTCCCCGCAGGTCTCCCCCGTGAACTGCCCTCGCGTACCTGGCCGCTGGAGCGCGGCACCGCCGACGCCCTGATCCGCAAGGCGGAGTACGTCTTCACCGAGGGCACCGAAGACGTCCTGGTGCTGCACGCCGACCACGTCTACCGCTACGACTACGGGCCGCTTCTCGCCGCGCACCGCGCCTCCGGCGCCGCGCTGACCGTCGCCTACCAGCGCATCGACCCGCGCTGGGTGCACCTGTTCGGCATGGTCGGCTTCGACGGCCGGGGCCGGCTCACCGAGTTCGTGGAGAAACCGGAGAACCCCACCTCCGACCTGGTCTTCGCGGCGTTCTGCGTGTTCGACGCGGCCGTGCTGCGCCGCTACCTGACCGCGCTGGACGGGAGCGGCTGGCAGCACGACATCAGCCGTGACGTGATCCCCGCGATGCTCGCGGCCGGGGAGCACATCCGCGGGCACGAGGTGAGCGGCCACTGGGAGGACATCGGCACCGTGGAGCGCTACCACCGCGCGCACCTGGCGCTGGCGGCAGGTCCGCACGCGCCGCTCCCGGTGACCGACATGCCGCTGACCCTGCGGCCGGGCACCGCGCGCGAGTGGGTCGCCGCCGCTCCGGGCGTGCGCGCCTCGCTGGTCCCGGCCGACCTGGTCAACGCCGGTCTGGTGGAGGACAGCGTGCTGTTCCCGGGTGTGCGGATCGGCGCCGGGGCGCGGGTGCGGCGCAGCGTGGTGCTGCCCGGTGCCGTGGTGGCGCCGGGCGCGGACATCGACGGGGCGGTCGTCCTGGAGGACGGGCACGTCCAGCAAGTCACCGAAGGAGTGAGGGCATGACCGTCTCCGAGCGGGCCGCGGGTGAGCGGCGTACGGGTTCGAGCGACTACGACGTGCTGGTGGTCGGCGGCGTGGGCGTGGACACCATCGTGCGCGTCGACGAACTGCGGGTGCCGCCGGGCGACTCGGTGTTCGTGGAGCCGCTGCGGGACTACGTGGGGCACACCGGCAACGGGGTCGCGCTGGGCTGGCACACACTGGGTCTGCGGACGAAGTTCATCGACTTCCTCGGCGAGGACCCGCAGGGCCGCATGGTGCTCGACCACTACGCGCGCCACGGCCTGGACTTCGCTCACGTCGTCTCCCCGCACGGCACCCCGCGCGCGGCCAACCTCGTCGACCCGCAGGGGCGGCGGTTCTCCTTCTACGACGGCCGGCACCCCGCCGACCTGAGGCTGCCGCGCGACTTCTACCTGCCCTTCCTGGAGCGCTCGGCCCACGTCCACCTGTCGATCATCGGCCACAACCAGGACATGTACGAGGACATCCACCGCCTGGGCGTGGCCAGTTCGACGGACCTGCACGACTGGGACGGGCGCAATCCGCACCACCGCGCGTACGCCCTCGCCTCCGACTACGTCTTCCTGAGCGCGGCGGCGATCCACGACCGGCTGGAGGCGGTGCTGCGCTCGGTCGTCGAGGAGGGCCGGGCGCGGTTCGTGGTCGCCACGGACGGCGCCGACGGCTGCCATCTGCTGGTGCGCGGCGAGGACCGGGTGCGGCACTTCCCCGCCGTGCGTCCGGAGCGGCCGGTCGTGGACACCAACGGTGCCGGTGACGCGTTCGTCACCGCGTTCCTGCACGGCCTCTTCGAGGGGCGCGAGTTGGAGGAGTGCGTGCTGGCGGGTTCGGTGGCCGGGGCGTTCGTGTGCGGCAGCGTGGGCACCCACACCGAGTTCATCGACCTCCCCGGGCTGCGCGCGGCGGGCGCGCGCGCAGCCGCGGCACTCCGGTGAGGCGGGCACGTATGCACGGGACACGGACACACGACGGCGCGGCACACGAATCACCGGCACCCGGCCAGGCGGCACACGAATCAGCGGAACACGGGCACGCGGCACACGAATCACGGGCACCTGGCCACGCGACTCACGAAGCGCCGGCACCCGGCCACGCGGCACACGAAGCGCCGGCACCCGGCCACGCGGCACACGGATCGGGAGCGCGCGCCGAAGCGATGCACATCATCCACTTCGCCTTCGAGTGCGGCGGGTTCGACAACCGCCTCATGCGCGGCGGGCTTTCGCCGCTGGTGTGGAACCTCTCGCGCGAGTACGCCGCGCGCGGCCACCGGGTCTCCATCGTCACGCCCGCCCACGGACTGCTCGGCGCGCTGCGCCGCGACCACGCGATCGAGGAGACCGACTACGTCCACGAGCACCGGGTGCCGCTCGTCCTGGACCCCAAGGTGTGGCCGGACCACCCGTCCGAGATCACCCTGGAGCTGACCACACGCGCCCACCGGCTGCGGCTGGAGGGGGTGGACGTCTACTTCCTGTCCGACGACTTCCTGGACCTGCTGCCCGACCGGCTCTACCCGCCGCCGGGCACCGAGGGCCGGGACCTGGCCCACTTCAAGCCGCTGGTCTTCCAGGTGGCCGGGGCCCACTTCGTCCGGCGCCACCTCGGCGGCGGCCCGGCGGTGGTGCACGGCTTCGAGCCGTACTACCACTACCTGCTGCCGCCGGTGTTCGCCGGTGACCCGGACCTGCGGACCGTGAGCACGGTCGCGGCGAACGCGCCGGTCACGCAGAAGGTGTACCGGCCCCAGGTGGAGCGGCTGCTCGCCCTGTTCGGCGCGGACGCGGACCTGGACGCGCTCGACGGGCGGCCGCCCGCCCAGGACGGTCCGACGGCGACCATGGCGCGGGCCCTGGCCGGGACCCGCATGCACGTCGAGTACGGCCCCGACCACGTCTCCTTCCTGCCGCTGATCGTGGCCCACGCCGATCTCGTCGACTTCGTCTCGCCGGGTCAGCGCGACCACTGCGCCACCTTCCGCGACACCCCTTTCGAGAGCCTCTTCGCGACGCTGCCGCTGGCGCGGATGCTGCGTGAGCGGGCGGACAAGCTGCTGATGGGCGGCTGCGGGACAGCCGACAGCTGGCTGGCTCGCGATCCGCGGGCCGTCGACCGGGCGTCGGTGCTGCGCTCGCTCGGGCTCGACCCGGCCCGCCCGGTCTTCTACCACGCCGCCCGTTACGCGGTGCACCACAAGGGCCAGTTGGAGCTGATGCGGGCGGTCGAGGACGTGCTGGCGGCCGACCCTGAGATCAGTTTCGTCCTGCGGTTCGCCACCGGTGGCGGCGGGGCGACGGCGTCCGCCCCGGCCAACGCCCACTTCCAGAGTGTCGCCGACCGGTATCCGGGCCGGGTCCACCTGGAGTGGCGGCTGGCCGGCGAGGACACCCTGTTCGAGCAGGCCGCGTGCGCGGACTTCTGCGTGTTCCCCTCGAAGTACGAACTCGACGGGTTCCTCATCGCCCAGGCCGAGGCGATGGCGTGCGGCGCGGTGCCCCTGGCGACCGCGCAGACCGTCACCGCCCACTTCGGGCACGCCCTGCCGCCCGGGGACCCCGCGTCGACGGGGTTCGCGCTGCCGGGCTCCTTCCGGGACGACGACCCCGCGCTGGCCGGCGCGCTCACCACGCGCATACGCGAGGCCGCCGCGCTGTGGCGCACGGACCCCGAGGCCTACGCCCGCCTGTCGGAGCGGGCCCGCGCCACCGCCCGGTCCTTCACCTGGCGGCGCAGCGCCGACCTGCGGCTGGCGGCCTTCGCGGACCTGCTGCGCGGCCGGAGCAGGCCCTATCCGGTCGAGGATGCCGTACGGTACGGCTGGTTCGACGTGCTGTCCCCGGCCGCCTGGACCGAGCACCGGGCGCTGGTGGCCGGGTCGGCGGCGGCGCTGGGTGACGTGGACGCGTACGGGCGGTGCGCACCGCTCGACGAGGCGGCGCACGAGCGGCTGTTCGAAGCCGCGTACGCGCGGGCGGACTTCGTCCGGTGCGCGCGGGTCGCGTCGGCAGCGGGCCGTGCGGACTGGTCGGCGCGGCTGCGGGGACGGTGCCGGACGCGGCAGGACGCGGCGGGCCGCTGGCACGTCGCGTACACCCACCCGGGGGCGCGGCACGTGGACGTCGCGGTCACCGGCACGATCCGCGCCTCGGAGCTGGAGTCCCGCGCCGAGGCCGCCGTCTCCGACGAGGCCGTGCCCACGGGCAGCGGGGTCGTCCTGGCCCCACTGACCCCGGCCGGGGAGGGTGTCTTCCGGGGCACCCTGGACGGACCGCCCGTCGGCAGGCACCTGCTCGTCATGCTCACCCTCGCCTCCGGCCGGGTCACCTGGGACACGGTCGAGGTGCGGGACCTGGGCGGAGGCCCGGGAGACACCGTGGAGGCGACCGGCCAGGCCGGACGCCCGGGGGGCACCGTCGAGGAGCCCTCACCCGCCTTCGGCCCGGAGGACACCGCCCGGGCCGGTACCCCGGCGCACACCGTCGAGGGGTCCGCACCCGCCGGCGGCCCGGCGGACACCGCCAAGAGGCCCGTGTCCGCCCTCCGCCCGCAGGACACCGCCCAGACCGGGCGCCCGCAGGACACCGCCCAGGTAACCGACCGAGCCGGACGCCCGGCGCGGCGGTCCCGGCCGCCGTTCCGGCTGGTGGCCACCGATCTCGACGGCACGCTGCTGCGCGACGACCTCACCGTGTCCGCGCGTACGTTGCGCGCCCTGGCGCGTGTGCGGGAGGCGGGGGCGCGGCACCTGGTGGTCACCGGCAGGCCCGCCACGGCCTGCAAGCAGTACCTGGCCGCGCTCGGCTACCGCGGACTCGCCGTGTGCGGACAGGGCGCGCAGCTCTACGACGCCGGCGCCGACCGGCTGCTGACCTCGGCCTCGCTCGACCTGGACCTGGCGCGCAGCGTAGTCGAGCGGGTGGAGGCCGTGCTCGGGCCGCTGGAGCTGGGGGTGGTGACGGCACCTCCGGAGAGCCGGTTCAAGGTGACCCCGCGGTTCGGCGAGCGGGTCCGGCACGGCTGGGACGTGACCGCCGACCGTGAGCTGCTGTGGAGCGGCCCGATCGACAAGCTGGTCCTGCACCACCCGGACGTACCGGAGGACGAACTGGAGTCCGAGGCACGACGGTTGTGCGGGGACGAGGTCACGGTGGTGCACTCGGTGCGGGGCATGGTGGAGGTGCTGCCGCCGGGCACCACCAAGGGGGCCGGGGTGGCGCGGGCCGCTGAGCTGCTGGGGTTCGGGGCGGCCGAGACGATCGCCTTCGGTGACATGCCCAACGACATCCCGCTGCTGGCCTGGGCCGGGCACGGGGTGGCCGTGGGCAACGCCCATCCGGCGCTGCGGGCGATGGCCGACGAGATCGCGCCCGGCAACGACGAGGACGGCGTCGCCGTGGTCCTGGAACGCCTCTTCGGCGTGCCGGGCACGGCGAGCGTGGCAGACAGGACGAGCCCACCGAGCCTGACAAGCGTGACAGGCGTGAAGGGCACGGCGGAAGTGGCAGACCCGCCCACCCCGGCCGGCGCAACCGGCACGGCCGACTCGACAGACCTGCCCACCCCGGCCGACGCGGCCACCGCGACCGCCGTGACAGGCGCGGCCCACGCGGCCGGCGAGCGGGACCGGCCGGCGGCGGAGCGTGAGGCATGAGCGACGCCCTGCGGGAACTCGCCCGCGTCCACGGCATCTCCACCGCCTACACCACCGACCGGGGCCACCGGGTCGCCGTGTCCCCGGACACGCTGGTGGCCGTGCTCGGCGCGTGCGGGGTGGACGCCACGACGGACACGGCGGCCCGGGCCGCGCTGGCCGCCCACCGGGCGCGCGCCGCGGCCCGGCTGCTGCCCGCCTGCGTCGTCCTGCGCGGCACCGGCGCGCCACGGCCCGCCCTGCCCGACGGCGCGGTGGCCGAGGTGGAGCTGGAGGGCGGCGGCGCATCGGCCGCCCTGTCCGGCCCGCTGCCCGTCGGCCGGCACACCCTGCACGTCACCGCGGCCGGGCGCGCCGAGTCAGCGCCGCTGCTGGTCGTCCCGGAGCGGCTGCCCGTGCCCGAGGGCCGCCACTGGGGCTTCCTCGTCCAGTTGTACTCGGTGCTCTCGCGCCGCTCCTGGGGCATGGGCGACCTCGGCGACCTGGCGGAACTGGCGTCCTGGTCGGGGCGGGCCCTGGGCGCGGACTTCGTCCAGCTCGGCCCGCTGCACGCCGCCGAGCCCGGACCGCTGCCCGACCCGTCGCCGTACCGGCCCGGCACCCGCCGCTTCCCCGACCCGATGCACGTGCGGGTCGAGGCGGTACCGGAGTACGCCCACCTCACCGGCGAGGCCCGCCACCGCGCCGACCGGTGCGCCGGGCGGGCGCGCACCCTGAACGAGGCCGTCCTGCGCGGTGCCGCGCTCATCGACCGGGAGGCCGTACGCGCGCTCAAGCACGAGGCGCTGCGCGCGGTGCACGAGGTCCCCCTGACTCCCGGACGGGCCGCCGCGTTCGCGGCGTTCACCGCGCGCGAGGGCCGCGATCTGACGGACTTCGCCACCTGGTGCGCGCTGGCCGGGGTGCACGGCGGCGCCTGGCGGTCCTGGCCGGCCGAGCTGCGCGACCCGCGCTCGCCGGCCGTGGCCCGCGCCCGCGAGGAACTGGCCGGCGAGGTCGACTTCCACCGCTGGCTGGCCTGGATCACGGACGAACAACTCGGCGCCGCACAGGCGGCGGCGACCGACGCGGGCATGGGCATCGGCCTGATCCACGACCTGGCGGTCGGGGTGGCGCCCGAGGGCGCCGACACCTGGGCGCTGGCGGACTGCCTGGCCGCCGGGATGAGCGTCGGCGCGCCCCCGGACGACTTCAACCCGCACGGCCAGGACTGGGGGCAGCCGCCGTGGCGCCCCGACTCGCTCGCGGCCACCGGCTGCCTGCCCGCGGCCCGGTTGCTGCGCGCGGGCCTGCGGCACGCGGGAGCCCTGCGCATCGACCACGTGATGGGCCTGTTCCGGCTGTGGTGGGTGCCGGAGGGCCGCCCGCCGTCGGAGGGCACGTACGTCCGCTACGACGCGGACGCGATGCTCGGCACGGTCATGCTGGAGGCGCACCGGGCCGGGGCGTCGGTGATCGGCGAGGACCTGGGCACCGTGGAGGCGGGTGTACGGGAGTTCCTGCACGCGCGCGGGATCCTCGGCACGTCCGTGCAGCGGTTCGAGTACCTCGGGGGTTCGGAGGGGCGGCACGGGCCGCTGCCGCCCGAGCGGTGGCGCGCGGACTGCCTGGCCACGCTCACCACGCACGACCTGCCCACGACGGCCGCCTGGCTCAGCGGCGAGCACGTCGAACTACGGGCGCGGCTCGGCCTGCTGACCCGCCCGGAGGCGGAGGAGAAGGCCGAGGCGGCCACCGAGCGCGACGGCTGGCTGGCGGAGCTGGAGCGGGTGGGGCTGCTGCCCGACCCGGAGGGCGACGTCGTCGCGCTCCACCGCTTCCTGCGCCGCACCCCGGCGCGACTGCTCGGCGTGTGGCTGCCGGACGCCACCGGCGACCTGAGACCGCAGAACATCCCCGGCACGTCGTCGGTGCACCCCAACTGGCGGCTGCCCGTCAGCGACGGCCGGGGCCGTCCCGTCCCACTGGAGGAGCTTCCCGGCCTGCCTCTCGTACCGGCTCTGGCCCGGGTGTTCGCGGGCCTGCGGCGGCGTGACGGGCAGCCGTGTGAAGCCTCCGGGGCCCGTGAAACATGTGACATCCCTGAAACGTGTGAGAAGACCGAGGAAGACTGAGGAGACAGATGTCAGGCCAGGTTCTTGAGCGGGTCGGCCAGCCGCTCGCGGGGGTCCGCGAGGACGCCGGCGGCTTCGACCTGAGGGCACCGGACGGCACCCGCTACCGGGTCGACCTCGCCGCCGGAGTGCTCGACGCGGACAACACCCTGCTCGCCGCAGCCCTGGACGGCCGCCGTGTGGTGGCCTACGTCAGCCCGGTCGTCGACCGGCTCTACGGCGCCCGGATACGCGGCTACCTGGACCGCCATGTGCGGCCGGGGCAGTGGAGCCTGCACGTCATACCCACCGGCGAGCACCGCAAGACGCTCGCCTCCGTGGAGCACGTGTGCGCCGTCGCCAAGGCGGACGGCCTCGACCGGCACGGTGTGATGCTCGCGGTCGGCGGCGGCATCGTCGCGGACGTCGTGGGTTTCGCCGCGTCCATCTACGCGCGGGGGATCCGCTACATCAAGGTCAACACCACCCTCGTCGGCCAGGTCGACGTGGGTGTCGGCGTCAAGACGGGTGTCAACGCCCTGCACACGAAGAACATGTTCGGTGCCTACCACCCCGCGCACGCCTCGCTGAACGATCCCGCCTTCCTCGCGACGCTGCCGCCGAGGGAGATCCGCTGCGGTCTGGCGGAGATCGTGAAGATGGCCGTGATCCTCGACGAGGATCTGTTCCGGGCGCTGGAACGGCACCCGGACGTGTTCCGCCGGTCCGCCGGGCAGGACGGCGCGGACCGTCCGCACGGCGAGCTGGAGGAGTACGTCCTGCGCACGTCGATGCGGCTGATGATGGAGGAGCTGTGCCCGAACCTGCGCGAGCACGACCTCGCCCGGCTCGTCGACTTCGGCCACACCTTCAGCCCCGTCGTGGAGACCGCGGGCGAGCACCGGCTCAGGCACGGTGAGGCCGTCGCCGTCGACATGGCGCTCTCCGCGCACGTGGCGAAGCTGCTGGGCCTCGCGGACGAGGAGACCTGCGAGCGGATCGTCCGGCTGCTGCGGCGGATCGGGCTGCCGGTGTTCGACAGGGACACGTGCACACCCGAGCTGATGACACAGGCGCTGCGGGCCTCCTGGCAGCGCCGGGGCCGCAAGCTGCACCTGGTGGTGCCGACCGGGATCGGCAAGGCCGCCTTCGTGGAGGAGCTGGAGGACGTGCCGGGGGACGTGCTGGTGGCCGCGCTCGGCGCGCTCGCGGAGGACGCGGGCGGTCCGGGCGGTCCGGGCGGTCCGGACGGCATGGACGGCGCGGACGGACCCGAGGACGCGGGCGGTCGGGACGGCACGGGCGGGCCGCAGGACGCGGGCAGGCCGACGCACGCCGGCAGGCCGGAGGAATCGGGCAGGCCGACGTACGCCGGCAGGCCGCAGGACTCGGACAGGCCGGACTACGCCGACACGGCGGACGACGCGGCTCACGCCCGCGGAGAGGAGCGGCACGGTGCCTGAGGCCGTGGTCAATCTGCGGGAGCTGCTGACCGGCAAGGAGCGTGACCACGACGGCGTCGGCACGATCCTCGCCCACCGCCTCTTCGCGCGCCGCCCCGGCTCGCCGGGCGCCGAGTTCATCGACCTCGCGGTGCTGCCGCCGGGCACGTCGATCGGCCGGCACCGGCACGGCGCCGACCGGGAGACGTACGTCGTGCTCGACGGCGGCGGGCTGATGTTCCGCGACGGCACGGAGTTCCGCGTGGGGCCCGGCGACGTCGTCGTCAACGACCCGCACGGGGAGCACGGCCTGCGCAACGACTCCGACCGTCAGGACCTGCGGCTGCTGGTCTTCGAGGTCGTCCTGCCCCAGGGGCCGGAGGGAGGGGCGGACGGTGGAGATGACGAGTGAGGGCGGCCCGTTCACCGTGCTCGACGTCGGCGGCACGACGCTGCGGATCGGCGCCTACGACCCGGCGACGGGCGTACTGTCCCGGGTGCGCCGGATGCCGGTCGAGGGCATGCACCGCGACCCCGGCGCACCCGTGCCGGTGCTCCAGCGGCGGGTGGTGGACCAGATCGTGCGGGAGGTCGGCGCCCACACCGGCGGACACGCACCCCGCGCCCTCGGGGTGGCCTTCGCCGGCCCCATCACGGCGGGCGGCCTCGTCCTGGCCGCGCCCACGGTGTGGGGCAGGCGCGGCGATCCGCTGCCCCTGGGCGACCTGCTCACCGAGCGGACCGGCGCCCCCGCGGTCGTCGTGAACGACCTGACGGCGGCGGCCTGGCGCTACGCCGCCACCGAACCGGGCGACTTCTGCCTGCTGACCGTCAGTTCGGGCATCGGCAACAAGGTGTTCCGCGGCGGTGACGTCCTCGTCGACGCCGACGGCCACGGCGGGGAGCTGGGCCACTGGGTGTGCGACGTCTCCCCGGACGCGCCGCCCTGCGACTGCGGCGGGCGCGGCCACCTCGGCGCGATCGCCTCGGGGCGGGGCGTGCTGGCCGCCACCCGCCGGGCCGCCGCCGCCGACCCGGCCGGCTTCGGCCGCTCCCGGCTCGCCGCGCTGTGCGGCGGCCGGGCCGGGGACATCGACAACCGGGCCACGGCCCGCGCCGTCCGCGAGGGCGACGCCTTCGCCACGAAGGTGCTGCGCGGCACCCTCACCCACCTCGCCCAGGCGATCTCGGCTGTGTTCACGTCGATCGGGGTGTGCCGCTTCATCCTGATGGGAGGCTTCGCACTGGCCGTCGGCGAACCCTACCGGCGGCTGCTCGTGGGCGAGTTGACCCGGCTCGGCTGCTTCGGCCTGGACGCCGGGCAGGTCGACGCGATGGTGTCGCTGGGGGTGGCCGACGACGACCACGGGCTGATCGGCGCGGGCCGGCTGCTGGCGGACCGTACGCCCGTCCCCTCCTCGCAGGGGGCGCCGTGAGCGCGCCGCGCACGCTCGTGGTGGGCAGCGGGCTGATCGGTGCCGCGCTCGCCCGCCGTCTCGTCCCCGGCGGCGGGGCGGTGACGCTCGCCTCGCGCCACCGCCCCGCCCCGGCACCTCAGTCGTACGGGGCGCGCTGGGAGGCGCTGGACGCCACCGACGCGGGGGCCTGCGCCCGGCTCCTGGCCCGCCTCCGCCCCGACCGAGTGGTGCTGGTGCACGGCCCTTCCGACGCCACCTGGTGCGAGGAGCACCCCTCACAGGCGCGGGCGGCGCACGTCGCGGTGGCGGAGAACTTCACCGCCCTGGCCCGGGACGCGCGGATCGTGCTGATCTCCTCCGACAACGTCTTCGACGGCGCCTCGGCGCACAACGCCGAGAGCGTCCCCGTCCGCCCGGCCAACGCCTACGGCCGGGCCAAGCTCGCGGCCGAACAGGCGCTGCTGGCCGGGGCGCCGGGCGCCGTCGCGCTGCGCGTCAGCCTCGTCTACGGCCACGAGGGCGCCGACGCGGGCAAGTGGCTGAACTTCTTCGCCGTCTGCGCCCACCGGCTGCTGCGCGGCGAGCACGTCGAGGCGCCCGACGACCACTGGACGACCCCGGTGGTCCTGCCCGACGTGGCCGAGGTGACGGCGGCCCTGCTGCACACCCCGGACCCGCTGCCCCCGGTCCTGCACCTGGGCGGCCCCGACCGGGTCACCCGCGCCGAGTGGGCCACGGTGATCGCCGGCGCGCTGGGCGCACCGGCCGGCCTGGTCGTCCCGGTGCCCCGGGCCCGTACGCGCTACGCCTCCCGCCCGGCGAACGCCTGCCTCACCAGCGAGGTGCTGTCCACGCTCCCGGCCACGGAGAAGATCACCGTGCGGGGCGTGGCGGAGGGGGCGCGGCTGCTGGCGCCCGCGTTCACCGGCAGCGGGACGACCAGGGGCACAGTGCGGTCGTAGCGCCCGTCCCCGTGCGGTCGTGGCACCCGTCGTCCGTCACCGTGCGGTCGTGGCGCTCATCGTCCGTCACCGCCCAGCCGTAGCGCCCCATTGACAACGCCCCGGTCCGCCTTCCGGCCGGCGCACCCGTCCGCCCACCCCGCCGTTCACCTGGCGACGACCCCTCGTGGGAGCACCCATGGCAAGCTCATCGATCCCCTCCGGCTACGACGTCGTCATCCTCGGCGGCGGTGTGGCGGGCTGCGTGCTGGCGGCCCGGCTCAGCGAGGACCCCGGCCGCTCGGTCTGTCTCGTGGAGGCGGGCCCGGACTACGGGCCACGGCAGCGGGACTGGCCGGAGAAGGTACGCAACGCGCGCGCCCTGCCCCGCGACGACGTGTGGGAGCGGCACACCGCGTTCTACCGCATCCGCGCCCGGGTCCTGGGCGGCTCGTCGTGCATCAACGGCTGCTGGAACACGTGGGGTTCGCCGGCCGACCACTCCGAGTGGGTGCGCGCGGGCGGCGAGCGCTGGTCGGCCCCGGCGATGGAACCGTACCGGCGCAGGGCGGCGGAGCGGATGGGGCTGCGCACGGCGCCCGGCTACGAGCTGTCCGCGTGGAGCGCGGGCGCGCTCGCGGCGGCCCGCGAACTCGGGTACCCCGAAGTGGACATGGGCTCGCCCGACGGCGGCCCCGGCCGGGGCGAGCCGCTGCTGAACGCCGTGGACGGCCTGCGCCGCAACGCGGCCTTCGCCTACCTGGACCCGGCGACGCGGGACCGGCCCAACCTGACGGTGCTCAGCGGCGCCCTGGTGGACCGGCTGACCGTGCGCGGCGGGCGCGTGCACGGCGTGGAGGTGCGCGCGGGGGGCGTGGACGCGCGCGGAGGCGGCGGGCTCACGGCGCTGACGCTGACGGCGGGCACGTACGTGCTGGCGGCCGGGACCTTCGGCTCGCCGGGCGTGCTGCTGCGCAGCGGCGTCGGCCCGGCCGCGCACCTGGCCGAGAACGGCATCCGCTGCGAGGTGGACCTGCCCGGGGTCGGCGCGAACCTGTCCGACCAGCCCGGGGTGTTCCTGCCGCTGTCCCCCACGGCCGCCCTGAACGCGGCGCTGGCGGACAAGGAGGCGGCCGGCGAGCTGTATGTGAGCCGGATGCTGGTCAGGGCGGCGAGCGAACGCTGCCCGGCGGGGTCGTGGGACCTGCACCTGCTGCCCACGGCGGGGCCGCCGCTGTTCGGCAAGCTGCCGCCCGGGCAGTACGAGGCCGGGGTGTCCGCCTTCCTCATGAAGCCGCTCTCGCGCGGCCGGGTCCGGCTGCGTTCGGCCGACCCCTGCGAACCGCCCGAGATCGACCCGGCGTTCCTGACGGACCCGGACGGCCACGACGTCGCCGTGCTCCGCTCGGGGCTGGCGAAGGCGGCGGAACTGGCCGCCGCGCTGGGGCCCCTGGCCGGGCCGCCCGCCGACGGCGGCGTACCGGTGCGCGAACTGTCCGACGCGGCGCTGCGCGACCGGGTGGGCACCTACTGGCATCCCGTGGGGACCTGCGCCATGGGCCCGCAGGACGACCCGCTCGCCGTGGTCGACGGTGCGGGCCGGGTGCACGGCGTGGCGGACCTGCGGATCGCCGACGCCTCCGTCCTGCCGACGGTGCCCGCCGCCAACACGCAGCTGCCGGTGCTCGCCGCCGCCGAGATGCTGGCCGACACCCTGCGCGCCTGACCCCCGCATGACCGTCCCGCCCTCCCTCCCTCCCTCTCTCCGCCTCTCCCCTTCTCCTCCTCTCTCTTCCTCTCCTCTCCCCCTCTCACCGACGGAGACCGCCATGACGGCATCCACCGACATCCGCGCGCACCGGCTGCTGTACGGCTGCATGGGCCTGGGCGGCGGCTGGGACACCCTGCCGTACACCGCCGAGGACGTGGGCCGGGCCGAGGCGGCCGTCGAGGCGGCTCTGGCCGCCGGCATCACGGCGTTCGACCACGCCGACATCTACCGGTTCGGGAAGTCGGAGGCAATCTTCGGTGAGGTGCTCGCCCGGTCGCCGGGGCTGCGGGAGCGCGTCGTCCTGCAGACGAAGTGCGGGATCCGGCTGCCCGAGGGCGAGCGGGTGGGCCACTACGACCTGCGCGCCGCGAGCATCGTGCGCCGGGTGGAGGAGAGCCTGACGCGGCTGCGTACGGACGTCGTGGACGTGCTGCTGCTGCACCGGCCCGACCCGCTCGCGGACCCCGACGAGATCGCCGAAGCGTTCTCCGTGCTCCGTTCCCAGGGGCTGGTGCGGCAGTTCGGCGTGTCCAACATGAGCGGACCGCAGGTCGCCTTCCTCCAGGCGCGTGTGGACGTCCCGCTCGTCGTCGACCAGGTGGAGATGAGCCTCGCCCACCGGGACTGGGTGGAGACCGGGGTGCTGTTCAACACCCCGGCCGCGGCCGGGACCAGCTGTCCGCCGGGCACGGTCGAGCACTGCGTCTCGGCCGGCGTCCGGCTCCAGGCCTGGGGCGCGCTGGCCCGGGGCCGGTTCACCGGCGGCGGCGACACCCCGGCCGGCCGGCTGGTCGCGGATCTCGCCCGGCGCAAGGGGACGACACCGGAGACCGTCCTGCTGTGGTGGCTGCAACGCCACCCCGCGGGCATCGCCCCGGTCGTCGGCACCACCCGCCCCGAGCGCATCCGCGCCTGCGCCGACGCGGTGAGCGGTCGGACCCGGCTCTCCCACGAGGAGTGGTACGAGCTGTGGGTCGCCGCCCGGGGCACGCCTCTGCCGTGACCCGGACGCCGGCCCGCCTCAGCCCTGTTCCCGCTCCACCGGCAGCCACAGTTCGGCTTCGGCGTCCGTCCCGCCCTCCTGCACGCGGGTGCGCAGGATCTCGGGGCCGGGGCGGCCGCGGTACGGGTTGGAGGGGAACCACTGGGTGAACACCTCCCGCCACAGTTCCTGGATGGCCTGGGGTGCCGGGCCTGTGGTGGTGAACACCGCCCAGGTGCCGGACGGGACCGCCAGGGAGGTCATGTCCGCGGGTACGGCGGCGGTGGTGATGCATGCCTGGTAGTAGTCGAACTCGGTGCCCTCGGCGCGCGACGGGTCGATGCCGTCGCAGACGGCGACCACTCCGTGCGGCTCCTGGTCCGACAGCTTCTCCAGGCGCTCCATGACCGGCCGGCCGAGCCCGCGGATGAAGTCGATCATCGGCTGGTTCGGCCCCTGGTGCACCAGGGGCAGCCGGGCCTTGAACCCGACGATGGTGAAGTCCGGCCGGTCCACTACGCGATATCGCATGCTGCTGCTTCCTTCGACGGTGAGGCGGAAGGACAACCGGGGCTGGGAGACGAGCGCGGTGCCGGTGCGCCGGGCCTCGCCGGGTCCGACGCCGTGCATGGCGCGGAACGCCCGTGCGAACGCCTCGCCCGAGCCGTAGCCGTGGCGCACCGCGATGTCCAGCAGCGAGTCACGCCCGGCCAGCACCTCGGCGCCCGCGACGGTGAGCCGTCTGCGTCGTACGTACTCCGACAGCGGCATGCCCGCGAGCGAGGAGAACATCCGGCGCAGGTGGTACTCCGACGTGGCCGCGATCCGCGCCAGGTCGGCCACGTCGACGGACTCCGACAGGTGGTCCTCGATGTGTTCCATGGCCTGGTTGAGCCGCTCCAGCACTCCCGGTCCCCTTCCTTTTCTGTGCTCATCACGCTAGGCGGCGGGCGGGGTGCCCGACCCGACTTTCCGTGCCCGAAAGGATCGGGTGCGGCGGTGCACCGCCCGCACCGGTTCAGGGCAGGTCACCGCGCCAGTCGAAGCGGTCGGGGTCGGCGGGGCGGGACGCGTACACGGTACGGCCGCCCGGACCGTACCTGCCTATCTCCGTGGGCAGGACGACGCCGTCCGCGCGGGTGTGCGCGGGCAGGTCGGTGACGTCCAGCAGCAGCCCGTCGAGCGGCCCGGCCACCAGTTGCGCGTAGCGGCGCCCGGGCCGGGGCGCGGCGTCCTCGTGATCGGCCCCGTAGACCCGGCCCCGCATGAAGTCCTGCTCGTCCATACGGGACAGGGTCGCAGCCGCCACTGACAGTCGGGTCCCGTGGTGAACCGCGGCGCGGCCGGTGGCCGTGTTGCACTCGGGAGTCCGTGCACATCGGACAACGACTTCTGGCCTTCGTCCGGGTGACCACGGACGGCCACCTGCGGGCCTACGCCGACCTCGACGCGCGCGCCTGCGGCTTCCCCCTGGAGGACGGCCGCGACGGGCTCCTCGGGTCCAGGTTGTGGAAGGACGACGTGTACGCCTACCTGGCGCTGCGGGACGGTGTCCCGGTGGCGTGCGCCGCGGCGGTGGAGGCGGACGGGCGACTGTTCGTGGTGCTGGTCGCCACGGACCCCGAATGGCGGCGCCGCGGCTACGGCGAGGCGGTGACGCGCAAGGCCCTGCACGAGGGCGCCCGGGCCACCGGCCTGACCCGCGCCACCCTGCACGCGACGGCCGCCGGGGCGCCCGTGTACCCGCGCATCGGCTTCCGGCAGAACTCGCCGATGGGCTTCTACGCCCTGAAGGACTGAGCACACCGCCCGCGCACGCCGGGCGGCTGGCGATCAGCTCCCGCAGATGGGCGGCGAGTTCGGAGCGGGCGGCGGCGAACTCGTCGGCGGTGCTGTCCCGGGCGATCATCGCGCGGGCCGCGTCCTGGAACAGCGGCTGGTCCTCGCGGGGCACCCCGAGCAGTTCACCGATGACCAGGGAGGGCATGGGCAGCGCGAAGGCCTCGACGAGATCGGCCGGCGGGCCCGCGGCCTCCATGCGGTCGAGCAGGCCGTCGATGATCTCCTGTACCCGGGGGGCCAGGGCGGCCACCCGCTTGACGGTGAAACTGCCCGCCAGCATCCGCCGCTGACGCGCGTGCTCGGGGTCGTCCTGGGTGACGAACGCCTGGATCTCGGCGGCTCCCTGGGCCTTGAAACCCGCGCTGGGCGAGGGGAAACCGGGCCGGGAGGGGTCGGCGCTGAAGCGGGGGTCGGCTAACACGGCGCGCTGGTCGTCGTGGCGGGTGACCAGCCAGGGGGTGCTCCCGTCCCAGATGCGGACCCGTACGGGAGCCCCCTGCTGCCGCATCTGAGCGTAGAGCGGGGGCGGGTCGAAGGGGCATCCGGCCGTGCGGTCGGCCGGGAAGGCGGGGTGCGTCGATTCCATATGTGTGTGTTCCTTCTTCTGGAGGTGTGACTGTCGCCGTGCGCAAATACGCGCCATACAAACATGTTTCTGGCGAAACCTTAAGCGGACGTGCGCCACCACGCGGACCGACACGCCTGGGCACCCTTGCGCCACCCGCCGCCCAGTGCCTAGCTTGATGGAGCGTCAACTGCCTTGTTCCGCTGGTTGGTTGGGAGGATTTTCCCATGCGCCGACGGTGCGTCCCTCTCCTGTCCCTGCTCGGTGTGCTGACCCTCGTCTCCCTGGTGTTCCCCGCCCACGCCGGCGCCGCCGTCCTCCCGCCGCTGCCGCAGAACGCCGACGGTCTCGAACAGACCTTCTCGCCCGCCTACGACTACGACGGCGACGGCTGCTACGCCACGGCGGCCATCGGCGCCGACGGCACCCTCAACCCGGGACTGCGGCTGGGCGGCGACGTCAACGGCCACTGCCACGACTACGCCCAGCTGGCCAACGCCAACACGTACTCGCGGGAGAAGTGCGACAACGGCTGGTGCGCCGTCATGTACGCCAGCTACTTCGAGAAGGACCAGGCCACCCTGGGCCCGGCCGCGATCGGGCACACCCACGACTGGGAGCACGTCGTGGTGTGGATCAACGACAACCAGGTTGGGTACGTCTCCGTCTCCCAGCACTCCGGATACCAGGTGGCCCCCGCGTCGTCGGTGCGCTTCGACGGCACCCATCCCAAGATCGTCTACCACAAGGACGGTCTGTCCACGCACTGCTTCCGCTTCGCCGGTGGCAACGACGAACCGCCGGAGAACGTCACGGGCGGCTGGTTCTTCCCGCGCCTGGTCGGGTGGAACGGCTATCCGGCGGGCCTCCGCGACAAGCTGATGGGCGCGGACTTCGGCGCGGCCACCATCAAGATCAAGGACGGCGACTTCGCCTACGCCCTCGCCCACTCCATGCCCGCGGGAATCCCCTTCGACCCGAACGCCTGAGGGCACGCGCGGGTGTCCGAAGCGTCCTCACCGGTCCCCCGCCCGACGACCGCCGTCCGCGGAGCGCGGCGGCGGTCGTTAGGGTGTCCCAGGCGGTTGGCAAAGAAACGGTCAAGCCGCAGGGACCAGCGAGGGAGACGAGCGTGGGAACCGCACGCATGAGCAACACACCGCTGCCGGGCATCGGCACGCGCTACGACCTGACGACCCGGGAGCGGCGCCGCCTGTCGGTGGTGGCCCATCGGGACGGTGCTCGGACACTCAGCGCGTACCAGGAGGACGACGCCGACGCCTGCGCGCTGTCGGTGCGGCTGACCCCGGGCGAGGCGGAGAGCCTCATCGACGCGCTGATGCCGACGCACCACAGTCCGAACCTGCTGTCGACCACCGAACTGGGACTGGTGGCCGAGCGGATCACACTCTCCGCCACCTCGTACTGGAACGGCAGGGTGCTGGGCGACACGCAGACGCGCACCCGGACCGGGGTGTCCATCGTGGCCGTGCTGCGCCGGGCCGAGGCGGTGCCCTCCCCCGGCCCCGACTTCCGGCTCGCCGGCGGTGACGTGCTGATCGTCATCGGCACCCTCGAAGGCGTGGAGGCAGCCGCCGGAATACTCGGACGGGAGTGAGCACGATGCACTCCGCTGTCTTCCTCATCGAGTTCGGCGCGATCCTGCTCGGACTCGGACTGCTGGGCCGGTTCGCCGGGCGGCTGCGCTTCTCCCCGATCCCCCTGTACCTGCTGGCCGGGCTGGCCTTCGGGGAAGGCGGGCTGCTGCCGCTCGGGGCCAGCGAGGAGTTCGTGGCGATCGGCGCCGAGATCGGTGTCATCCTGCTGCTGCTCATGCTCGGCCTCGAGTACACGGCCAGCGACCTGGTCTCCAACCTGAAGACGCAGTACCCGGCCGGCCTCGTCGACGCCACGCTCAACGCGCTGCCCGGCGCCCTCATGGCACTGCTGCTGGGCTGGGGCCCGGTCGCGGCCGTCGTGCTCGCCGGTGTCACGTGGGTCAGTTCCTCCGGTGTCATCGCCAAGGTGCTCGGTGACCTGGGCCGGCTCGGCAACCGCGAGACACCCGTGGTGCTGAGCATCCTCGTCCTCGAAGACCTGTCCATGGCCGTCTACCTGCCGATCGTGACGGCGCTGCTAGCCGGCAGCGGCCTCGCGGCGGGCAGTGTCACCCTGGCCATCGCCCTCGGTGTGGCCGGGCTTGTGCTGCTGCTCGCGGTGCGCTTCGGCCGGCACATCTCGCGTTTCGTCTCCAGTGACGACCCCGAGAAGCTGCTGCTGGTCGTACTGGGCCTGACCCTGCTGGTCGCCGGTGTGGCCCAGCAGCTCCAGGTGTCCGCCGCCGTGGGTGCGTTCCTGGTCGGCATCGCGCTGTCCGGTGAGGTCGCCGAGGGCGCGCACCATCTGCTCGCGCCCCTGCGGGACCTGTTCGCCGCGGTGTTCTTCGTCTTCTTCGGCCTGCACACCAACCCCGCCGACATCCCGCCCGTCCTCCTGCCGGCCCTCGCCCTGGCGGCCGTCACCACCCTGACGAAGATCGCCACGGGTTACTGGGCCGCCAAGCGGGCCGGCATCTCCGCCAAGGGCCGCTGGCGGGCGGGCGGCACGCTGGTCGCCCGCGGCGAGTTCTCCATCGTCATCGCCGGTCTCGCCGTCACCGCGGGAACGGAGGCCTCACTCGGTCCGCTGGCCACCGCGTACGTGCTCATCCTCGTCATCCTGGGTCCGTTGTCGGCCCGCTGGACCGAGCCGCTGGCGCTGCGCCTGACCGCGCGACGCACGAGGCAATCCGCTGAACCCACACGTCAGGACACCGGCAAGGCGTCCGTCCCGGCTCCGCGCGGTGCGGTGGAACCCCACCATGACACCGCCGGTCCGTCCTGAGCCGGGGTTGGCCGCAGGCATGTGCGCCCCCTGGCGGGGAACGCTCGGGGAACGGCCGAGACACCGTCGGAACACCATCGGAACACCCTCGGGACAGCACTTTCCGGTGGCCGTCCGTCAACTGTGAAAGGCCCCTCTTTGCACCATCCACTACGCTGCCACCAGCCACATGGCCCATAATCCACAATTCGACGTCAAGTGGCGTCCCATTCACACGGGGCAACACGAGAAGAGGCCAACACCATGCCTGAATCCACCGCTTCAGCCGACCTGGCATCCCAGTACACCGCCCAGGTGACCGGTGACCTGGAGCGAAACCTCAAGGAGCAGGACCGCGTCAGTTCCGAGATCGCGTCGCTGCAGGAGCAGTTGACCGTCCTGCGCCGTGACCACGATGTGCTGGTGAACATGCAGCAGGCGCTCGGCCTGAAGGCCGCCGCGTCGGTGGCGGCGCAGTCGGCGCCGGCCGCGGCGCCGAGCAAGAGCGCGAGCACGAGCACGAGCACCGGCACGAGCACTGGCACGGTGCCCGCGCCCCGCCGCAAGGGCACCGCCAAGACCGGCACGGCCAAGACGAGCACGGCCAAGTCCGGTGCCACCAAGACGGCCACGGCCAAGACGGCCACCACCAAGACGGGCTCGGCGAAGCCCGCCACCGCCCAGGTGGCCGAGGCCAAGACCGAGACGGCCAAGCCGGCGACGGACAAGTCCAGCGCGAGCAAGTCGACCGCGGCCAAGCCCACCACCGGCAAGTCCGCCGCCGCGAAGAAGGCCACCGCTGCGGCCGGCGCAGCGAGCAAGAAGACGGCCGCGGCCGAGAAGCCGGCGGCGGCGAAGCCCGCCGCCAAGTCCACGGCCGCGAAGGCCACCACCACGAAGACCGCCACTGCGAAGTCCACCACCACGAAGTCGACGGCCGCCAAGTCCGCCGACCAGCCCACACTGGTCGAGCTGGTCCGCCGTCACCTCGTCGAGCAGAACGGGCCGCGCTCGGCGGCGGAGGTGACCACCGCCCTCGGCCAGGCCCACCCCGACCGGGGCGTCAAGACGACCGTCGTGCGCACCACCCTGGAGGGGCTCGTGGCCAAGAACCACGCCCACCGCACCAAGCAGGGCACGTCGGTGTTCTACACGGCCAACGAGGCCGCCGAGCAGGCCCCGGCCGTCAAGGCCCAGACCGAGGCCCAGGCCCAGCCGGAGCCGGCCAAGGCCTGAGACCCGGGCTGCCCCGGTGAGTCCGTACGCGCTGTCATGTCATCGGACTCGCCGGGGCCGGCCGCAGGGCCCCTCCGGCCGGCCGTGGGGCCCGACTCCGCCCGCGCGCGGACATGTTGCCCGTCCGGCGGGACACATCGGCACCCTGGAGCACAGGTGTGCAGGTGGGAGGGCGACAGGCACCTCATGACAGATCCATAAGGTCCTGTAAGGTGAGCCTATCCTTACTACTTGCTCACCCGTCCTCATCGGAGTGCACATGTCCCTTCGGCGCCGCGCCCCCGTCGCAGTCGCTCTCGCTGTCGTCGCCGCACTGTCGGTCTCCGCGTGCGGCAGCGGCTCCTCCGGCGGAGGGAACACCTCATCCAGTTCCTCCGCCTCGGGGGGCGGTTCCAAGTCGGTGGCGAAGGGCGGCAAGAACTTCGGGAGCGCGGCCGGGAAGACCGCCGCCATGGGCACCGACGCCAAGCCTGGTCAGTGGCCGCGCACCATCAAGCACGCGATGGGCACCACCGAACTCGAGCAGCAGCCCCGGCGCGTGGTGGTCCTCGACGTGGGCGAGCTGGACAACGTCGTCTCCCTCGGCGTCAAGCCGGTCGGCGTGGCCTACACCGAAGGGTCGCCGCACCTGCCGTCGTACCTGAAGGGCGCGGGCTCGCCCAAGAGCGTCGGCACGATCAGCAGCCTCGACCTGGAGGCGATCGCGGCCCTCAAGCCGGACCTCATCCTGGGCAGCCAGTTGCGCGCCGCCGACTCCTACGACGAGCTGTCGAAGATCGCGCCCACCGTCTTCTCCATCCGGCCCGGCTTCACCTGGAAGGAGAACTACCTCCTGAACGCCGCGGCCCTGGACCGCACCGCGCAGGCCAAGGCCGCGCTGGCCGCCTACGAGAAGCGGGCCAAGGCCCTGGGCGACAAGCTCGGCGCCGCCAAGCCGACCGTGTCCATGGTCCGTTACATGCCCAACGGTGTGATCCGGCTCTACGCCAACGACTCGTTCATCGGCACCATCCTGAAGGACGCCGGCGTCCCCCGGCCGAAGAACCAGGACATCGCCGACCTGGCCGCCGAGATCAGCGCGGAGAACATCGACCAGGCCGACGCCGACTACATCTTCAGCGGTGTGTACGGCAACCCGGACGCCACCGCCCGCACCAAGGCGCGGGGCAACCCGCTGTGGAAGAACCTCAAGGCGGTCAAGGCGGGCCACGCCTACGACGTACCGGACGAGACCTGGTACCTCGGACTCGGCGTCACCGCCGCCAACTCGGTCCTGGACGACCTCCAGAAGTACCTGAAGGCCTGAGCCGGGCGAAGGCCCGGACCCCTGCCGAGCCAGGCCACTGACGAAAGAGAGTGAGCGCGGCCCATGTCGCCCCCGAACCGCCGCCGAGCGGCCTGGCTGCTGGCCGGCACGATCATGCTGCTGGGCGCCGTCCTGCTGAGCCTGGCGGTGGGCAGCAGGCAGGTCGCGCCCGCCACCGTGTTCCAGGCGCTGCTGCACGGCGGCACCAGTGACGACGCCCAGGTGGTCCGGGCCCTGCGGGTGCCCCGTACGGTCCTCGGTGTCCTGGTCGGCGTCGCGCTCGCGCTCGCCGGGACGGTGATGCAGGGCGTCACCCGCAACCCGATCGCCGAGCCCGGCGTCCTCGGCGTCAGCCAGGGCGCCGCGGCCGGGGTGGTGTGCGCGATCGCCTTCTTCGGTGTGCACTCCACGGGCGGCTACGTCTGGTTCGCGTTCGCGGGGGCGGTGGTCGCGGCCGTGGCCGTCTACGCCGTCGCCAGCGGCGGCCGGGGCGGGGCGAGCCCCGTCAAACTGGCGCTCGCGGGCGCCGCGATGAACGCCTTCCTCGCCTCCGTGGTCTCCGCGGTCGCCACCACCCGGGCCCATGTCATGGACGAGTTCCGTTTCTGGCAGGTCGGTTCGCTCGACGGACGCGGCGGCGAGGTCGTCTCCGAGGTCTGGCCGTTCCTCCTGGCCGGTGTGGTACTGGTGGCCCTGCTCGCGCGCGGCCTCGACGCCCTGGCGCTCGGCGACGAGGCCGCCCGTGCGCTGGGCCACAACGTCGTCCTGGTACGCGCCCTGGGCGCGCTCGGCGCCACCGTGCTGACCGGCGCGGCGGTGGCCGCGGTCGGCCCGGTCGCCTTCACCGGCCTGGCCGTTCCGCACCTGGCCCGTGCCCTGGTCGGCAGCTCGCACCGCTGGGTGCTGCCGCTGTCGGCGCTGCTCGGGCCGGTGATGCTGCTCTGCTCCGACGTGCTCGGCCGTATCGTCTTCCCCCCATCGGAGGTTCCGGTGGCGGTCATGACCGCGGTGCTCGGCGTGCCGTTCCTCATCGCCCTCGTGCGTCGCCGTTCGGCGGTGGCCGCGTGAACCGCACCGGCGCCCCGTCCTTCGCCCCGGCCGGACACACCGTGCTGCGCTCCCGGCGCGCCAGTGTCCTCGTGCACCGCCGGGCGGCGCTCGTCGCAGCCGGCCTCGCCGTCCTGCTGGCGTGCGCGGCGGTGGCGTACCTGTGCACGGGTGAGTCGTTCGTCGCGCCGCGCGAGGTGGTCCGCGTGGTGCTCGGGCAGCCCAGCCCGGACGAGCTGGTCGTCGGCACGCTGCGCCTGCCGCGCCTCGTCGTGGGGCTGCTCGCGGGCGCCGCGTTCGGCATCGCGGGCGCGACGATCCAGACGGTCGCGCGCAATCCACTGGCCAGCCCCGACGTCATCGGCGTCACCCACGGGGCCGGGCTGGCCACGGTGACGGCGATGAGCTTCGGACTCGTCCCCCACGACGCGCTGCCCTACGTCTCCGTGGCGGGCGGGCTCGGCGCCGCGCTGCTGGTGTACGTCTTCGCGTGGCGGCGCGGGCTGCACGCGGCGCGCTTCGTGCTCATCGGCATCGGTGTGTCGGTGGCGCTGGGCTCGCTGACCCAACTGGTGCTGACCAAGGGCGATGTCGTGGTGGCCCAGCAGGCGAAGGTCTGGCTGACGGGTTCGCTCAACAGCCGGGGCTACGACCAGGCCGCGCCGCTCGCCCTCGTCCTGCTGTGCTCCGTCCCGGCGGTCGTGTGGGCGGCCCGTGCCCAGCGCGGCGCGGCCCTGAGCGACGACACCGCACGCGCCCTCGGGGTCCGCCTGAACGCGGTCCGGCTCGGGCTCACCGCGCTCGGTGTCGTCCTGACCTCCGTGGCGACCGGCGCCACCGGCCCCGTCGACTTCGTGGCGCTGCTCGCCCCGCAGATCGCCCGCAGGCTCACCCGGACCGCGCAGATCCCACTGCTGTCCTCGGCGCTGACGGGCGCGCTCGTCGTCGTGGTCGCCGACCTGCTGGCCCGCCGCCTGTTCCACCCCGTCGAGCTGCCGGTCGGCGTCCTGACGGCCGCGGTCGGCGCCCCGTACCTGATGTGGCTCATCGCCCGCACGGGCAGGCGGCCGGGGGGCGCGGCGTCCTGACCATCACGCGGCAGCGGGACCGGACCCGAGGGTCCGGTCCCGCTCGCTGCCGTGGGCCGGGACTTCCGCCGCCGGTGGGGCTCTGAGTCCGCTCGTTCAGGAGACCGCCGCCCGGTCCCCGGCGTCCTCTGCGGGCGTGTTGCCGGCCGCCTGGACCGTGGTGCTCACCGGTCGCCTGAGCGCGAGCGCGAGGACGGTTCCGACCGCGAGGGTGGGTGCGATCCACAGGAAGCCGGTGCTCGTCGCGTGGGCGAAGGCGTCCAGCGCGGTGTCGCGAAGCGCGCCGGGGAGCCGGCCGATGGTGTCCGGGCGGGACGGGTCGAACCCGCTGCCGGCGGGCAGCGCGCGGGTGCCGTGGGCGAAGCCGGTGGAGAGCAGGGTTCCGAAGACGGCGACGCCGAAGGCCGCGCCGATGGACCGGGCGAAGGTGACGACGGCGCTCGCGGCGCCGAGGTCGGCGGCGGGGACGCTGTTCTGCACCGTGGTCAGGACGACCATCGGGACCATGCCCATGCCCACCCCGGTGATCAGGAAGTAGACGCTGAGCACGACAGTACCGGTCGCAGCGCCGATGGTGCCCAGCAGGAGCAGCCCGGCGAAGTTGATGAGCAGACCGGAGACCAGGATCAGGCGCAGGCGCTCGGGGCGGGCGGCCCAGCGGCCGGCGAGGGACTGGCTGACGACCAGGCCGACGACCAGCGGCAGCAGGTGCACGCCCGACAGGGTGGCCGACACCCCGTCGACGATCTGGAGGTAGGTGGGCAGGTAGACCAGCACGCTGAACATGGCGGCGTTGGCGACGAAACCGATCAGCGAGGAGAACACCACCGTGCGGGAGGCCAGCATGGTCACCGGCAGGACCGGGGCGGCGGCACGCCGTTCGACGGGGACCAGGGCCACGGCCAGGACGACGGTGGCCAGGATCAGGCCGAGGATGGCCGGCGAGGCCCAGCCCCAGCGTTCACCGAAGGAGGTGACGAGGACGATACCGGTGGCGATCGCGGCCAGGATCAGCGAACCGGGGTAGTCGATGCGGGCCTTCGCTCCCCTCGCGCCGGCGGGCAGGGCACGCGCGGCGACGGCCAGGGCGACCGCGCCGATGGGCACGTTGATCAGGAAGGCCCACCGCCAGGACAGCTGGTCGGTGAAGATGCCGCCGAGCAGCGGTCCGACGATGCTCGCGACACCGTAGACGGACCCGAACATGCCCTGGTAGCGGCCGCGTTCACCGGCCGGGACCAGCTCGCCGACGAGCGCGAAGGTCAGCACGATCATGCCGCCGCCGCCCACCCCCTGGAGCGCACGCGCGGCGATCAGCTCGGGCAGGTTCTGCGCCAGGCCGCAGGCCACGGAGGCGATCAGGAAGACGGAGGTGGAGGCCAGGTACAGACGCTTGCGCCCGAACATGTCACCGAGCTTGCCCCACAAGGGGGTGCCCGCGGTGGAGGCCAGCAGGTAGGCGGCGCTCACCCACGCGATGTCGTCGAAACCGTTCAGATCCTCGGCTGTCCGGGGCAGTGCGGTCGAGACGATGGTCTGGTCGAGGGCGGCGAGGAGGACGGCGAGGATCAGGGCACTCATGGCCGCGGCGACCCCGCGGGGTCTTGGTGCGGACGATAGCTGTGCCATGGACATCGGAGGATCTTTCAGGTGAGAGGCGGAAGGGCTGGGGGACGCGCGGCCGGAGGTGCCGTCCGGTCCGGCCGCGCGCCGTGCGGGGGTGGGGGTGGTGCGCCGGGTGGGGGCGCCGGCAGGAGGGCGTCCCCGGGTGCGGGTGTGGGGGTGCGTGTCGGGTGGGGGTACGTGTGTGGGGGCGGGTGGGTTGGTGTGCCGCGTGCGGTGGGGCCCGGTCAGATGGCGATGGTCTTGTACTCGGTGTAGGTGCCGAGGCCGACGGCGCCGTACTCGCGGCCGATGCCACTGGCCTTGAAGCCGCCGAAGGGGCCGTCGAAGCCGATCGAGGCGCCGTTGACGGTGAGGGTGCCGGTCCGGATCCGCCGTGCCGCGGCCAGGGCGTGGGCCTCGTCGGCGGACCAGACGCCGCCGGACAGGCCGTACTCGGAGTCGTTGGCGATGCGGACGGCCTCGTCCTCGTCGTCGTAGGCGATGACGACCAGGACCGGCCCGAAGACCTCCTCCTGCGCGATGCGCATGGAGTTGTCGACGTCGGCGAAGAGGGTCGGGGTGACGTAGTTGCCCTTCTCCAGGCCCTCGGGGACCTGCGGGCCGCCGGCGACCAGGCGGGCGCCCTCCTCGATGCCGAGCTGGATGTAGTCGCGCACCCGCTGCTGCTGGTCGGGGCGGATCATCGGGCCGATGAAGGTGTCCGGGTCGCTCGGGTCACCGACCTTGAGGGACGCCACAAGCTCCTTCAGCCCGGCCACGACCTCCTCGTACCGCTCGCGCGGGGCGAGGATGCGGGTCTGCGCGATGCACGACTCGCCGTTGTTGAGCAGCGAGGAGAACTTCACGCCCGCGACCGCCTTGCCGATGTCGGCGTCGGGGAGGATCACCTCGGCCGACTTGCCGCCCAGTTCCAGGGAGACCCGCTTGAGCTGCTCGCCGGCGATGGAGGCGATCCGGCGCCCGGCCCGTGTCGAGCCGGTGAACGCGATCTTGTCCACGTCCGGGTGCGAGACCAGGTACTCACTGGTCTCCCGGTCGGCGGGCAGCACACTCACCACGCCTTCCGGCAGCCCGGCCCGCTCCAGCAGCTCGGCCAGGAAGCCCATGCTCAGGGAGTTCTCCGGCGACACCTTCAGGACCACCGAGTTCCCCGCCGGCAGCGCCGGGATGATCTTCGAGGCGGCCGAGGAGCGAACCTGGCCGGCATCGAGGCGTGGACCTGCGGCACGGGCGTATCCCAGCAGTGGTCCGTCGCCCGGGGCGGCACCCTCCAGATGCTCGGCGACTGCATGGGGGTGTCCGGCAACGGCACCGCCGGCGGCACCGCGGTCGTCCTCCAGGTGTGCAACGCCTCGGCCGCTCAGAAGTGGACACCTCAGGCGAACGGCACCCTGGTCAACTCCCTGTCCGGGCGCTGCCTGGACGCGACCGGCGCGAGCTCCGCGAACGGCACGAAGCTCCAGATCCGGACCTGCGCGGGCTCCGCACAGCAGACGTGGCAGCTGCCCGCGAGCTGAGCGCCGGGACGGCCCGGCCCGGGGGGCAACCCCGGGCCGGGGTTGCCCTCGGGCGGGCTAACCGTTCGGCGGCGGCGGTGCGGCGGCCCTGCGGAGCCCCAGGTGGTCGCCGGGGTCCAGCAGGTACGCCGCCTGGGTGGTCAGCATGTGGCGCACCATGGGCGCGGGCATGCGGACCACCACCGGCTGCGGCAGCGACAGCTCCCGTACGGCGGTGACCGTACGGGACGAACGCACCCGGTTGGTCACCCGCGCCACCACCCGGACGTCCAGGGAGAACTGGACGAGGACGGACTCCAGCTTGGGCTTGTGCAGCGGCATCGAACCGGAGGCGTTGACCGCCCCCTCCGCCGCGCCACCGGAACCGCCCACGGTGCCCGTCAGCTGGTTGAGGCGGAGCTGGTCGGCGTTGACCAGCCCGGCACCGAACTGGCCGCGCGCGGACCTGCCCCGGCTCTGGGAGCTCTGGCCGTCCGTCTGGGTGGGGCGGGGGGCGTCCAGGGTGCTCTGGCCGACCGTCTCGAAGGTCATCTTGTCGCCGACGCCCAGGACGCGCCCCCGGCTGAGCCGCGCGTGCAGGGAGGCGTGCAGGTCCTGGCCCTCCACGCCGGTGGCGTGCACCGGGGGCAGGTCCACCCCGGCGGAGGTCAGCAGCGGCAGCGCCGCGGTCAGCCACTCGGTGGAGAGGGTCTCGTTCAGGGTGTACGCGGCCGACTGGCCCTTCTCCCGGTACCGTCGCCCGCCGCCCGCCGCCCGGACCGCCTCGGTGACCAACTGCCGTACCTGCTGGGCGCCGTGGAATCCGTTGACCTGCGCCTCCATCGGCAGCCGCGCGCCGCGGGCCCGCCAGGCGCCGAGGCGGGCCGGCTGGGCGTCCTGCGCGCCGGGCGGCCGGGCGGCGGTGCCCGTCCTGCGCGGCGCGGCCACCCGGGCGAGCGCCTTGAGGTCGTTGTCCAGGACGCGGTGGGTGAGCGCGGTACGGCCCGTGGAGGCCAGGCCTATCCGCTTCTCGCCCTCGTAGAGTTCGAGGGTGCCCATGACCGGCAGCCGCAACTTCGTCGACTTGGCCGTCTTGGCCTCCGCGACCGTCTTCATGCCGAGCTGGCCCCGCGAGGCGGTGCCCTGGCGGTGCGAGCCGCCCCAGCCCATGCCGAGGCCGCCCGCGCCGCCGGTGCTCTTCAACTGCCCGGCACCGGCGTCCGGTTTGCCGCCGACGCCCGCGACCAGCCCCGCACCGGTCGTGGCCCCCTTCTCCTGCGCACCGGCCTCCTGGGCGATGGCCGAGGTGATGTACTCCATGTCCCGGCCGTCGTCCGCCGCGCCGTCGAAGACGCCGTCGCCCAGCCGTGTCACCTTGAACACCGCCCAGTAGGGCGTCCGGCGCCCGTCGAACAGCTCGACGGTGACGCCGCCGTCCATGGCGCTGCCCAGCAGACCCGCGGCGCCGTCCCGGTCCAGGACGCGCAGCAGCCGCTGCACGTTGTCGTTGCGGTCCTTGAGCTGCTGCCTGGGCAGCAGATCGGCGGCCAGGCTCCTGTGGCGCGCGCCCATGTTCGCCCGGAGACCGTCCAGCAGCGGGACGAAGTCGGGCAGGTCCTCGATCATGCCGAAGCCGAGCGGGAGCGTTCCGGACAGGGAGGGAGCGGGCCGCCGCGAGCCGGCCGTCTCCCCGGCCCCGGCGGCAGTCCGGTCCCGAGCGGCGGTCTCCACGGCCCCGGCAGCGGCCCGTTCCCGCCCGGCGGTCTCCCCGGCCCCGGACCCCGATCCGGACCCGGTGCCGACCGCTTTTCCAGATCCGGTCCCGTCCAGTTTCAGCGCCTTGCGTGCCGACTCCGGAAGCTCCACGCCCGCCGCCCGCAATTGCCCGGCCGTCAGCCACACGGCCGCCGTCGCCGGCAGGGCCTGCGCCGCCGTCGCCGTGTACGGGCCGCCACCGGTGACCTTGACCTCCGCCACCATGTTGACCAGCAGATCGCACAGCACCAGGTACAGGGGCGCCTTGCGCGGAGTGTGCGCGTTGCGCTCGACCGTGCCGGACAGGGCGTTGGCCTCGGCCCGGCTCTCGCCCCAGCTCCGGTACGCCGACAGCCCCTCGGCCGCGCGCACATGGGTGTCGCTCTCCAGGCCGGTGGCCCCGAACTGCACCGAGCTGTTGGTGGCCGTGCCGGTCTGCCCGGTCGCCTGGTGGCCGCCGAGCACGAACGTCTCGGTGCCCGGGCCGGCTCCCTCGTGCAGCAGTCTGGGGTTGGCCAGCGCCATCCGGGTGCCGACGGCGCCGTTCAGCGCGGCCAGGCGGCGCGGGTGGCGCAGGTTCTTCACCACCCAGCCCGAGGACACCGCCTGCCGCAGCGACGCCGTGATCGCCTGCGGACTGAACCGCTCCTCGACGGCCAGGCGCGGGGCCAGCCCCTCCGTGGCCAGCGCGGTGTCCTGCTGACCCGCCCTGCCGCGGGCGGCGGCCCGGGACAGCAGCCGGAAGGCGAGGTCCCGCACCGGCTGTCCGTCGCCGACCGTCTCCACCAGTTGCCAGTCCCGCAGCGCCTGCCCGGTCACCGGGGCGGGGGCCATCCCCGCCAGGTCGCCGATGCCCTCGGCGGCCAGGGCGGACTCGGCACCGGGAGCCTGCGCGCCGACCGCGTCGAGCCGATCCCTCCCGGCGTCGTCCAGCGTGAACTCCGGGGCCGTCCGCAGGAGTACCTCCTGCTCCTCCAGGTGCAGTGCCTCCAGATGTTGCGGCTCGGGCACGTCGCGGCCGGGGGAGCCGACGGTGAGACCGCGGGCGAGCTTGCGCCGCCGGGACGTCATCGTGACGTCCACGTCCAGGCGCAGGGCGGAGGTGAAGGTGCTGGCCTGTTCGGAGCCGTTGGTGAGGATGTCCGTACGGGTGGTGGGGCCTGCCTGGTTGCGGCGGGTACCGCTGCGGGTGCGGTCGTAGCGGGCCGAGGCGGACAGCGCGCCGGGGACCAGCCGGGCCTGGCCGAGGACCATGCCGCCGACCGAGCGCGTACTGCTGCGGCCGCTCTGGAGGTTGCTGGTGACACCGGAGTGGCTGCGCACCAGCCAGTCGTCGGTGTCGCCGAGGTACTCGGCGTCCCCGAGCGTGCCCTTGACCCGGATCTGGACGTCGTGGGAGTGCAGGGTGCTCTTGCGGCGCAGCCGTACCCGGATGCCGGTGGACAGCAACTGGTCCTTGTTGACACGGAGGTTGGTCTCCGAGAGCGCGGCCATGAGTTCGCGCTGGTTGTGGCGCTGCGCGGCCGCCTCCTCCCCGCTGGTGGGGGTGGGGGCCGGGTCGGCGCCGAAGGAGGGCAGGTACCCGGCCAGCCGGGGGTCGGTCGCGAACAGGTGCTCCACGGCCTCGGTCATGGGCCGCGTGTCGAGGGAGCTGAGCGCGACGCTGGAGCCCATTGCGCCGAACGGGAGGTGCCGCTCGACCTCCTCCTGCGTCTGGCGGCCCTCGGCGTCCACGACCGTCCGTTTCGGCTTCTTGACGAACTCGCCGGCCGTCATGCCGGGGGGCAGGGGCAGCCCCAGTGCCTGTGCCTCGTCGGCGCGCAGGCTGACCCACACGTTCATCGTGTGGCCGGCGGCCCGCTTTTTGGGGTCCAGCACCATTCCGGCCGAGCGGGGGCCCGTGCCCTCCACGGTGAGCCGTACGGTCCCGCGGTAGAGCACCTTCTCGCCCCGGACCTCGGCGCCCTGCCGGCTGGACACGGTCTGCTCGCTCGCGGTGAACCGCGCCGAGCGCGCGGCCCCGACCGGCATGGCGGTGGCGCGCACCACGGCCGCGTTGCCGACCGCACCGAGCCCGGCCGCCGGGCCCACGCCCCCGGCGAGGGCCCGGCCCTTGCCCGCGGTCTCGGTGAGGGTGTGCTGGGTCTGCTGGTGGGTGCGCAGTTGCGTCTTGCCGGTGCTCCAGGCGGGGGCGAGGTGGGTGATCGCCGCGCTCATGCGGTAGCTTCCCGCGGTCTTGCCGTCCTTGGACTCCAGGTCCTCGCCGAGCACTCCGCCCCGCAGCAGCCGGGGCAGGTCCTCCAGGACGGTCGTCGTGGACGTGGCCGCGTACAGCCGGGCGAGGCCCGGTGCGCCGGGGGCGGTCAGGGAGGGGTGCAGGACGGAGGCGACCGTGTCGAACAGCCCGCCGCCGCCCTGGTGCGGTGCGGCGGTGTCGGTCACGCCCAGCGGAGCCAGGGAGTCGGCGAGCGTGAGCTGCCGTGCGGTTTCCGTGCCGACCCGCCGGAGGTCGGCCTGCGGGCCGCCGCGCCCCGGGACCAGGTGTTCGGTGGGCACCCGCTGGGTGAGCGTGCCCGGTCCGCTGTACGTCGACACGTCGGTGCCGCCATGGCGCCGCACCCGGACGCCGTACCGTATCCTGCGCGGCACCTCGACCGAGCCCGAGTCGCTGCGCAGCACGCGGGGTTCGGCCACGTTCCGCTGGCCGCGCGTCTCCCGCGAGGACTGCCAGGGCTGCACGTTGCCCGTGGCCGCCGCACCGAGCCAGAGCCCGGGGGCGACGGGCGCGAGCCCGAAGACCGTGCCGCCCGCGCCGTGGCTCGAAGAACCGCCTGCCGTACTGGACACGGTGGCCGCGGTGTTGTGCTGGGTGTCGACCTTGGTGTCCTTGCCCACGGCCTCGTCCAGGGGCGCCAGGGGCGCCGTGTACTGGTCCGGGACGGCGGCTTCCACGTCCTTCGCGGGCAGGAAGAGCGGCGGGACGTCCTCGGGTGCGCGGGAGACGGTGACGGTGACGTCGAACCACTCCGTGCCGTTCGCGCCCTGGACGGCGAAGGCGCGGCCCTGTCCGAAGAAGGTCTCCGGCCGTCCGGTCAGTTCGGAGACGATCTCGTCGACCGTGCCGCCGCCGTGCCCCACGGCCTCGGTCACCGCGTCGCGCACGAACGCGTGCCCGGTGAGGCCGTACGCGGTGGAGAGCCCGGCCGCGGTCAGGTCGGCGAGGTAGGGCGGCAGGCCGAGCGTCTGCTCGGTGTTCTCGTTGATGACGGGGGGAAGCTGCCGCCCGCCGCCACGCAGGGCACGGGCGGTGGCCGCGTTTCCGGCGGCCCGCTGGAGGGTGAGCAGGTGGGGCTGGGCACCGGAGGGGGCCGGTGCGGTGATGCGGGGGGCCGGCGGGCCCTGCTTGGCCGGCCTGCCCACGCCGTTCGCCGGCTGCTGCTGTGTGCGCACGGGACTCAACGTAATCGCCGGTCAGGGCCGGAACGGGGAGTCCGCCGGTACGTGCTTCAACTGTCGCCCGTGCCACACCCGGACGCCATCGCCCGTTCACCTGCCGGTCGCGGACCCGGCGCGCGGCACCGTGCCGGGGCCGTGCGGCGAGCACGCGGACCGCTGATCGCGCGGGCCCGCGCGGCGGCGGCCGGGCGGTCGCCGGCAGGACCCGTCACCGCGCCCGGACCCGCCCCGGAGGGCCGTTCCCCGGCTGCTCCCCGGCCGCTCCCCGGCTGCTCCCCGGCCGCCGGCGGGCCGGCCCGGTCGGCGGCCCGGGTTCGCCAGGTACTCGTCCGCGTGGTGCGGAGTGACGCCGGTGCCGTGCACTCCGCCGTACTCCGCCGAGGGGGCGTTGTCACCCGGTGATAGACAACAGCGGACCGGTGAGAGCCGCCGACCGCGACAGGAGAGTTGCCGTGCCCGTGCCCACAGCGTCCACCAGGTGGTTCGAGACCGCCCGCTTCGGACTGTTCGTCCACTTCGGCCTGTACAGCCTCGCCGCCCGGCACGAGTGGGTGCGCAGCCGGGAGGCCATGTCGCAGGAGGCGTACGACCGTTACCTGGAGCGGTTCGACCCGGACCTGTTCGACGCGCGTGAGCTGGCCCGCGCGGCGAAGGCCGCCGGAATGCGCTACGCCGTGCTCACCGCCAAGCACCACGACGGCTTCTGCCTCTACGACTCGGCGCTGACCTCGTACACCTCCCAGCGCGCGGCCGGCCGTGACCTGGTGCGGGAGTTCACGGAGGCGATGCGCGCCGAGGGGCTGCGGGTCGGCCTGTACTACTCGCTGCTGGACTGGCACCACCCGGACTTCACCGTCGACGCCCACCACCCGCTGCGCGACACCCCGGCCGCGCGGGAGCCCCGGGACATGTCCCGCTACCGCGCCTACCTGCACGGGCAGGTGCGCGAGCTGCTGACCGGTTACGGCCCGCTCGACCTGCTCTTCTTCGACTTCACCTACCCCGGCAAGGGGCCACGGGAGTGGGGCGCGCCCGAACTGCTCGCCATGGTGCGCGAGTTGCAGCCGGACATCCTCGTCAACGACCGGCTCGGCGTCCCCGGTGACTACGTGACCCCCGAGCAGTACCAGCCCGACCGCCCCATCGAGCGCGACGGCGCCCCGGTGACCTGGGAGGCCTGCCACACCCTGAACGGCTCCTGGGGCTACGACCGGGACAACCACGAGTACAAGGACCCGGCGCTGCTGGTGCGGATGCTGGTGGAGTCCGTGGCGTGCGGCGGCAACCTGCTGCTCAACGTGGGGCCCACCGGCAGGGGCGCGCTGGACGCGCGGGCCGGGGAGACGCTGCGGGCCGTCGGCGAGTGGATGTCCCTGCACGAGCGGTCCGTGCGCGGCGCCGGTCCGAGCGGGCTCGCGGCGCCCGCGAACACGCTGTGCACCCGCGTGGGACGCCGCCTCTACGTGCACCTGCTCGCCTGGCCGCTCCACCACCTCCACCTGCCGGGGCTGGCGGGCCGGGTGCGCTACGCCCAACTGCTGCACGACGGTTCGGAGATCCGGTTCCACGAACTGGACGGCGCCGAGCACGAGCACGTGAACATGGCACCGCCCGGTCAGCCTGCGGGAACGCTCACCCTGACCCTGCCCGTCACCCGGCCCGACGTCCTGCTTCCGGTGGTCGAGCTGGAGCTGGCCGGGGACGAGTGAGCTGCCCGCCCCCGGCCTCGACGCCCATCAGTACGGGGCACTGAAGCAGTGGCCGGCGGGCAGGGCCTCAGGCGCCCGGTCCCGCGTCCTTCCAGATGGTCAGCCCGGACGCGCGGTCGTTGAAGCCGAAGTCGGCCAAGTTCGCCAGGTGGTGGTACGAGTGCACGCGGAGATCGACGCACCCGTCCGTCTTCGGCACGTCCGTCATCGCCCAGGCGTAGTTGGTGTTGTTGATCACCGAGGAGATGCTGTTGTTCATCGACGCGCCGATGTCCGCGCTGATGTCGAGGTAGGTGTCCCTCTCGCCCCAGCGGATACCGACCGACTTGCCCTGGTAGTTCGCGTCGGTGCAGACGCAGAACTCGTACTTGGCCGCGTTGCAGTCCGAGCCGACGTTCCAGACGCCCACCTGCCACGGCTCGTTCGCGGCCGAGGCGGACGCCGCCGTGCTCGCGCCGAGCACGGTCGCGCCCGCGGCGAGCACGGTCAGGCCGATACCGGCGAGACGCTTGTTGCGCAGCTTCACTGTGTTCCCTGTCTCTCTGTCCGGTACACCGAAGACCCTTCTCATCAGGAGCAACGTGTGCCGCAGGGCCTGGGGTTCACTCCGATTCGCGCGACCTCCTCGCCTCACGCAGGCCCGGGCCCGGCCCGTGGCCCGCCGCGTGGTCGGTGGTGGTCGCCGTGGTCGCCCGGCCGGGCCGGGTCAGCGCGGCCGGACTGCTGCCGCTCGTACGTCGCCGCCCGGAGATCCCCGGCTGTGTCGGCGGCGCCGGCCCGGCCACGCCGCTGTGGGCGGCGCTGGTCCGCAGGCTGGCCCAGGCACTGGGCGGGCCGCGCGGCCTGCCGCACCCCTCCTCTGCCAGGATCTCGCTCCCGGCGAGGTCCCCGCCGGGTTCCGGAACGTCGTCGATGGTGACGACGGCGCCTACCCCGGCGCCCCGGGCCGGGGCCCCACCACCGGCCCGGGCTCCCCCGACGGCACCGTCCTCCTCGGCGTACTGAGGGCACGCGGCTGCCGGGAAGCCACACGCTGACGCCCGGGCCGGCGCCCGGCACCGCCGTACGCGGCGGGCCCGGCGGGCCGCCGGGAGCAGGCCCCGCCAGGTGGCCCCGGCGGACCGCCGGGGGCCGTACAGGCGGCATGATGGGACGGCCCGTACCCGTGCCGGGTGGGGACCGCACCTACGTCCGGATGGAAGAACATGCCTGCTGCACCGGCCGCCGGGGGCGCCGAACCCCCCGTCACTGTCCTGCTCGTCGAGGACGACGACGTGATCCGCCGTTCCGTCGCCCTCGCCCTGGAGCGCTACGGCTACCGGGTCACCCCGGCCGCGGACGGCCTCAGCGGACTGGAGACGTTCCGGGAGGGCGGCCACGACCTGCTGCTCCTGGACGTCATGCTGCCCGGCCTGGACGGGATCGGACTGTGCCGCCGGATCCGGGAGACCAGCACGGCACCCATCCTGATGATGTCCGCGCGCGGAGACTCGCTGGACGTCGTCTCCGGTCTGGAGGCGGGCGCAGACGACTATGTCGTCAAACCCGTGGACACCGCCGTGCTGGTGGCCCGGATCCGGTCGCTGCTGCGGCGCGCGGCCTTCACCTCGGCCGACGGCACACCGGACGGGGCCGCGCCGCCCGCGCCGGCGGCGACCGGTACCGGCGACGGCAGCCGGCTGGAATTCGGCGACCTGACCGTGGACACCGCCGGTCTCGACGTGTTCCGGGGCGGCGAGCCCGTCGCCCTGGCCCCCACCGAGTTGCGCCTGCTGCTGGAGTTCGCCGCGCACCCCGGCGTGGTCCTCGACCGGCAGACGCTGCTGCGCAACGTGTGGGACTACGGCTGGGACGGGGACACCCGGGTCGTCGACCTGTGTGTGCAGCGGCTGCGCAAGAAGATCGGCGCCGAGCGGATCGAGACGGTGCGCGGGTTCGGCTACAAACTCGTGCGGCGCTGACGTGGACACCCTGCGCGCCCTGCTCGACTGGCGTTCGCTGCGCTGGCGGATCGCGCTGCTGGTCGCCGTGGCCTGCTGCGCCGTCGCCCTCACCATCGGGCTGCTGGTCCACGGCAGCACCCGGGACCGGTCGCTGCACGAGGGCGAGGTCAAGGCGCGCAACGCGCTCTCCCTCGCGCTGGAGCGGTACGAACGCGACGGCGTGCCGCAGGACGGGGACGTGACGGACGCCGATGTCATGCCCGACGAGCTGCTGCGGCGGCTCACGGACCGGCGGGCGGACGATCCGGCGGCCACCTGGTACGACGGCAACCAGGTCAGGCCGAGGATGTGGGCCGCACTGCAGTACCGGGGGCAGCCGTACGCAGTGGAGGTCGACATGACCCTCGACCTGCTCTCCCGCAAGGCCCTGGACCGGCACATGTGGAAGTACTCGCTGCTGGCGCTGGCCGTGGTCGTTCCGCTGTCCGCGCTCGCCGCCGAACTGCCCCACCGCAGACTGCGCCGGGTGGCACGGACGGCGCGCCGGATCTCGGCCGGTGACCTGCACGCGCGTACCGCCGCCGGACGCGGCGGGGACGGCGGGCGCGGTGACGAGATCACCGAGATCTCCGCCACCGTGGACGCGATGGCGGACAGTCTGCGCGACCGGCTCGAGACCGAGCAGCGCTTCACGGCGGATGTCGCCCATGAACTGCGTACGCCGCTGATGGGCCTGGTCACGGCGAGCGGTCTGCTGCCCGAGGGCGAGGCGAGCGAGCTGGTCAGGGACCGGGTGGGGGTGCTGCGTACGCTGGTCGAGGATTTGCTGGAGATCTCCCGGCTCGACGCGGGGGCCGAGCGGGCCGAGTCACGGCCGGTGCCGCTCGACGAGGTGGTGGCGGACTCGCTGGCCCGGACCGGCCTCGCGGCGCGGTTCACGGCGGACGCGGTGGCGCCGGTCGAGACGGATCCGCGGCGCCTGGACCGGATCGTCGCCAACCTGGTCGTCAACGCGCACCGGCACGGCCGCGCGCCGGTGGAGGTCACCGTGTCGGGGCCGACGGTGACGGTACGCGACCACGGTGACGGCTTCCCCGAGGAGTTGCTGACGCACGGACCGCAGCGGTTCCGGACCGGGGCCGCCGAACGCGGCCGGGGGCACGGGCTCGGCCTGACCATCGCCCTGGGCCAGGCGCGGGTCATCGGCGCCTCGCTGGACTTCGCCGACGCGCCCGGGGGCGGGGCGATGGCCACGCTGCGGCTGCCCGCCGCCGCTCTCACCTGACCTGCCCCGGCGCGGACGCGCGGCGGGCGCCGGTACACCGCGGGCACGGCTCACTGATACACGGCGGATACACGGACGAGCGGGGACGGAGACGCGGTGCCGGTCTCCTGGAGAACCTCACCCCGCAAGGTGGCTGTCGTGCGTGAACGTCGCGCACTGCCCCTTGGAGGTGCGTTCGCATGTGCCCGGTCACCACCCCCGGGGAGCCCGATGCGTGCCCGGCCGGGGCGCTCCATCGCCGCGGATCCCGCCTGCCGTCCCTGCTGCGGTGTCCGTCGAGAGGACACCTGGGCGCGGCCTGCGCAGCGGGGATCACGGCGCTGGCCGTCCTGGTGGTCCTCGCTGTCGTCACCCATGGGGGCGGGGGCCTCCAGGACGCCGGTGCGGCCGGGTCGGCATCGGAACAGCCCTCGCTGCCCTGGCCGGCCGAGGGACAGACGAGTGTGTCCGTCGAGGGGTTCGGCGCCCGGGGCGACCTCGGGTCGCGGGGCGGGCGGACGCCGGTGCCGGTCGCCAGCGTCACGAAGGTGATGACCGCGTACGTCGTGCTCCGCGACCATCCGCTCGGGGCGCACGAGCCGGGCCCGGACATCACCGTGGACCAGCGGGCCGCCGACGAGTCCGTGTCCGGGGTCGAGTCGACCGCGCGCGTCGACGCGGGACGGCGGCTGAGCGAACGCAAGCTGCTGGAACTGATGCTGATTCCCTCCGGGAACAACGTCGCCCGGCTGCTGGCCCGTTGGGACGCCGGATCCGAGGAGGCGTTCGCCGCGAAGATGAACCGGGCCGCCCGGGGCCTGGGCATGCGGGACACGGTGTACACCGACGCCAGCGGCATCGGGCCGACGAACACCAGTACGTCGGGCGACCAGTTGAAGCTGGCCCGGCAGGTGATGCGCGATGCGGCGTTCCGCTCGGTCGTCGCCATGCCGTCCACGACCGTGCCCGGCGTCCCGGGATCGATCACGAACACCGACACGCTGCTGGGCGAGGACGGGGTGATCGGGCTGAAGACCGGCTCCAGCACCCCGGCGGGCGGAAACCTGATGTGGGCGGCGAAGGCACCCGACCGGGACGGGCACGAACGGCTGGTGCTGGGCGTCGTACTGCACCAGCGGGCGGGCACCGATCCGCGGCAGGGTCTGGACGCCGCGGTGGAGGCCGGCCGTTCGCTGGTCGAGGGCGTACGCCGGTGGGTGGCGACGGCCGTGCCGGGGAAGCGGTGACAGCGGCCGTGACGACCCCTGCGGACACCCCTGGCGCACCACCACCAGGACCTGCGTCCGCCCGGATACGGCAACCAGGCGCACGCTCCGGCAGGTGGCGGCGGGGTCGGACGGCGTCGGCCGCCGCACCGCCGGCCGTCCTGCTGATGGCGGGCCACCGTCTCGTCCCGAACGGGCCCGGACACCTCCGCAGCCTCGTCGAGACCTTCCTGCCCTGGACCGGGCTCGTCGTGCCGGCGCTGCTGCTGTGCGCGCTGCCGCGGCGGTCCGCGACCGCCGCGGTGGCCGCCGCCGTGGTCGCCGCGGTGTGGTGTTCGCTGTTCGGCGGAACACTCCTCGACAAGCGGGCCGACGGCGGGTACCTGACCGTCGTGACGCACAACGTCGACGAGCACAACCCCGACCCGGCGGGCACCGCACGTGCCCTGGCCGCCTCGGGCGCCGACGTGGTGGCGCTGGAGGAGCTGGGCGACGCGACGGCCACCTACCGCCGGATCCTGGCCGCCCGCTACCCGTACACGGCGGTGCACGGCACGGTCGGTCTGTGGAGCCGGTACCCGGTGAGCGACGGCGGTACGGTCGCCATCGCGCCGTGGCCGCGCGCGCTGCGCGCCACCGTGCACACACCGAAGGGGCCGGTCGCCGTCTTCGTCGCCCACCTGATGTCGGTCCGGTTCGCCCTCGGCTCGGGCTTCGGCGTGCGTGCCCGTGACGCGGCGGCGCTGCGGCTGGCCGCCGCGCTGCGCGCCGAACGGCTGCCGCGCGTGGTCGTGGTGGGCGACTTCAACGGCACCACCGACGACCGGGCGCTGGCTCCGGTCACCTCCCGGCTGCGTTCGGCCCAGGCCGAGGCGGGGGCCGGGTTCGGTTTCAGCTGGCCGGCCGCGTTCCCGGTGGCCCGCATCGACCAGATCCTGGTCCGGGGTGTCGATCCCCGGTCGGCCTGGTCGCTGCCGGCCACCGGCAGCGACCACCTGCCGGTGGCGGCCTCACTGCGGCTGTGACGCCGTCCGTGCCAGGGCGGCCTCGATCTGCCGCAGGGTACTCCTGTAGACGGAGCGTTGCGCCAGGCGCCGCAGTTCCTCGCGGGCGTCCGGTCCGGTGAGGCGGGCGAGCGCGTACACGGCGCCGTTGGCCACCTTCGGGTTGCACGGGCCGTGCTCGGGCACCACGCGCAGGGCGGTGTCGACCAGGGCGCCGAGCGCGGTGGCCGTCTCCTCGCACGGTCGGGTGCGGGCGAGCAGCCAGGCGAGTCCGCGCAGGGCGTTGGCGTTGAACGGGTCGAACAGCTCGTTGACCGGGGCCTCGTGGTAGTCCTGGCGCAGGGTGAGTGTGCGCGGGCGGCCGGCCAGTGCCAGCCAGGGCAGGGCACGTGTCCGGAAGGCCTCGGGACCGATGTCGTCGAGGAGCGCGCCGCCCTTCCTCTCCCATGTCGCGGTCGGCTTGGCCGTCCTGGCGGTGGCGGCGTGGGCCAGCAGGTCCCGCCAGGCCGGGCGGAGCGGGAGTACGTCGGCCATGGCGGTCTCGGCCCACTGCTCGCCGACGCCGAGCACGGGCTCGGTCATCCGGTCGGCCAGTTCCCCGAGCCCGGAGTACCTGTCGTCCGCCCCGCGCCGGAACGCGGCGACGACGGCGGGCGACAGCGGGCGGCCCGCGTCGAGTTCGGCCTCGGCGAAGCTCACGCTCTCGCCGATCGGCCGCCAGCGGTCCTCGGTGTCGGCGAGCGCCTCTCGCCGCTCGGCGACCAGCGTCTCGCCGGGCAGGCCCCGGGAGAGGACGAGGGAGAGGTACAGCAGTGCGTGCCGCAGTTCTCGGTCCGCCGGCCCGAGCCGGGCGGGTATGGCCGCCACCAGCGGTTCCCGCATCGGGGCCGGCCGGCCGGCGAGCTGCTCGACGACCTGAACTCGCCGTCGTCGCCGTGGGTGAGGGTGATCTCGGCGGTGATGGCGGTGCTGGTGAGCTTGATGTGGCGGACGGCGGCGGCGCGGCGCAGGGCGCCGAGGAAGCAGGCGGCCCAGCCGGCGGCGAAGAGCTGTTCGGGGTTGGTGGCGTCGCCGGCGCCGCCGAGTTCCTTGGGGATGGCCAGGGTGTGTTCCAGCAGGCCGTCGGCGGAGCGGGCGGTGCCGCCGTTGCGGCCTTCGCCGGTGACGTCGACGCGGGCGGTGTAGGTGACGGCCATGACGGTTCTTCCTGCGTGTTTCGCGGGTGGGTTGTGGAGGTGTCTGTGTGTGTCTGGGGCCTCCTTCCGGGGTGACACTCAGACTCTCCGTGTCACCCGTTCAGGCGGTGACGTAAGCATGGCAGGCGACCGTGTCACCCGTCAAGCCAGTGACGCACATCGGAGACCGCATGTCTGTCGGTCGGAAGAGAGAAACAAGGCGTCGGCAGCCTGAGAGAACGGCCCCGGAGGATCTCCTCCGGGGCCGTTCTCGTGCGGTTGCTCGAACGCCTGCACCGCCGAGGCCAGTTACTCCCGGGCCGCCGGGCCGCCCCGGGCGCGGCGCACCCGCGCTCCGTGGGCCAGCCTGATCCGTGCCAGCTCGAACGGATACCGTGCCGCCGCCGCGTGGGACTCGGCGCGCGCGTACATCTCCGCGGCTTCCGCCTCCCCCCTCGGCCGTCATCGCCAGCGCCCCGCGGGTGAGCAGGGCGAGGCGGGGCGAGATGCCGGGAGGTCCGGCGTCGCGTGCGGTTAAGGCGTGGGCGCGGGCCTGCGCCGTGCGCCCGGTGTGCAGGGCGGCCTCGACGAGGTCGAGCAGGGTTCGTGAGGCCTGGTGGGCGTAGGGCCGGAACGTTCCCGGCGTGGTGATCGTGATGGCGTACGGTTACGCGGTCTCGTAGTCGCCGGTGCTCAGGGCGGCCGTGGCACCGGCGGCGTCGGCTGTCTGGGTCAGGAACCCGACGCCGCGGGGACGGGCCCAGGAACCGGTCATCGCCTGCAGTTCCCGCGCCGCTCCCACCTGCCCGCGCAGTGCGGCGAGCTGGGCCAGGTAGCCCCGGCTCTGATGCGCGAACAGCTCATGGCGGTGTTCCGCTGCCAGGGCCAGGGCGCGTTTCCCCGTGCGTTCGGCCGCGTCCCACTCACCGACCGCCATCTGGTCGAGCATGATCAAATTGGGCATGGCCAACGCCGGGTGGAGCGCCGCTCGACGTGCACGATCTGCCCGGGTTCGCCGTCCACCTGAGCGACATGTACACCGAGTACCCGGAGCTGCCGCGACTGATCACCTGGCAGTTCGTCCAGCACGGCGGCGAGCCGGCCAGCGCCTGCCCGGTGGAGAGCGTCCGGTCCCGGATCGCCGCCATCGCCGGGGCGCAGGCCGACGGGGTCGACTCCGGCCGCTTCGAGGCCCGCGTGCTGTTCATGCTGCTGATCCACGTCGCGATGCTGTGGAACATGGCCGGCCCCGACGTCCTGGCGGCCGTGGACCTCACCGACCCCGAAGAGCGCCGTGAGATCGTCCGGTCCGTGGCAGCCGCGCTGGTGGAGGACGGCCGGCACTGAGGCCGGTTGCCGGCGCGCTGCCGGTCCTCGCGGCGGCCCTCCCGGCGCCGGAGCCCCACCCGCGGACGGGGGCGACACCGCCAGCCGATGCCGCGCACGTGCGGGCCGTCGTGCGACCGCTCCCCGGCCGAACAACCGGGCGTTATCTGGCGATTGCGCCCCGCCTCGCCTGCCGGACTCCGCCCCGGTGCCGGGAACGTGATCGGCGTTGGTAGCGTCCACCCCGTTGAAGTGTGAACTGCAACGACCTCATGTTGCACATCTAGCACTGATCAGGGGTGGAATTTGAGCGCGGACCATCGCAGAGGCCGCAAGAAGACAAGACTGCTCGCCTACGCCGCGGCGTCGGCCATCGCCGTGGCCGCCACGGCCGGCTCGCTGGCCGTGGCATCGCCCGGAACCGGAGGGCCCGGTGGTGCCGAAGCCGCCCGTCCCGGCGCCCGGTTGCAGGCGGAGTTCGAGAAGGCCGCCCAGGAGTTCGACGTCCCGCTGAGCGTGCTGATGGCGGTCTCGTACCGGCAGACGCTGTGGGAGGACCACGACGGGCTGCCGAGCACCACGGGCGCGTACAACGTCATGGGGCTCACGGACGTCGACCCCGGCAGCCTCCAGGACGACACAGCGTCGCGCGAGCAGCAGCTCGACCGCATGAACCGCAGTGGCGACCCGGCCGTGGAGAAGCACTTCGACCCGGCGAAGGCGCTCAAGGGCGCCGGCAAGCAGGCCGTCGACACGAGCGACCCGCGGCTGCACACGCTGAACGAGGCGGCCGGCCTCATCGACGTCCCGGCGCAGAAGGTGCGCGGCGACGCCCGGCAGAGCATCCGGGCCGGTGCCGCCCTGCTCGCCAAGTACCAGAAGGCCGCCACCGGTTCGCTGCCGAAGGACGCGGGTGCCTGGTACCCGGCCGTGGCCCGGGCCAGCCAGGCGACGGACACCAAGGGCGCGCAGCTCTTCGCGAACCGCGTCTACGACTCGATCCGCACCGGTGAGCAGCGCGTCACCGCGGGCGGCGAGCACGTCACGCTCGCGGCCGACCCGGCGGTCGAGCCCGCGCGGCAGGCGGACCTCAAGCTCGCCAAGGCGACCGTCGCCACTGTCGCCGCCAACGCGACCGCCGACTGCCCGTCGACCCTGAAGTGCGACTTCAAGCCGGCCGCGTACCAGCAGAACAGCGGCCCGGACGACTGGGGCAACTACAACATCGCCAACCGTCCGGTGGCCGGCGGCGAGATCAACTCCATCGTCATCCACGACACCGAGGGCACCTACGACGCCTCGCTGAACGTCTTCCAGAACCCCGCCTCGTACGCCAGCACCAACTACCTCGTCCGCGCCTCCGACGGCCAGGTCACCCAGGTCGTCGAGAACAAGAACGAGGCGTGGCACGCTGCCAACAAGAGTGTCAACATGCACTCGATCGGCATCGAGCACGAGGGCTACGCGATCAAGAAGGGCAGCTGGTACACCGAGCCCGAGTACGAGTCCTCGGCGACCCTGGTGAAGTACCTGGCCGCCAAGTACGGCATCCCGCTGGACCGTGAGCACATCATCGGTCACGACGAGGTGCCGGGCGTCCTGGACGCCAACGTGAAGTCCCAGCACTGGGACCCGGGCCCGTTCTGGGACTGGAACCACTACATGCAGCTGCTGGGCGCCCCGACCGGCGCGAGCGGTGCGGGCGGTCTGTACAAGGCCGGTCAGGTGATCCGCATCGTGCCGCCGTTCACCACGGCGAACCAGCCGACCCTCACCAACGGCGGCGCCGCGGTCGACAAGCAGCCGGCGAACTTCGCCTACCTGTACACCGGGCCGTCCACCAGCTCGGCGCCCCTGTCCGACGCGTACCTGGGCAGCCAGACCGCCACCGAGGGCCCGAACTGGGCCAACAAGGTGGTGGCCGGCGGCGAGTACGTCGTCGCGGAGGCGCAGCGGGACTGGACCGCCATCTGGTACGGCGGGCAGAAGGCCTGGTTCTACAACCAGGGCGGTCAGTTCGCCACCCCAGTCGGCACGCCGGACACGGTCACCCCGAAGGCGGGCGCCACGTCGGTCCCCGTGTACGGGCGTACGTACCCGAAGGACACGGACTACGCCGGCACCGGGGTCGAGGTCCAGAAGCAGAACAGCGACTCGCTGACCAAGTACAGCATCGCGGCCGGGCAGAAGTACGCGCTGGCCGGTGCGGCCGTGAAGGGCTCGTACTACAACAGCGGCCTGATCGACGGCACGGGCACCGGGTCGCGCGTGATGGTCGTGGGCAGCAACACCTTCTACCCGATCCGCTACAACCACCGGCTCGCCTGGGTGCGCGCCGAGGACGTGGACGTGGTCAAGGGTACGGCTCCCGACCCGGCCACCGACCGCAACAACATCCTCGGCCGCGACGCCTCGGGTGTGCTGTGGCAGTACCAGGGCAGCGGCAGCACCTCCGGTCCGTTCCTGCTGCGCTACCGCGTGGGCGGCGGCTGGGACACGTACGACGCGATGACGCCGATGACGGCGCTGCGCGCGGACGGCACCGGTGACATGGTCGCCCGCGACAAGAGCGGGGTGCTGTGGTACTACAAGGGCAGCGGCAAGCCGTCGGCGCCCTTCCTGTCGCGCGCCAAGGTCGGTTCGGGCTGGAACACCTACAACGCCCTGACCGGCGCCGGGGACCTCACCGGTGACGGCAAGGCGGACCTGATCGGCCGTGACGGCTCGGGCGTGCTGTGGCTCTACCAGGGCACCGGCAACGCCGCCGCGCCGTTCGCCGCCCGGACCCGTATCGGCCCCGGCTGGAACACGTACAACAACCTGACCGCCACGGGTGACGTGACCGGTGACGGCAAGGCGGACCTGATCGCCCGGGACGGCTCGGGCGTGCTGTGGCTCTACCAGGGCACCGGCAACGCCGCCGCGCCCTACGCCACCAAGACCCGTGTCGGCCCCGGCTGGAACACGTACAACGTGCTGGTCGGACCGGGTGACCTGGACAAGGACGGCAAGCCCGACCTCGTCGCCCGGGACAGCTCGGGCGGGCTCTGGTTCTACAAGGGCCAGGCGAGCGCCACCGCGCCGTTCGCCGCCAAGTCCAGCGTCGGCGGCGGGTGGAACACCTACAACACCATCCTCTGACGCCCGCCGCCGGAACGGCTGAACGGCGACACACCTGACCGTCCGCCCGCGGCGCCGCGGCCGCCCCGTACTCCGGGGCGTGCCGTGGCGCCGCGGGCGGACGTGCGTCGTCCCGGGGACCGGCCGTGCCCCCGGCCGGCCGGCCAGGTGGCGGAGACCGGGCCGCTACGGTGACCCCATGACCGACAACAGCTTCTGGGACAGCTCTCCGGACGAGGCGGTGGCGCGGCACGGGGAGTTCCGCCTGACCGTCGCCCACCCCCCGCTCCCCGGCCCCGAGGGGCGGCTCGCCGCTCATGACGCGGCGCGGGCACGGGAGTTCGCCGCCGCGTTCGGCACGGTCGACGCGGTCCTGGAGGACCTCGGCACCGTCCCCGCCACCGACGCGATCCCCCTGTGGACGCGCACGGACCTCGACCTGGTCCGGGTCGGCTGCTGGGGCGGCGTGACCGAGATCCGCGACGCCGCGCTCGCCAACACCTCCGGGACGTTCCCCGTGGACGAGCAGGCGGACGCGCTCGCCCGGCTCTTCCCCGGTGCGGTCGTCGTCGCTTCGGCAGTCGTCGACCACAACTCGCCCTACGGAGCATGGAAGTTCGTCCACCCCAGCGGCGTGAACGTCTTCGCGGCGGGCTGGGGCGGTCAGGGGGACTGGACCGTGCTCGGGGATCCGGCTGCGGTGGTCGCGGCCTTCGGCATCGACCCCGCGCGCCTCGCCGAGAAGGGCATCGACACCGGCGCCGAGCCGGGCGCCCTCGACTGGTCCGGCCTGGCCCGCCTGGCGCTCGCCCGCGTCGCCCCGCTCGACCGGCGCGGCCTCTCGGCGTCCGTCCTCCGGGTCCGGCACACCGAGGAGGCCACCGGGGACATGGAGGAGACCTGGATCGAGTCGTGAGGACCACGTGACGAACCCGGGAAGGTGTCGTATTGACGGGGACATGCCTTGCGAGCCGCCGGGCACCGGCCTCCCGTCGCCCCTACAGTGAGCCCCCGGCGGCGCGTCCACACCACGGATTCGGAGCCCCCGCACGCGCCGCGCACCATCAACTCTCCTGGAGAGTACGGGGGTTCCCAGGGGGAGACATCACATGAACCGGACAGCCGGAGCGCCGCCCGCGCCACGCACGTGGCTGCGCGCGACGCTCGCTCTGACCGCCGCGACCGCCGTCACCTGGGGCGGCCTGCCGGGCCTTCAGGGCGAGGCGTACGCGGCGAAGCGCCCCAACGTGAAGACGCAGCGGTGCGACGAGAAGTGGCTCGGCCGCACGTTCCCGACCACACCGCCGAACTCGGGGCCGCCCGACACGCTGCCGTACGACGCCTGGCCGAGCGACGAGAACTACACCTACGACAACCCGGCGAAGGCGTACGACGGACTGCCCGCGCCGACGCAGGAGCAGCGGGACAGGGCGGGCACCAACTACCGTTCCTGGCAGCGCAAGTTCAAGAAGAGCGGGAACCCGGCCGACCGGGCCATGGAGATCTACGCCCGTTACAACAAGCAGTACGACGCGTCGACGGGTTACAAGGACTTCCAGCGGTTCCTGGACGTGCGCTACGTCGGCGCGCACGGCAACCCGGCCCGGGGCGACGCCTTCGAGGCCCGGATGGTCAAGAAGTACAACATGGTCGGCCCGGACTGGTGGTGCCAGGACGTCCTGGACTACACCGACCCGGAGACCGGCGAGAAGCGCTACCGCGTGGTCGACGCCCGCAACCGGCCGCGCGACCACAACGTGGAGATGAAGTCCAACGGCGAGGTCCGCAAGGACCAGATCGACGCCGACCGGCAACTCGCCAAGGAGCGCCCCAAGTCGACGTACCGGTATCTGACCGGGGCGCGCACCGAGAAGCCCACGAAGGACGCGATCAAGCAGTTCGACGACGACCTGAAGAAGCAGCGCGGCACGAACCGCACCCAGGCGGGAGTCTACGAGCGCCGCTCGAACGCGATCGAGCGCACCGGCAAGCCGACCGTCTACACCCGCTACGACAAGCGCTTCAACGCCGACCCGCTCAAGTCCGGCATGCGCGGGCCGCTGTTCGACCAGGCGCTGCGCTCGGGCAAGACCCCGCAGGAGGCGTACAGCATCCAGCGCAGGTACCAGCAGAGCAACACGGGCGGCTACTTCAACCGGGGGCCCGGCGGCATCGACTTCTCCACGCTGGAGATGAACTTCGTCGGCAAGCCCGTCAAGGGCCAGGGGCTGCGCTACTCCCTGAAGGCCGACTACGCCACCGACCCCGACAGCAAGCCCGGCTGGGGCGGCGAGGCCAAACTCACCCTCGCCTCCGACGCGTTCTTCACCTGGCTGGCGCTCACCCCGGACAAGTTCTGGGTCAACCTCAACCCGGTGCGCCCGGACCTGATCCTGGACAAGGAGTTCGCGAAGACGGACGCCGGCCGGGTGCTGCTGGAGTCGGACCTGACCCTCAAGCACGACTACGCGGACGCGATGAACCCGGACAAGTCCGAGCGGGGCGAACGCTTCTGGCGGGCCGTGCCGCGCACGGAGAGCGGCCAGCCGTGCCTGCCGGTGATCCGGCAGTGGATCACACCGAAGACCGCGCAGGTGCGTGAGCAGGACGGCGGCATCTACATCCTGGACGCGCCGCTCAAGGTCAACATGGAGGTGCCCACCGGTCCGGACGTGCCCGCGGGCTCGTGCCACCTGACCGAGGCGCAGACCAAGCAGGCCGAGGCGCTGGTCAGGTCGGTGATCCGGCCGGAGCTGGAGCGGCGCGTCAACCACGACGCCGCCTACGCCGATCTGCGCCGCGTGTACTCCTCCCGGGTCGCCGCCGAGTACGTCCGCCGCCAGGACGCGATCTCCCCGACCGACTACCACGAGATCATCAACAGCAATGACGTGAAGCGGTGGCCGCTGCGGGGCGAGAACAAGAACTGGGACAAGAAGACCGTCTACGACAAGTACGTGTACTCGTTCGAGCACGGTGACTACAAGTTCGAGCGGACCTACGACGGCAAGGTGTGGATCCTGTCGATGGGCGGCGTGGACTTCTCCAAGGCGCCCCGCCGCAACATCAGCCGCACCCAGTTCACCACCCAGCACCCCGGTCTGGACACCACCACCAGGACGTCGCAGCAGGCCGAGGTGACCTACCGGGACAGCGACAAGGTCTACCTGGGAGGCACCACCGACGAGAACTCCCCGGCACCGACCCCCACTCCGACCCCGACACCCACCCACGAGCCGACCCCGTCGCCCACGCACGGCGGAGGCGGACCGGCCCCCACGCCGCACCCGTCCCACGCGCCGGGCGGCAGCGGCGCCACCCCGCCCGCGGACCACACCCCGGACGGCGGCCTCGCCCACACCGGCTCCGACACCCCCTTCGGGCTGATCGCCGGCATCGCGGCCGTCCTCGCCGTGGCCGGCGCGGCCCTGGTGTGGTGGATGCGCCGCCGGAGGAACCCCGCCGGGTGACGCGCCCCGGAGGTCCTCGGTAACGGACGCGGCTGTGGCCCCACGCAGGCCCCCGGCGGCACGCCCTCCGGACCCGCCCCGCCCCCGGTGGCACCGCTGCCGGTTCCCCGGCCGGTGGTTCCGGCGCCGGGCCGGGGGCGGGCCCGGGGCCGTGGTTGCCGCCGGGGACGAGGAGGAACGTGGGACGGGACCGGTCGGCTGTCTCCGGCAAGGCAACTCCTGACGTCACTGCACGCGCATGCGGCACACATACCGGGCGCGGCTTCGGCGCTCTCGGCGTTCTGTGGAAGCCGGGCCCGCTCCCGGGGTCGTCGGAGACAGCATATATGTGTCCTGGACACCTTGCCTGAAAACACTGCCTGGACACCCTGTCCGCACAAACACCTGTGCGCCATCACACACCCATCAACCTGTGTGATGGCTCGCACGGTGAGGTGCCAGTGTGTGTCAGTCGAAGGTGCGCGGGCCGCCGGCGCAGTCCAGGGCGGTGAGGTCCACCGCGTCGGCCATCGCCTGCATGCCCTTGTCGTTGGGGTGCAGGTGGTCGCCGCCGTCCAGGAACGGCAGGACGCGCTCGGGGTCGTACGGGCTGCGCAGGACGCGGTCGAAGTCGGTGACCGCGTCGAACTCGCCGTTGTCCCGGATGAAGGTGTTGACCTCCTGGCGTACCGACTCGGCGGCGGCGTCCCACTCGCCCCAGCCCTTGAACGGCCCGACGGTGGCACCGACCACGCACTTACCGGCGGCGTGCGCCCGTGCGGCGATCTCGCGGTACCCGGCGATCAGGTCGGCGGCGGTGACCCCGGTGTGCGCCTTGAGGTCGTTGACGCCCTCGAAGAGGAAGACGGTCCGCACGCCCGGCTGGGACAGCACGTCCCGCTCCAGCCGGTGCAGGGCGCTCTGTCCGGCGCCGTCGGCCAGCACCTTGTTGCCGGAGATGCCCTCGTTGGCCACGCCCTTGACGCCGGTGCGCGCCGGTCCCAGGCGGCGGGCCAGGTAGTCGGGCCACCGGCGGTTCAGGCCGGTGCTGGAGTGCCAGCCGTCCGTGATGGAGTCGCCGAGCGCGACGACGGCCGAGGTGTGCGGTGCGGTCCGTACGGACACGGCGTCCAGGTAGAACCAGGAACCGGTGGTGTTCGTCCAGTGGCCGGCGCTCTCCTCGGCGGTGTGATCGCCCTGGGTGGTGTACGACGTCTGCATCGCCATGCCGTGGCCGGTGGCCGGACCTGCCGCGTCGGGGCTGTGCAGGCTGACGACCAGGCCGGTGGCGGCGGGCAGCCGGCCGGGCAGCGGATCGCTGAGGACCGTCCGGCCGGCGGGGACGGTGACGGAGGTGGCGCCGCCGAAGGTCAGCCGCCGGTTGGTACTCGGGCGCAGGGCGGCGCCCGACTCCTGGACGCCGGCCCAGACGCTGTCGAGGGTCAGCGGACGGTCGCCGAAGGCGTTGGTCAGGCGGATGCGCGCATCGCTCCCGGCGACGCTGGTGTGCACGACGAGACGGTACGCGCGGTCGGGCGTGCCGGCGCCGAGACGGTCCGCGCTCGCGGCCCAGGTGACCACCTCGTGCCGCCGGGTGCGGGACGCGGCCTGGGCGTGTGCGGCCGGCACGGCAGCGGCCCGCGCGGGGGCGGCAGCGGGCACAGTGGAGGCCGTGGCCGTGGTGGAGGCCGTGGCCGTGGCGGTGACGGTCAGGAGCACGGCGGCCAGGGCGGTGGCACGGGTCAGCTGAGCCCTCATCGGTCGAATCCCTTCAGCGTGACGGACCTTCCCGGTTCCAGGGCGAGCGCGCGGGAGGTGCCGCCGTGGGTCACCGTAGTGGTGCGGCCCCCGGCGCTGTGGATCCGCGCCGACACCGGCGTGCCGTTCTTCCAGCGCAGGTCGACGGTGAAGCCGCCGCGTACGGGAACACCGGTGACCGCGCCGGAGGCCGCCCACGCGTCGGGCAGCGCCGGGAGCAGCTCGATGTGTCCGGGGCGGGCGTACAGCAGCATCTCGATGATCGCCGCCGGGGTGCCGAAGTTGGCGTCGATCTGGAAGATGCCCCGGCCGGGCCCGGTCTCGTAGATGTCGAAGAGGTTGAAGGCCGTGCCGTTGCCGCCGCCGGTGGAGGGGCGGAGGTTGTCGACGACGAGCTGGTAGGCCTTCTCCGCGGAGGTAAGCGGCCTCCAGTTCGGGGTCCGGGACGCCGCTCGCGGCCCGGTACCGGACGCGCTCCCAGGTGTCCAGGGCACGCTGCTGCGGCGTGGAGGCGCCGAGGTCGATCCCGAGTCCGTCGTACAGGGCGCGGTGGTCGGCGCCGTGGGTGCGGCGCCGGGTGCCGGTGGCGTGCGAGGCCGCCGCGCGCACCTTCGTACGGGCGAGCCGTTCCGGGTCGAGGGCGGGATCGCGGTACCCGGTCCGGGCGTCGGGGGGCGTAGTTCGTGCCGCCGCTGAGCACGACCGTGAGGTCCGGGCAGTCGGAGAAGTCGATGCGGGTGCCGTGCACGCGCACCCGGCCGCCGCCGCTCGTGCGGGCGGCGACGGCCGCGCCGTAGCGCAGGCCGTTGGGAAAGGCGCCGCCGAAGGAGACAGCCGGGGCCTCGCCGTGGGTGCCCTCCAGGGTGACCGTACCGGTGTGGCGTCCTCCTCCGCTCTGCGTGAAGTGCACGACGATCACGTCGTCGGGACGGCTGGCGAAGACCTCCCGGCGGTAGGTGACGCCCGCGTACACGTAGGACGTGGTGATCAGTCCCCGGGCGAGGTCGAGGGTGCGGTGGTAGTCGTGGACGGCGGAGAGGTCGTGGCCGGGGAGGGCGACGGTGAGGCGGGCGAGGAGGGTGAGGGAGCCGAAGTCGTCGCGGCCGTAAGGGAGCTGGCCGTCGGCGTCGAGGGTGTCGTTGAGGCCGCCGGTCCACATCGTGGCGTCGGTGACGAGGAGGAGTTCGCGGGCGGGGTCGTTGCCGGCGAGGGCACCGAGGCGGCCGTTGCCGACGGGCAGGCCCTGGCTGATCATCGAGTGCTCGTCGGCGGGGGCCTGCCACCAGAGGGCGTGGCGTGGGCCGCCGGGGGTGTCGCGGGCCGGGGCCGGGCGCTCGGGCGCCGCGGAGGCGGTGAAGGCTGGCAGGGCACCGAGGAAAAGAAGGTGCGCCACCTGGTCCAGCAGGGCGATCTCCACCGGCTTCGCGGTCCGCACAGCGAGGGCGCGACGGTCGTGCAGTACGCGGCCGGGGACGGCGCCGAGACGCTGGTGCTGCGTGGCGGCGCGGTCCGCGTCACGGGGTCCCGCGGCTTCCCGTGCGGTTGCGGGGGCTCACCGCCGGGACCCGTTACCGCGACTCGCGCACGGGCGAGGTCCATCACGCCACGGTGCTCACCGAGTACGGCTTCCACCCCGGCCTGGAGCCGGGTGACTGGGCGAGCCGTGCCGTGCATCTGGTGCGGCTGCCGTGACGTCCCGGCCGAGGTGCCGGTCCCGGGCCGCTACGGCCGGTCCTGCTCGTCCCGGTCGCCGCAGACGCCGTTCTCCCAGGCCCAGGCGGCGACCTCCACCCGGTTGCGGGCGGCGAGCTTGCGCTGCACGCTGCCCAGGTGCGTCTTCACCGTGGAGAGCGAGACGTGCAGCTCGGCCGCCAGTTCCTCGTTGGTGCGGCCGCGCGCGACCAGTCGTACGACGTCCGTCTCCCGGGCGGTCAGCGGGAGTTCGCGCGCCCTGCGCGGCTCCCTGGGCGCGGGCCTGGCGCGCTCGGGGCGCGTCACGGCTTCCGCCGCCGCGTGCGTCATGTGCTTCAGCAGCCGGACCGTGATCGACGGCGAGATGAGGGCGTTGTCGGCGGCCACGGCCCGGACCGCTTCGACGAGCAGCGCGGCAGAGCCGTCCTTGAGCAGGAAGCCGCAGGCCCCGTTGCGCAGGGCCCGGTACACGTACTCGTCCACGTCGAACGTGGTCGCGATGAGCACGTTCAGCGGGTCCTCCGCTTCCGGGCCCGCCAGCAGCCGGGTCGCCTCCAGGCCGTCCAGGCCCGGCATGCGGATGTCCAGCAGGCACACGTCGGGGCGCAGGCGCCTGGCCTCCTGGACCGCGGTGGCGCCGTCGGCCACCGAAGCGACGATCTCCATGTCGGGCTGCGAGCCGAGGATCATGCCGTAGGCCGAGCGGATCATCTGCTGGTCGTCGGCGAGGAGGATCTTGATCGTCGTCATGGGTCCAGGGTGTCAGCCGCCGGGACGTCCGCCGCAGCGACGGGCAAGGGGCCGGGCAGCGGGATGTCGGCCTCGACGACCCAGCCGACACCGGCGCGCGGGCCCGCCGTGACGGTTCCGCCGACCATGGCCGCGCGTTCGGAGAGCCCGACCAGGCCGTACCCGGAGCCGGTTCCCGATCCGTAACCGGCCCCCGGCGCCGTTCCTGACGCGGTTCCGGAACGTCCGCCGCGCGCGGGCCGGTGGGCCGGGGCGGTGACTTTGGCCCCCCGGCCGGCGGCCTCCGCGTCGTCGCACACCGAGACCCGTACCACCGGCCGGCCGGTGTCGCCGCCGAGGCGGACGTCGACGGTGACCGCCTTCGCCCCGTGCGCGTGCTTGCGCACGTTCGTCAGGGACTCGCGCACGACCTGGTGCACGGTGGTGGCGATGCCCGGCGGCAGCTCCCCGGCGCTCAGGCGCGGGTCCAGTGTGAGGTCGACGGCCGGGCCCGCCGCCGAGAAGCGCGCCGTCAGCGCGCGCAGGTCACCGAGACCGGCGCCGGGCCCCGCCACGGGGCCGCTCCCCCGCGGGTCGCGCAGCACGGCCACCATGCTCCGCATCGACTGCATGGCCTGCGAACCGGCCTCCTCGATGGCCGCGAGCATGCCGTCCAGTTCCTCGGGGCCCGGCGGGCGGCCTGCGGCTGAGGCGAAGCGCACGGCCTTGGTCTGGGCGATGATCGCGGTCACGTGGTGGCCGACGAAGTCGTGCAACTCCCGTGCGTGGTCCAGGCGTTGCTCTTGCAGGGCGGCCTGGTGCTCCCGTGCCCGGAACCGGTCGAGCAGACGCAGGTACAGGCCGAGCACCGCCGCCAGGACCGCGGCGCTCCAGAGGGCGGGGACGGCCAACGAACCCACCTTGCCGTACTCCGCCGAGGGCAGCCGCAGGAAGATCACCGTGAGGGCGGCCACCGCGCCCCCGGCCAGTGCCAAGGCCCGCAGTGGCGGGCGCAGGCGCAGCGCGCGGGCGACGACCAGGAGCAGCGCGCACGACTCGACGACGCCGAAGGTGTGTTCGGCGCGGACGCCCGTACGGTTGCTGACCAGGGTCAGCAGGCAGGACGCGGCGACCGCGGCGGACGCCACCCGGCCGAAGCGGTCGCGGGGGACGGCGACGGCGGCCAGGGCCAGCCCGCCAACCACCGTCCAGGCGACGGCGGCCGGCACGGAACCGGTGTCCGCCCCTTCGGCGGCCACCGCGGCCGTCAGCAGGACCGCGGCGCACACCACCGCGATCCGCCGGCCGACCGAGGCGCCGGTCCACCGGATCACCGGAGTACCGGTCCACCGGATCACCGGAGTACCGGTCCACCGGGACACCGGGACGTCGAAGAGCTGCTTCATGTCTGTGCAGGTTACGGCCTCGCGCGGGTCCGCGCCTCGACCGTTCGGTCGAGGCGCCGCGCACACCGGCCGCCGGGTTTCGGTCCTCCGGCTGATCCCCCGCACCCCGGCGGCGGTCAGGATCGGGACACCTGCCCCCTCTCCCCCGGGCGTCCCGCTCCCCGGCCACCGCACTGGAAGGCCTCATGCTCCGTACCGTCCTGCGCTCCGTCCGCCGTGATCTGCGCCGCTTCGCGCTGCCCGCCCTCGCCGTGCTGATCGGTGTGGCCTGTGTCAGCGGTTCGCTGCTGTACACCCGGTCCCTGGCCGCGGGCGCCGACCGGCTCCAGCGGGCGTCGCGGCCCGACGTGTCGGTTGAGGTGCGGGCGGGAGACCCCGGCCCGGCGCAAGGGTCCGCGGCGGCGCCGGACGAAGCGCTGCGGCGGCGGCTCGCCGCGCTGCCCGGGGTGGCCGCCGCGCGCGGCACCCTGGCGGGCCGGGCGTTCCTCGTGGCGCACGACGGCACGCTGGTGGGTCCGGCGGCCGAGGCGGCCGGGGTGAACTTCGTACCCGACCGGCGCGGGGCCGACCCCCGCTATCCGCTGACGCGGGGGCGCGGCCCGCACGGTCCCGGTGAGGTCGCCGTCGACCGGTGGTCGGCCCGGCGCGCCGGGTACCGGGTCGGGGACCGGGTGCGGGTCGTCGTGGCGGGCGAGGTCCGCCGGGTCCGGCTCACCGGTGTCTTCACCGTCCACGACCCCGCCGTCGCCGCCGGCGGCACAGTGACCGCGTTCGACCAGGCCACCGCCCGCACCCTGTTCGCGCCGGAACCGGGTGCCTACGCGTCGATCACGCTCACGGCCGCCTCCGGCACCTCGCCCACGGCGCTCGCGGGCCGCGTGGCACGGGCGCTGCCCGCCGGTCTGGAGGCGGTCCCCCGCGCGGAGCTGGACGCACAGGCCGCGGCGGCGCCGGACCGCGCGAAACTCGGCACCCTGCTGCTGGTCTTCGCGGGCATCGCCCTGCTCCTGTCGGCCTTCCTGGTGGGGAACACCTTCACGATGCTGAGCGCCGCCCGGGCCCGGGAACACGCCCTGCTGCGGGCGGTGGGCGCGAGCCGCGGGCGGGTCCTGCGGACCGTGCTGGGGGAGGCGGCCCTGGTCGGTGCCGTCGCGGCCCTGGCCGGGTACGGGGCGGGCGTCGGCGTGGCCGCGGCCCTGGGCTCCTTGTTCGGACCCGCCGCCGGCCCGGCGGGCGCGGCCCCGCCGGACCCCTTCTCCCCCGTGCCGCTGCTGACGGCCCTCGCCGTCGGGGTCGCGGTGACGGCCGCGTCCGCGTACGTTCCCGCGCTGCGTGCCTCGGCCGTCGCACCGGTCGCGGCGCTGCGGACCGACCTGCCCGCCCCGGCGCCCTCGCTGCGGCGCCGTACTCTCACCGGGCTGTCCGCCACAGGCGTGGGCGCCCTGCTGCTGGCTTTCGCGGGCGGGGACCTCGCGGTGCTCGCCGTCGCCCTGCCGGTGCTGCTCGCCGGGCTGGTCCTGCTCGTCCCGGTGCTCGCTCCGCTGCTCACACGTGTGCTGCGCGCACCGCTGCGGCGGGTGTGCGGAGTGCGCGGTGTCCTCGCACTGGCCAACGTGTGCCGCAATCCCCGCCGCACCGCGGCGACCGCGGGGGCGCTCACCGTGTGTGTGGCGCTCGTCAGCGCGGTCTCGGTGGCACTGTCGTCGCTGAGCGCCACGGCGGCCCGCAAGGCGGAGACGGAGATGCCGACGGACCTGCGGATCACCGCCGTCGACTTCGCCGAGGTCGGCGCGGACACGGCACGGGAGGTCGCCCGGCTGCCGCACGCGGCGGCGGTCACCTCGGTCCGGGAGGACGCGTTCCGTCTGCCCGACGGCTCGACGCTGTGGACGGCCGTCGTCGATCCGGACGCCGTGGGACGGGGGCGCCTCGGCGGTCTCACTGTGCGCGCCGGGTCCCTGGGCGACCTGGCCAGGGGCGTCGCCGTCACCTCGGCGCTCGCCGCGGAGCACGGCTGGAAACCGGGCGACCGCCTCACCGGCCGGGAGCTGTCCGACGCCGGGGTGCCGGACGGCCCCGCCCTCGACCGTACGGTCGTCGCGGTGTACGACGGCCCCGAGGCCCTGGGCCCGGCCCTGCTCCCGGAGGGCGCCCTGGCCGGGGCCGGGGCGGCGCGCGGCGGGCCGGTGACCTCGGTCCTCGTCCGCGCGGAGCCGGGCCGTACCGCCGCCCTCAAGGAGGACATCCGCCGCACCCTGGACAACCCGCTGCTGGTGGTCCAGGACCGGGGGGACGCGGGACGGGAGGCGGCCGAGGCGTTCGGTCCGCTGTTGTCCGTGCTGTACGCGATGTTCAGTGTCACGGTCGGTATCGGGGCGCTGGGGGTCGCCAACACCATGGGCATGGCGGTGTTCGAACGGGTGCGGGAGATCGGGCTGCTGCGTGCCGTCGGCCTCGACCGGGCGGGGGTGCGTTCCATGCTGCGCGCGGAGTCGGTCGTGGTGTCCCTGCTGGGCGCCGGGCTGGGCATCCTGGCGGGCGGCGCGGCGGGGGTGGCGGCGGTGTCCGGCCAGCCGGGCGCGGTGGTCTCCCTGCCGTGGACGGCCCTGCTGCTGTTCTTCCTCGGCGCGGCCGTGATCGGGGTGCTGGCCGCGCTCGGCCCCGGAGCACGGGCGGCTCGGGTGCCGGTGACCCGGGCGGTGGGCCAGTGAGCCGGACCCTGCGGGCGGTGGGCCGACGGGCCGGGTCCTGCGGGCGGTGGGACGGACGTTCTCAGGGCCGGGGGGCGGTGGGACGGACGTTCTCAGGGCCGGGGGGGCGGTGGGACGGACGTTCTCAGGGCCGGGGGGCGGTGGGACGGACGTTCTCAGGGCCGGGGGGCGGTGGGACGGGCGGTCGCTGGGCCGGGGGCGGCGACACCGGCGGTCGTAGAATGAACCGCGCTGATCCGGTGAAAGGGCTGAAGGAGGCCGGGACATGGGCCACACTCTGACACCCAAAGGGCAGGCGACGCGGCAGCGCATCGTCGCCGGTGCCTCCGAGGTCCTGCGGGAAGCCGGCCTCACGGCGACACTCGACGACATCCGCGAGCGGACGCGGACCAGCAAGAGCCAGTTGTTCCACTACTTTCCCGGGGGCCGGGACCAGCTCCTGCTCGCCGTCGCCCACTTCGAGGCCGGCCGGGTCCTGGACGACCAGCAGCCGTACCTGGGGCACCTGGACGACTGGGAGGCGTGGTACCGGTGGCGGGACTCGGTCGTCGCACGGTACCGGGACCAGGGAGACACGTGTCCCCTCGGCTCCCTGCTCGGACAGGTCGGCACGGCTTCTCCCGGCGCGCGGGCCGTGGTCGTCGAGCTGATGCGCAGGTGGCAGGAGCACATCGCCGACGGCATCAGGGTGCTGGTGCGCACCGGCCGCCTGCCCGAGGCGTTCGACGTGGACACGGCCGCGGCGGCGCTGCTGGCCGGCATCCAGGGCGGGGTCGCGCTGCTGCTCGCGACGGGCCGGGTCACCCACCTGGAGGCCGCGTTGGACTGGGGGATCGCCCGACTGCGCGCCGCGGACCCGACGGCGACGGACGCGAGCCGCGTGGCGGACGTGCGCCGTGCGGCGCCCTCCGTCACCGGCTGAGGAGGCACGGCGCGGCCCGGCTCAGGAACCGTCCCGCTCGGCGCGGTGGGCCGCCGGCCTGGGCAGGGCCTTGGCCTTGGCCCGCATCCGCCCGGCGCGGGGGCTGCCGAACGCCTCCAGCAGATCGGCCGCCCGTGTCCAGCTCGCCCGCGCCTCGGCCTCGCCCCCCAACTCCAGTTGGGCGGACGCCAGATGATCCAGCACCTCGGCCTGGTTGTAGTCGTCCTGGAGCGCTTCGAGCAGCCGCAGCGCCGTCCGGTGGTTCGCGACCGCCGTCCCGAACTCGCCCAGGCGTTGCCGGGCGTAGGCGATACTGTCCCAGGTCGCGGCCTCGTTACGGCGGTTGCCGCCCTCCTGGAGGATGGGCAGCGCCTCCTCGCACATGGTGATCGCCTCCCGGTACTCGCCGAGCAGGGCGAGGTACCAGCCGACGGCGTTGAGTTCACGGGCGAGCAGGGCGGGCCGGACCACGGTGCGGTACAGCGCCAGGGCGCTGCGCGCGTGGTGCAGCGCCTCGCCGTAGCGCTGCTGCCGGCCGCGCACCCAGCCGATGCTCCGCTCGATGGCGGCCCGCTCCGCCGGATCCAGCCGGTGCACGTGCTCGAGCAGCAACTCGACCTGTTCGTCGGCCTCGGAGGACTGGCCCGTCTCGGCCAGCGCGCGGGCCAGGTTCGCGCCGGTCCTGGCGATGGCGACCGGGTCGTCGAGGAGGAGGGCCGCGTCGAGGCCGAATCGCTCGGCCGAGATCTCCTCGGCCCAGCGGCCCGCGACCGCGTTGTACCCGACCCACGCCGGCGGAAGCGCGGCGCGCCGGTGCCGCAGCCGTGGGTCGTCCAGGGTCCGCAGAGCGGCGGCCGTGGTCGCCTCCTCCTGGCGGAACCAGGCCAGCGCCTCCGCGCGGCCGTCGACCGCGATGGGCACGACGCCGGGGGCCGGGGCGCCGGCCGGTTCGGCTCCCAGGCGCGCGTCGAGCGCCTGCCCCGCCGTCAGGGCGTTGTGGCGCAGGTAGTCCAGGAGGCGTGCCTCGGCGCCGTGGCGGTCGTCCCCCTCCTGGTCGCCGAGTTCGGTGCCGTAGGCACGCACCAGGTCGTGCACGACACCCCGGACACCTCCGCCAGAGTCTCCAGCGTCAGCAGCGAACGCTGCCGCGCCTGGCGCAGCAACCGGCCGAACGTGCCCTTGTCCATCCCCACCCCCAAGACCGCGCCCGGCGCCCTCGGTCCGGAACCAGCCGAGCCTAGCCGTTGCGCGATCACCGTCCGGTACGCATCTCACATGGCGGGTCCGCGGCGGCGGGGCGCGTCCCGGGTCCCGCGGTCCGAAGCCGCCGGAGCCCGGCGAAAGGCGGTCGCGACGCCGGACCGGCCGGTGCCAGGTGCGGCGCAGCCGCCCGCCGGGTCGCCGGCGCGGTCGCGGGAGTCACTGGAGGAGATCGCCGGGGCCGCGTTCCCGGCGTCGTTCTCCGATCGGGGCGTGCTGCCGGTCGCCACCGGTCGGCGGCCGCCGAACGGCTCGGAGGGGGCGGAGCCGCGCCGGACGGCCGCGCGGCTCCCGTCCTCCCTCGGCCGACCGGTCAGCCGGCGCGGCGCATGAGCAGGTGGCCCCGGCGGAAGCGTTCCTCTTCGCCCGGCTCGCGCAGCATGCGGCCGAGCTCGGTGAACCCGGCGTCACCCGCCAGCCGGGCCAGGTCGTCGATCGGCCACCGGTAGGCGGTCGTCACCTTGTGGTCGAACGCCGTGACCGGCCCGCCCTCCGACTCGAAGAAGCCGAGCAGGAGGTGGCCGCCGGGCGCCAGCACGCGCCCGAACTCGGCGAAGTGGGCGGGCAGGTCCCGCGGCGGGGTGTGGATGACCGAGTACCAGGAGACGATGCCGTCGAGCGTTCCGTCGGCGAGGTCCAGTGCCCCCATGGAACCGACCTCGAAGCGCAGGTCCGGGTAGGCCTGGCGGGCGAGATCGATCATCACCGGGGACAGGTCGACGCCGGACACGTCCAGCCCCAGGTCCCTCAGGTGGGCGGTCACCGCGCCGGGCCCGCAGCCCAGTTCGGCCACGGGCCCGGCGCCGGCGCTCCGCACGCAGTCGGCGAACGCCGCGAGCACCGCGCGGTCCAGCGGGAAGCCGTCCAGCGCGTCGCGGAACAGGTCCGCGTAGAGGACCGCGACGGCGTCGTAGGCGTCGGCGGTGGTGGACAGGTGGGAGGCGGATTCAGTCACAGGCGAGGACCCTAGGGCCAGGGCGAGGTCCGCCGGAAGGGGGGGCCGGGGCATCCGCCGGGGCACCCCTCAGTCGTCGCGGGACGCCATTGCGGTGACCGGGAAGACCGCCGTGCGCCGGGCGGGCCGTGGGACGGCCGGGCCACCGGGTAGACGGGGAAGCGGAAGTAGGTGGTCATGTCCGTACGCCGGCCGACGGCCCGGAAACCGACCAGTTCCTGGAGGCCGGTGAAGGCTTCGAGCGGCTGGGGGGCGAGGGCGTCGACCAGGTCCCGGTAGGGGCCCGCCGGGATGCCCTCGCGCTCCATGAGCGCCGCCACCCGTTCGGTCGTGTCCCGTTCGCTGCGGGACAGACTGGTCATGCGCAGGTACGTGGTCGCCTCCTCGGCCCGGGGGCAGCCCTTGCGGAAGGCCAGGCAGGTCAGGGCGGCGTCACCGGCGTCCGCGCGTCCCGGACCGACGAGCGCGCGGTAGCCGAGGCGGCCCAGCGCGGCGTCGTGCGAGTGCGCGAGGCCCGCGAGGGCGTTCAGCTCCTCCACCGTGCCGGCGGCGCTGCGGTAGTACACCTTGGCCCTGCTCCGCGGCGAACCGGCCGGTCGTCCGTGGGCACGACACGTATGTTGCGTTCCCGGATGCCGGCGATCCGGGCGGCCTTGGCCACCGAGTGGTGGGTCTGCGCGCTGAGGTAGAGGGTTCCGTTCCCCAGGGACTCCCCCAGCCGGCTGTGCCGCGCCGCGACCACCGCGGACAGGTTCGCCGTCGAGCCGCCCGTGGTGAGGATGCCGGAACTGCCCGCGGGGAGCCCGCACACGTCCCGGGCCATCCACCGCAGCACGCTTTCCTCGATGGCGGTCAGTGCGGGGGCGGCGGCGGCCAGTCCGCCGAAGCGGTTGACCGTCCGGGTGAAGAACTCGGCCAGCGCGGACGTGTAGATGCCACCGCCCGGGATCGCGGCCATCACCCGGGGGCCCGCGGTCTCCATCGCCATCCCGGCGGTCTGGCTCAGCCGGTCGAGCAGCCCGGAGGGGTCTTGGCCCTCCTCGGGCGGCGCCACCGTGAACGGCGCGATCCACTCCTCGACGGTCGCCGTGTCCGGCGCGCAGGCGGCGGGGCGGTGCGGTGCCGCCCCTGCGAACTCCGCGAGCCGGGAGACCATCATCTCCCCCAGCTCCCGCACCTGCGCGGGCGAGACCTCCAGGGGGAGGTGAGGGGGCATACCCATGCACTGTCCTTTCCAAGGACGGCCCGGGCCGCCCTCGCACTCACACATGCTTCCTGGACGGAAACGGACCGCGGGCCGCCCCGGGTTCACGGTGGGCGGCGATCCGTCGGAGCCGCTCGGGTTCGAGGAAGACGACGGGGTCGTCGGAAGCGATGGGCACACGCTGAGCGGCAGCCCCGCCCCGGCGGGCCGGCCGCTCAGCCGCCCCGCAGCCACCACAGCAGCAGGCTCACCGCGCCCGAGCCGGCGGCCCCCGCCGTGCCGAGAGCCGCCTGGCGGGCCGGACGGCGCCGGAAGAGCACCCGTGCGGCGTGGGACGGCTCGGCGTCGTCGGTCGCGGTCAGGATGTCGTTCCTCCCGCTCCCGACGGGGCGTGCCCCTCGGACCGGTACCGATCGTGGCCGATCGCCAGCGGGGCGAGGGCGCCGAAGACCCCTGCGGCCGTTGCCGATCGCGGTGGCAGCGCGCCAGCGTGTGACCGTCGTAGTGGACGGCTGCGCGCAACGGCCGGCCGCCGCGGCCCTGCGGGCGCACGGCGGTCGGTTCAGGGACCAGTTGACGCGGGAGGAGACCAAGCACGAGCAGAAGGTCATGTCCCGCACCTTCTGGCTCCCGGACCGCTCCCGCCGGCGGGGCGGGCGGCATCAGCCGGCCCTGGCGCCTGGACGGTCCTGGCGGCGGGCCCGAGTCGCGATGACGGCCGGGCGGGATGCGGAGGGCCGGCGTGGCTCCAGGGTGGTTAGGCTGCGGGCATGGATCCGGCCCTGACCAGCGGTGTGACCGCCGAACCCGTCCTCCTCGACGCCGACGAGCTGACGTCCGACCCGGAACTGGAGTCCCGGTTCGCGAAATCGGCGCACCGGATCCTCGCGGACCTGGTCCGCGCAGGTGCCGCGCTGGGCTGGGTCGAACCACCCTCGCGTGACGAGGTGGCGGACCTCGTCCGCCAGGTCCTCCGCGCGGCGCGCGCCGGTGACGCGGCCCTGCGCGCCGCCTACGTCGACCGGCGGCTCGTCGGGCTCGGGTACTGGCTCCGCTACTCCCGGCCGACGCACCGCCCGCACGCCGACCTGGAGAAGATCGCCGTGGCGGCCGTCGCGCAGGGCCGCGGGGTCGGCCGGGCGCTGACCGCCGCCCTGACCGCGGACGCCCGGGAGGCGGGCATCGAGGTCCTCACCCTGGACGCCCGCGGCGACAACACCCACGCCCTGCGCCTCTACCGCTCCCTGGGCTTCACGGAATACGGCCGCCTGCCCGCCTTCGTCGCCGTCGGCGTGCACCGCTACGACAAGGTCTTCTGCATGCTGGACCTGCGCCGGGAGAGCTGACCCGGCCCCGGCCCGCACGCCGTCCGGACGTCGGCAGCCGTGGACGGCCGCGCTCCCCATCGCGAGTCATCCCGCCGAACCCGCCCGCTCCTCCTCCCCCTTGAACATGTCGAAGAGGCTGTGGGGTGCGCGGTCGCCGAACATGCGCTCGTGGAGGCGTACGGCTTCGGTGGCCTCCTCCGCGCTGCGGGCGAACAGGGCCTGCTCGTACGCGGTGAGCGCGGCCTCGACGTCCTCGGGGTGCGCGGCGAGGGCCTTGCCGAGTTCGGCGCCGTCGTACATGGCCAGGTTGGCGCCCTCGCCGGACGGGACCATGAGGTGGGCGGCGTCGCCGAGCAGGGTCACCCCCGGCACCCTGTCCCACCGGTGCGCGAGCGGCAGGGTGTGGAGGGGGCGCAGGACGGGCGGGGTGTCGCCGTCGGTGATCAGCGCCGTCAGTTCCGGTGCCCAGCCGGCGAACTCCCGGGCGATCCGCGCGCCGGCCGCCGCGGCGTCGGTGAAGTCGACGGCGGCGAACCAGGCCGACGGCCGGGACAGCGCCACATACGTGTGCAGCGTGTCCCCGCTCTCCCGGTGCGCCTGGATCCCCTTGCCCGGGGCGAGCGCCAGCATCGATCCGCCGCCGACCGCCTTCGCGGCGGCCGGGTGCCGGGTGTCGGCGTCGTAGAGGTACGTCTCCACGAACGACGTGCCGGCGTACTCGGGCACCGCGCCAGACAGCAGCGGCCGGACCCGCGACCACGCGCCGTCCGCGCCGACCAGCAGGTCCGTGACGAGCGTGCCGCCGTCGGTGAAGGTCACCTCATGGCGGCCGTCACCGAGAGCGCGGACGCCGCCGGCCTTGTGGCCCCACCGGACGGTGCCGGCCGGCAGTGAGTCGAGCAGGACGCGGCGCAGCTCGCCGCGCTGCACCTCGGGGCGTCCGCCCGTGCCCTCGTCGGGTGCGTCGAGCAGGACGGTCCCGTCCCGGTCCAGGATCCGCATGGCCTCGCGGCCCTCCAGGATCAGGGCGCGGAACTCGTCCGTCAGGCCGGCGGCCTCCAGGGCGAGCTGTCCGTTGTGGTCGTGGATGTCGAGCATCCCGCCCTGCGTGCGGGCGGTGGGCGACGCCTCGGCCTCGTGGACCGTGACGGGGATGTTGTGGACGTGCAGGACGCGGGCGAGTGTGAGGCCGCCGAGTCCGGCGCCGATGATCGTGACGGGGGTGCGCATCGAGGTTCGGTTCCTTCGGGTTCGAGGCCGGCCGGGGTCCGGACGAGGTCTCTGGTACGGCATTCCATTCTGGTACGGCGTTCCAATGCTGGAACGGCACTCCATCCATGTCAAGATGGCGGCATGGCAACGCGGACGCGCCGGTCACAGCGGCGTACGGAGGCGCTCTCCCGCGAGCGCATCGTCGAGGCCGCCGTCGAACTGCTCGACGCGGCCGGTGAGAGCGGGCTGACGTTCCGGGCGCTGACCGAGCGCCTCGCCACGGGGCCGGGGGCGATCTACTGGCACGTGGCGAACAAGGACGAACTGCTCGGCGCCGTCACCGAGGCCGTGGTCGCCGCCACCCTGGCCGCCGGCCCGGCCACGTCCACAGCGCCCTCCGGGCCTGCTCGTCCTGCCGGGCCTGCCGGGCCCTCCCGGTCTGCCGGGCGCGGCGCGTCCGCCGACTCGCCGCAGGACGCGATCCGTGCCGTCGCGCTCGGGCTGTTCGAGGCGATCGAGGACCACCCGTGGCTCGCCACGCAGCTCGCCCTGCAACTGTCCCGCAACCCCTGGGGATCGGTGACACCGCGGATCTTCGAGAGCATCGGCCGGCAGGTCCGCGCGCTGGACGTGCCCGAGTCCAGCTGGTTCACGGCGACCTCGGCGCTGGTGCACTACGTCCTCGGCGCCGCGGGCCAGAACGCCGCGAACGGCGCGAGCGCCGACACCGACACCGGCACGCATACGGACCGCGCCGAATTCCTCGACACCGTGTCGTCGGCGTGGGAAGAACTCGACCCGGAGGACTACCCGTTCACGCGGGCCGTCGCCGACCAGGTGCGCGGGCACGACGACCGCGAGCAGTTCCTCTCGGGGCTCGACCTCGTCCTCGCCGGCATCACCGCCCTGCACTCGCCCAGGGGGTAGCCGCGGCTCCGGGCACGGGTTGCGGCATGCCTCCTGCGGCTGGACAACTCCCTTGTCGGCCGGGAGACTTCGGCGTCACCTGAGGAGGATCGGGAGGGGCGCGTGAAACCGTCACAAGTCGAACGGGTGCGGAAGTACCTGGCGTCTGCCGGGGTGCGGGACGAAGAGGTCCTGGGCGTCGCCCTCGCCTACCCGGCGGGACGGGTGTCGACGCTCATGGCCGGACTGAAGTCGGAGGTCGCCGGCGCCGCGGCGGCCGGCCCGGTCGGGGCCGTCGTCGGGAAGCAGGCCGGGCGGGTGCGCCGGCGCAAGCAGGTCGACGCGGCGCTGGACCGCTCGGCCGGTCCGGACCTGCCCGTGCGGGAGCGCAACGTGCTGGCGTTGACGAGCGGCAGGCTGCTGGTCTTCTCGCTGGGCGGCCTGATCACGCCGCAGCCGCGGAAGCTCCAGTGGGACTTCCCGCTGGACGAGGTGGGGTGGGTGTCGCGGGGCAGGTTGACGACCGGGGCGGCGATGGCGCTGCGGGCGGACATCGGCCTGGCCGACGGCCACGTGGCCCGCCTGGAGTTCCCCCGGGCAGCGGTGAAACCCGGGCAGGCGCTGCTGCAGGAGCTGCACCGCAGGGTCCCCGACCGGTCCGCCTGACGGCCCCGAGGAGTCCGAGGGGGCCGCTCGACCGGCCCGCAGCGGACTGTCCCGCGGGCTCCCTGACACGGCTGCGCCCGGTCTTCCCGGCGGCTCGGACCAGGCTCCCGCCCGGTCTGCCAGGCGGCCCTGCAAGGCCCTCCCGGCAGTCCGCCATGAGCGTCGCCGGGTGGTACGGGTGTGAGCCGTGGGACACCGACGTACCGTGTAAAGGACGGAAGAGGCGCGGCCCGCGTGAGGGACGCGGTGGCACGCCCCGACCGCTCCCCTGGTGTGGGTGCGGGAAACGTCGAAGGCGGGAGAAGAAGCTATGCCGGCACGTGTCCGACGGACCCGGGGCCACCGGTCCACCCTGCGTACCGCGGTCCCCGTGGTCACCCTGCTCCTGGCGGCGACGGCATGTGGCGGGACCTCCGCCCAGGTGGGCGCCGTCGGCTCCACGGGCGCGGTCGGTTCCGCGTCGGGGCTACCGACCGGCAAGGACGGCCGGAGCGCGGTGCGGGCGAGCCCGGGGCGCAGCGCCGCCGAGTCGCCCGCCCCGGCCAGGAGCGACTCCGCCACCCTCGGTGGCCACCAGAACACACCGCGTGCCGTGCCCACGGCGAAGGCCGCCCAGTGCGTGAACGACTACTTCTCCGGCATGACCACGGCCCAGCGGGTCGGGCAGCTCTTCATGGGCGGGGTCTCCGCGGCCCACCCCGACCAGGCCCAACTGCGCACCCTGCGCGACCAGCACGTGGGCTCCGTCATGCTCACGGGCCGCAGCACCGCCGGTACGGCGGCGACCCGGAAAGTGGTCGACGGCATCCGCCGACAGGCCGACCAGGTGGGCGGCCGGCGGGCCGGGATGGTGGTCGCCACCGACCAGGAGGGCGGCCAGGTGCAGGTGCTGAGCGGTCCCGGCTTCTCGGCCATGCCCGACGGGCTGACCCAGGGCGGCTGGAGCACCACGACCCTGCGGACCCGGGCCGCCGACTGGGCCAAGCAGCTCAAGTCCGCCGGGGTCGACCTGAACCTCGCCCCGATCGCCGACGTGGTCCCCGCGAGCCTGGGCACCCGCAACCGCCCCATCGGCTACTTCCACCGCGAGTACGGGCACACCCCCGACGTCGTGACCTCGCACAGCGGCGCCTTCGCCGCCGGGTTCGCGCAGTCCGGGGTGATGACCACGCTCAAGCACTTCCCCGGCCTGGGGCAGGTGTTGGGGAACACGGACACGACCGCGAACGTGGTGGACTCGGTCACGACCACGAAGTCCGCCTCGCTGGAACCCTTCCGGGCCGGGATCCAGGCCGGTTCGCCCTTCGTGATGATCTCCTCGGCCACCTACACGAAGATCGACGACCAGCACCTGGCGGCCTTCTCCCCGGCGGTCATCGACCAACTGCTGCGCCATGACATGGGGTTCAAGGGCGTGGTCATCTCCGACGACCTCGGCGACGCGGTGGCGCTGCGGTCCTTCACCCCGGCGCAGCGGGCGGTCGGCTTCGTCGCGGCCGGCGGCGACATGGTCCTGACGATACGGCCCTCCATCGTCCCGCAGATGACGCAGGCCGTGCAGAGCCGGATGCGGCAGGACGCCTCCTTCCGCGCCAAGGTCGACGCCGCCGTGCACCGGATACTCGACGCCAAGCACAAGGCGGGCCTGCTCGACTGCGGGTGACCCCCGGAACACCGGCCCGCGACCGTGGTGCGGAAATGGTTGTACGGCTCATGTTGCGCTTCTGTCCCGCTTCTGTACCACTTCGCCCACAAGAGGAAATCCCGGTTGATGCGTGAGGGAGCTGTGGAAAGATCGCGGAGTATCTCCGGATCTTTCCGGGCCGCACTGCGGCCCGCGATCCGGCCCCATGATCAACTGGAGGACCCACGTGGCCAAGAGTTCCGGCCTGAACACGCGTCGCGCGGCGGCGCGTGTCACGGTTGCGGCGGTCACCGCCGCGCTGGTGGCGACCGGTACCGGCGCCGCTTTCGCCGCCGACGCACCCGGACGGTCTGCATCGCAGGCCTCCGCCGACGCCAAGGCGTCGGGCGTCACGAAGTACGGCGTCGCGACCCCGTCGGCGGCTGCTCAGATCAACGCGCTGTACGGCATGGACAGCAAGGGCGACCTGTACGGTTACTGGCCCGACAGCACGGGGACGCTCGGCCCCCGCCAGTCGACCGGTTCGGGCTGGCAGGACGCCCGCTTCATCACGCAGGTCGACCAGGACAAGAACGGCCAGTCGGACGGCATCTGGGACGTCACCGCGGGCCAGCTCCACTACACGAAGTGGAGCACCGACCCCGTGCTGGTCGGCGGCGGCTGGAACATCTACAACCGCGTGCTCTCGACCGGCAACCTGGGCGGCGCCGCCTACGAGGACCTGCTGGCCCGGGACAGCTCGGGCGTGCTGTGGCTCTACCTGGGCTACGGCAACGGCAAGCTGACCTCGCGCTACAAGGTCGGCGGCGGCTGGAACGCCTACACCGACCTGGCGGGCAAGGGCGACCTGACCGGCGACGGCAAGGACGACATCGTCGCCAAGGACACCTCGGGCGTGCTGTGGCTCTACAAGGGCACCGGCAACTCCAAGGCCCCGTTCGCGGCGCGCACCCGCATCGGCAGCGGCTGGAACACGTACAACACCCTGCTCTCCGTCGGCGACATCAACCACGACGGCATCACCGACCTGCTCGCCCGTGACAAGAACGGCGCGCTGTGGCTGTACAAGGGCACCGGCAAGGCCTCCGCCCCGTACGCGTCCCGCGTGAAGATCGGCAGCTCCGGCTGGAACACGTACCGCATCCTGTACTGATCCGGAAGCGCCGCCTCACCGAAGGCAGCCGAACGGGCCGTTCCCCTCGGGGGGCGGCCCGTTCGCCGTGCCGGGCGTGCGCGGAGCTGCGCCGGGTGCCGCCGCGGAAACGGCTATCGGCTTCCGGTCGCTCCCGGAGCGCAGTCGCGGATGTCGGTGTTCCAGTCCAGGAGTCGCGCGAGATCGTCGCCGCCGGGGCTCCCGGATCCGGCCGCCGACGCCCGGGCCGCCGGGGACGACGTGTGCGTGCCGCGGGAGATGCCGCCGCTGACGGCGGTGTTGTGCTCGGTGCGGGGACGGCGGAGCGATTCGTACAGGGTGAGCGCACGGGCGTGGTCGGGTACGTCGCGCAGGCACTTCGCGAGGACGACGGCGTCCTCCAGTGCCATCGAGGCGCCCTGGCCGGTCGCCGGGGAGGCCGCGTGGGCCGCGTCGCCGACCAGGAGGACCCGGCCGGACCGCCAGGGCGTGCCGGGCGGCAGCTCCGTGGCGTTGGTGACCATCAGTTCGTCAGCGGTGGCCGCGACGATGTCCGCGACCGGGGTGGGGTCCTTGCGCAGGAGGGGGACGAGCAGGTCGCGCCGGCCGGCCGCGGTGCCCCGCGCGATCTCGTCGGCGGACAGGGGTTCGCCGCTGCTCACGCGCGCGAACCAGTACGTCTGCCCCGTGGGCGAGGTGGCGTGGCCGAACGCGGCGGTGCTGCCCCGCACCATGGTGATGCACGCCGTGTCCCCGGTGGCGGGCGCGGTGCCGGTGTAGCCGTAGTAGACGCGCTGGCCGGCGTAGACGGGCTGTGCGGTGGGGGCGATGGCGCGGCGGACCGTGGAGTGCACGCCGTCCGCGCCGACCAGCAGGTCGCCCCTGGCGGCGCTGCCGTCGGTGAAGCGCGCGGTGACACCGTCCGGGCCGTCCTCCACGGATGCGAGCCGGACGCCGTGACGGACGCCGATGCCCCGGCCGGTGGCCTCCGCCTGCAGGGCGGCGTTGAGTTCGCCGCGGCGCAGGCACCGGTAGCGCAGCACGGGGTCGCCGAGCGGCACGTGCGCGGTCTCGGCTCCCGTGGCGTCGAGCACGCGCATCGACGTCAGCGGGAAGCCGAGCGCGGTGACCGCGGCGGCGGCGTCGAACTGGGCGAGGGCGCGCATGCCGTTGCCGGCGAGTGTGAGGAACGCGCCGATGTCCTCGGCCGAGTCGGGGTGCGCCTCGTACACGGTGACGTCGTGCCCCGCCTTGTGCAGGGCCAGGGCCGTCGCCGTACCGGCGATCCCCCCGCCGACGACAAGAACACGTGCCACTGCCATGTCTCCCCCCACTCGTGCGGTCCCTCGTCCCCCCGGTCCTACCCGCGCGGGCGGCACCGACGCGCGCGCCGCCGGGGATGGCCTGTTCAGCGCGCTCCGGCCGGGTTGGCATCCTCGCCCAGGTAGGTGCCGTACCCCTCGCGGACCCGCGGGCCGTCGAAGACCAGGACCTCGTTGACCGAACTTCCCTTCTGGTTACGGTAGTTGATGACCAGGCAGTCCACGCCGACATAGCTCCCGACGATCTCGAAGCGCAGGTCGGGGATGCGGCGCAGGCCCTCCGTCCAGTAGGCGCGCAGCGCGTCCTTGCCCCGGATGACCCCGTCCCCGCCGAGCAGTTGCGCGGCCACCGGTGACCGGAACGTCACGTCGTCCGTGAAGTGGGCCAGCAGTGAGTCCAGGTCGTGCGCGTTCCACGCGCTCACCCAGGAGTCGACGAACGTCCGTGCCGTTGCTTGATCCATGACCGCATTGTGCCGAGGCCGCGCGGATTCACGAACGGGCTTGACCCTCACGTTGCGTGAGGCTGGAAGGTGGTGCGCATGAGCGACTACTACAACGCGTTCGAGATGAGCCCCGTCCCCGCTCCCGGCCCGGACGCGGTGCCGCCGGAGCCGTTCCGCGGCATCTACGGGATGCCCGCGTTCGTGACGATCCCCACCGTCGACCTGGCGGCGTCGGTGGACTTCTGGACCCGTGGGCTCGGGTTCTTCGAGCTGTTCGGCATCCCCGGCAGGCTGGTGCACCTGCGCCGGTGGGCGTTCCAGGACGTGCTGCTCGTCCCGGCGGAGAGCGTGCCGCAGGAGGCACCGGCGGTGAGTATCAGTTTCGCGTGCGTGCTCAGCCAGGTCGACTCCCTCGTCGAGGCCTGCCGTGCGCTGCGCCCGGACTCGGTCGACGGCCCGCGGGACACTCCCTGGAACACCCGCGACGTGGTGGTGACCACCCCCGAGAACGCGCGGATCGTCCTCACCGCGGCGAAGCCCTTCGACCCGGTGAGTCAGGAGGCGCGGAACCTCGCGGCCGTCGGGATCACCCCGCCGGGCGCCGGGCGCGGCGACAATGAGGACCATGGATGATGCCACTGGTGCCGACGGTCTGACCGTCGGCCAGGTGTCGACGCGGCTGGGCGTGACGGTCCGCGCGCTGCACCACTGGGACGAGATCGGTCTGGCGCGGCCGTCGCTGCGCACAGCCGGCGGGTACCGGCTCTACACCGCCGGTGATCTGGAACGCCTCCACCGCATCGTCGTCTACCGCGAGGTCGGCCTCGGCCTGGACCGGATCCGGGCCGTCCTGGACGACTCGGCCGCTGACGTGCCCGGCGCGTTGCGCGCGCAGCGCACCCAGGTCGCCGAACGGATCGAGCGCCTTCAGCAACTCGGCGCCGGACTGGACCGGTTGATCGAGGCGCACGAGCGCGGCCTGCTGCTGACCGCCGAGCAGCAGGCCGCAATCTTCGGCCCCCGGTGGAACCCGGACTGGGCCGCCCAAGCCCGGCAGCGCTACGGAGACACGACGCAATGGCGGCAGTACGCCGAACGCTCCGCCTCGCGCAGTGCCGAGGAGTGGCAGGCCGTCGCCGACGCCATGGCCGGCCTCGAACGCGCCCTCGCCGACGCGATGGACGCCGGCGTCACACCCGGCAGCCCGGAAGCGGACGAACTCGTCGAGCGGCACCGCGCCGTGTTCACCTCCTCGTACTTTCCCCTGACCCGGCAGATGCAGGTCTGCCTCGGCCGCAGGTACGAGGCCGATCCGGCGTTCGCCGCCCACTACGATGGCATACGCGCCGGCCTTGCCACGTGGTTCCGCCGCATCATCGACGCCTGCGCCCGGGCGCACGGCATCGATCCCGACACGGCGACGTGGCAGTAGAGCGTGGGTCGGACCCAAGTGTCCAGCGGGGACAGGTGGTCAACGGGCACGAGTGGTCAACAGGCACGAGTGGTCAACGGGCACGAGTGGTCAACGGGCACGAGTGGTCAACGGGCACGAGTGGTCAACGGGCACGAGTGGTCAACGGGCACGAGTGT
>NZ_JBFACU010000008.1:0-8765 GCF_040641015.1 Streptomyces sp. NPDC021356 | reverse complement strand
AACGGGCACGAGTGGTCAACGGGCACGAGTGGTCAACGGGCACGAGTGGTCAACGGGCACGAGTGGTCAACGGGCACGAGTGGTCAACGGGCACGAGTGTTGGCCGGGGGACGCGCGTCGCCGCTGTCCTCGTCCAGGCCCGCGAGCAGGCGCAGCGCGTCCTCGGTGGGGCTGCCGGGGGCCGCGGACAGCACCAGCAGCTCCATGCCCGTCTCGTCCGGCAGCGCGAAGTTCTCCTGGTGCAGTTCCAGCAGTCCGACCAGCGGATGCCGGTACGCCTTGCGGCCATGGGTGCGCGAGCGTACGTCCGCGCGGGCCCACAGGCGCCGGAAGCGCTCGCTTCCCATCGCCAACTCGCCGATGAGCGAGGCCAGTCGGGGGTCGTCGGGGTGTTTGCCCGCGGCCAGGCGCAGGTGCCCGACGGCGTCGAGGGTGCAGCTCTCCCAGTCCGCGTAGAGGCCGCGCTCGGCCTCCTCCAGGAAGATGTGCCGGGCGGTGTTCAGGCCCGGTATCGGCCGGCCGTGCAGCAGCCGGCCCAGGCGGTTCCCGGCGAGCACGTCCAGGCGGTGGTCCATGATCAGCGCGGGTGCGTCGGCGACCAGGTCGAGGACGCGCAGCAGCTCCGGCCTGACTCGCCCGCTCGGCGCCTTCGCGCGGCGGCGGGGCTGCCGGGCGAGCCGGTGGAGGTGCCCGCGCTCGGTCTCGTCGAGGCCGAGGACGCGGGCGAGCGCGTCGAGGACCTGCTCGGAGGGCTGGGTCGCGCGGCCCTGCTCCAGGCGTACGTAGTAGTCGACGCTGACTCCGGACAGGTGCGCGACCTCTTCACGGCGCAGCCCTTCGACCCGGCGGCGGCGGTCGGTGGGGATGCCGGCGGCCGCGGGATCGACCCGGGAACGCCGGGTCTTCAGGAAACCCGCGAGATCGTCCATGTCCTCCAGTATGGACTGGGCGGTGTCCGTGAAGGTGGCCCTGTGGATACCAGGAAGTCCCGTCCGACGGAAGTGGCGCCCCTGAACACCGGGCGCCATGTCCCCGACGATCGAAGGCGTCCGTTCCTGATCCGAGGGAGACGCCATGAAGACCCTGATCGTCCACGCCCACCCGGAGCCGAAGTCGCTCAACAGTTCACTGAAGGACCTCGCGGTGTCCACCCTGGAGAGCGCCGGGCACGAGGTGCGGGTGAGCGACCTGTACGCGATGAACTGGAAGGCGGTCGCGGACGCCGCGGACTACGGTCCCCACGCCTCCAGTCCGCTCAAGGTCGCCCGGGACTCGGGCCGGGCCTTCGATGCCGGGACGCTCACCGCGGACGTCCGCGCCGAGCAGGAGAAGCTGCTGTGGGCCGACACGATCGTCCTCCAGTTCCCGCTGTGGTGGTACACGATGCCGGCGATCCTCAAGGGCTGGGTGGACCGGGTGTTCACCTACCACTTCGCGTACGGCGTCGGCGAGCACAGCGACACCAGGTACGGCGAACGCTTCGGCGAGGGCACCCTGGCGGGCAGGAGGGCCCTGCTGTCGGTGACCGTCGGCGGCCCTCAGCCGCACTACTCCGCGCGCGGGATCAACGGGCCGATCGACGATCTGCTGTTCCCGATCCACCACGGCATCCTCTACTACCCGGGCATCGAGGTGCTGCCGCCGTTCGTGCTGTACGGCGCCGACCGGATGACCGACGAGGACTACCCCGACGTCGCCGAGGCCTGGGAGCGGCGCCTGCGCACTCTGGAGACGACCGAGCCGATCGCGTTCCGGCGGCAGAACTTCGGGGACTACGAGATCCCCTCGCTGCACTTGAAGGAGGGGCTGGAGCCCGTGGGCCGCACGGGCTTCGGGCTGCACGTACGCGGCTGACCGCCGACGACGGACGGCGTGCGCGGCCGACCGCCGATGACGGGACGGGACGGGCGGGGGCGCGGGCGGGGGGGCGCCCCTTCCGGCGGGACGCGTCAGCCGGGTCAGTCGCGGCGGCGGGCGTTGAGGCGGGCGGCCTGGCGGGTCAGGTGGTCGCGTTCGGCGAGGTCGGGTGCCTTGTGGGCGGCCTCGGCGTACAGCCGTGCCGCCGTCGCCAGGTCGCCGTCGCGTTCGTGGAGGTGGACCGCCACCGCGGTGTGGCGGGGCAGCGAGGCGTCCAGCTCGGCGAGGGCCGCCAGGCCGGCGCGCGGTCCGTCGGCCTCACCGACGGCGACCGCGCGGTTGAGCCGTACGACGGGACTGTCGGTGAGGCTCGCCAGTTCGTCGTACCACTCGACGATCTGGACCCAGTCGGTCTCCTCGGCGGTGGGTGCGTCTGCGTGGAGGGCGGCGATGGCGGCCTGGGCCTGGAACTCGCCCGGCCGGTCGCGGGCGAGGGCCGCCTGGAGGACGGTGACTCCCTCGGCGATCAACGCGGTGTCCCACCGGCCGCGGTCCTGCTCGGCGAGCGGCACGAGGCTGCCGTCGGGCGCGGTGCGGGCGGCGCGCCGGGCGTGGTGGAGCAGCATGAGGGCGAGCAGTCCGGCCACCTCGGGGTGGTCGATGGCGGCCGCGAGTTGCCGGGTGAGCCGGATGGCCTCGGCGGCCAGGTCGACGTCGCCGGAGTAGCCCTCGTTGAACACCAGGTAGAGGACGCGCAGCACGGTGGCGACGTCGCCGGGCCGGTCGAGGCGTACGCCGGAGACGGTGCGCTTGGCACGGCTGATCCTCCCCCACTGCCTTAAGGGCGTGGGAGGTACCCCCACGCCATGGTCGCCTCGGGCACCAGGTAGGCGCGGGCGATCTGGCGGGTGGTCAGCCCGCCGACGGCGCGCAGCGTGAGCGCGACGGCCGACGAGGGGGTCAGCGAGGGGTGGGCGCACAGGAAGTACAGCTGGAGGGTGTCGTCCTCGGCGGGTGCGGGGCCGGGCACCGGTTCCTCGTCGAGGCGTTCCTCACGCCGGCGGCGGGCTGCGTCCGCCCGCCTCGCGTCGAGGAACTTGCGCCAGGCGACGGTGATCAGCCAGCCCTTCGCATCCCGGATGGGCTCTCCCTCGCCTCCCCCTCCCCCGGCCCGGGAGCCGGGGGAAGCGAGGGCCGGGCGGGCGCGCAGCGCCTCCAGAAGTGCCTCCTGCACGGCGTCCTCGGCCTCCGCGAAGTCCGCTCCGCGGCGTACGAGGACGGCGAGCACGTTCGGGGTGAGGCTGCGCAGCAGGGCCTCGTCCATCGGTGGGGTCACTCCGTGATGGTGGGCGGCGCGGCCAGGAAGGGGCGCAGCTCCAGCCACTCGTGGATCGGCTTCCCGCCCGCCCCGGGGGCGGCCGACAGCTCCCCGGCCAGCTCGACGGCGCGCTCGTAGCTGTCGACGTCGATGATCATCCAGCCGGCGATGAGGTCCTTGGTCTCGGCGAACGGGCCGTCGGTGACCGGCGGGCGCCCCTCACCGTCGTAGCGGACCCAGGCTCCCCCGGGGGCCAGCGCCTGACCGTCGACGAACTCGCCGGTCTTCTCCAGCCGGGCCGCGAAGTCGTTCATGTACTGCACGTGCGCCGAGACCTCCTCCGGGCTCCACTGGTCCATCGGCACGTCGTTGACCGCAGCCGGGGCGCCGCGGTAGTGCTTCAGCACCAGGTACTTGGCCATCGTGGTTCTCCTCGGTTCTCGTGCGGCCCATTGTGGCCGCCTGCGCCCCTGGGACGGAGCCGGACGCGGGTTCTCGACATCGCCGCCCGATGTTTCTTTCGGCCTGTCGTGAATGTGTCTCGGAGACTGGGCCGACCTGGTGGAATCGGGTGGTCAGGCGCGGTGGATCGCCTCGCGGGCCGGGGCCGGGAGGGACAGTGCGGACAGGACGGTCGCCGTGGGCGCGCCGGGGACGTACGCGGCCTCGGCCGCCCGGCGGTAGTGGCGGCGCGCCGTGTCGTGGTCGCCGCGGGCCTCGGCCACGCGGGCGAGGCCGGCCAGGGCGCGCACGCGGTCGCCGATGCTCCTGACCCATCGGGGGTCCAAGTGGTCGAGCGCCGTACGGTACAGGTGCTCCGCCTCGGTCGTGTCGCCCGCCGTGAGGGCGAGGTCGGCGAGTGCGCGCCGGGCCGCCGCGAGGCCGGCGGGGCTGCCGGCGCGGCGGGCCAGGGCCGCGGCGCGGGTGAAGTCGGCGCGGGCGGCGGCGGGGTCGGCGGCGGCCAGGTGGTCGCCCCGGGTGACGAGGAGGTCGGCGGTGTCCGCGAGGGCGCCGAGCCGTCCGGTGAGGGCGAGCGCCCGGTCGATGAGGGCGACGGCTTCGGCACGGTCGCCGCGGACCGCCGCGACCGTGGCCAGGGCGTCCAGGGTCAGCGCGCCGCCCCAGCGGTCGCCGAGCGCGTGGAAGGTCTCGGCGGCGGTGCGCAGGGCGTGTCCGGCGCGCTCCGGATCGTTCTCGCCGAGGGCGCCGTAGGCGGTGACGTAGTGGGCGACGGCCCGGGTCCAGGCGTCCGGGCCCGTGCGCCGGGCGGAGACGAGGGCGTGGGCGCGGTGCGCGTCGCCGTCGGTGGCGTTGCGCAGGACCCACAGCAGCAGCGCGGCCGGGTGGCGGCCCTGCCCGGAGCCGGACCACACGCTCTCCATGGCCTGTTCGGCGCGGGCCCGGTGCCGCCGCCACACCGTCCGCCCGGTCCCGGGGGCCCCGTCGCCCTGCCCGGTCCCGGGGGCCCCGTCGCCCTCGCCGTCCTCGCCGTCCTTTCCGTCCCCGGCGGACACCGCCAGCAGGAGGCAGACGGCGAATTCCTCGTCGTAGCCGGGCGGTGGTTCGCCGTCGATGATCTCCAGGAGGCGGGCGGCGTGCGGGGCGGCGCAGCCGGGGATGCCGCGGATCCACAGGGAGTGCGCGGCGGCGGCGAGCAGCGCGAGGGCCGTCTCCGGCTCGGGCGCCTCCACCGCCCGGCGCACGGCGGCCATGAGGTCGTCGTGCTCGCCGCCGAGCCGGGCCAGCCAGTCGAGCTGGGCCGGGCCGCGCAGGTGCGGGTCGGCGGTGCGGGCCAGGGTGAGGAGGTGTGCGGTGTGCGCGCGGTGCACGGTGCCGGGCTGGTCGGCCGACGCGAGCTGCTCGGCGGCGTAGGCGCGGACCGTCTCCAGCATGCGGTACCGGCCGCCCGTGTGCTCCAGGAGGGACTTGTCGGCAAGCGCCTCCAGCGTGTCGGGGTCGGTGCCGCACACCGTGCGTGCGGTGGCGGGGGTCGCGCCCGCGTGGAAGACGGCGAAGCGCCGGGCCGCGCGGCGTTCGGGCTCGGGCAGCAGGTCCCAGCTCCAGGCGACCACCGAGCGCAGGGTGCGGTGGCGGCCGTCGCCGGTGCGGGCGCCGCGCGCGGCCATGCCCAGCCGGTCGTCGAGCCGTTGCGCGAGGTCGGCGAGGTCTTCGAGGTGCAGGGTGCGCAGGCGGGCGGCGGCCAGTTCGACGGCCAGCGGCAGGTTGTCCAGGGCAGCGCACACCTGCCGTACGGTGTCGGCGCAGGTGTCCGCATCGGCGTCGGGGGCGGGGACGGGGACGGGGGCGGGGGCGGTGTGTGAGTCAGTGTGTGAGTCGGTGCGCGGGGCGGTGCGCGCGTCGGTCCCCGCCGTGGCGGCCGGTCCCGGGCGGACGGCCGCGGCACGTTCGGCGAACAGCCGGGCGGCGTCCTCGGGCGCCAACGGCCTTACGGGATAGAGGTGTTCCCCGATGACGCCGAGCGGTTCCCGGCCGGTTACCAGGACGCGCAGGCGCGGGCCGGCCGCCAGCAGCCGGGCGGCCAGGGTGGCGGTGACGGACAGCAGGTGCTCGCAGTTGTCCAGGACCAGCAGCAGCGCACGGCCGGCCAGGGCGGTGACGATCCGGTCGTCCGGGGACGGGTCGTCCGCGCCGAGGTGGAGGCCCCCGACACTCAGCCCGAGGGCGGTCAGCAGTGCACCGGGTACGGCCGACTCGTCTCCGAGCGGGGCGAGTTGGACGAAGCACACCTCGCCCGGTTCGGCGGTGGCCGCCGCGACGGCCAACCGTGTCTTGCCCACTCCGCCGGGCCCGGTCAGCGTGACCAGGCGGGCGCGCCCCAGCAGCGCGCCGACTTCCGCGACCTCCCGGTCCCGGCCGATGAGCGCGGTCAGCTGCGCGGGCGGCCGGGCGAGGGCGGGAGTCGGGTCCTGGCGCAGCAACTCAGCGTGGACAGACACGAGTTCGGGGGACGGGTCCGCGCCCAGTTCGTCGGCCAGGTGGCGCCGGGTGGTCTCGTACGCGGCGAGCGCGGCGGCCTGGCCGTCCAACGCGGACAGGGCCCGTATCAGCAGGGCGGCGGCCCGTTCCCGCAGCGGGCAGCGGCCGGTCAGTTCCCGCAGCTCCGGTACGGCCGTACGGTGGCGGCCGAGCCGCAGGTCGGCCTCCAGACGGTCTTCGAGCGCGGTCAGCCGCAGTTCCTCCAGACGTACGGCGGCGGCCCGCGCGCTCCCGGAGTCGGGCAGGTCGGCGAACGCCTCGCCCTGCCACAGCGCCAGGGCCTCGCGCAGTACGCCGGCGGCGCCGGCCCAGTCGCCCGAGGTGAGCGAGGTACGGCCGGTCCCGGCGAGGCGCTCGAACCGGTGGGCGTCCACGGTGTCGTACGGCACGACGATCCGGTAGCCCGTGCCCGACCGTTCGAGGGGCGCCGCGTCCCCGAGGGCCGAGCGCAGCCGGGACATCTGGGACTCCAGGGCGTGCGCGGACGGCGGACGCCGGGGGTTGGACTCCTCGGCCAGGCGGTCGGCGGGGACGGGCCGGCCGGGTTCGAGGAGCAGCAGCGCCAGCAGCGCGCGGCGCGCCGGGCCGCCCAGCGCGACCTCGGCTCCGTCGTCGCGGTGGGCCCGGGTGGCACCGAGGAGGGTGAAGCGCATACCGCCGATTATTCACGGCTGGGGGCGCCGCCGTCCGCGGGCGTCGCGTCACGCGGGCGTGATCGGCCCGAGGTAGGTGCCGCCGGAGACGTCGATGGTCTGGCCGGTGACGTAGCGACCGCCCGGGCCGGCGAGGAAGCCGACGACGTCCGCGACGTCCTCCGGCTCCCCCAGCCGTCCCAGCGCCGTGATCGCCTCCAGTTCGGCGACTATCTCGGGTACGGAGTGGTAGCCGGCGGTCAGGTCGGTGCGGATGGCGCCCGGGGCCACGGTGTTGACGGTGATGGAACGCCGGCCGAGTTCGTTGGCGAGGGTCGGGGCCAGCGCCTCCAGGGCCGCTTTGGTGAGTGTGTAGCCGATCTGTACGGAGACGGCGAACCGGCTGGCCGTCGAGCCCACGTTGACGATCCGGCCGCCGTCGTTCAGCAGGGGCAGCGCGCGCTGGGTGACGAAGAACGGCGCGCTGACGTTGATCTCGAAAAGCTCGCGCAGCTCCTCCGGGGTGACGTGGGCGATGGGGTGGCCCGAGCCGATGCCCGCGTTGTTGACCAGGATGTCCAGCCCGCGCCCGGACAGGCGGGGTGCCAGCTGCGCGAACAGCGCCTCCACGGCGCCCTGTTCACCGAACCGCGCCTGTACCGCGAAGGCCTGCCCGCCCTCCTTCTCGATCCGCTCCACCGTCCGCGCGGCGGCCTGCTCGTCGGTGCCGTAGTGCACCGCGACGCACGCGCCCTCGGCGGCCAGCCGCAGCGCGACGGCCCTGCCGATCCCCCGCGACCCGCCGGTCACCAGCGCCGTCCTGCCGTCCAGTTCACCCATGGTTCCGCTCCCCTCGGAGTCCGCCCGGCCGCCGGTGGGCCGGTACGTGCCTCACCCTCCCGAGCGGCGCTCACCGCACGCTCACCGCGGGTTCACCGCGTGCACCGTCCCGCGCAACAGCCGTCTCCCACCTGGCGGTCAGCATGCGGATGCGTGTTCCCCTCTCGTTCCCCTCCCGCCCGCGAAGGAGCAACGGCAGTGACGTCGGACACACCGGGGCATCGCGGTCTGCCCGTCCGCCCGGACGGACGGTCGTGGCAGACGTGACCGCGCGGCCGGGCCCGGCAGACGGTCCGGTGGTCGGTCCGGTGGTCGGTCCGGTGGTCGGTCCCGGCGGGCGGTCCCGGCGGGCGGACTCAGCCGGTCACCCTGCCGGTGCCGGTCGCCGTCCCGGTCAGGGCCGGTCGGGCGCGGCCGACGTGGGTGTGGACCCAGTCGGTGATCTGCCGGGTCGGGGTGCCGGGGGTGAACAGGGCCGCCACGCCGAGCGCGAGCAGCGGCGGGATGTCGGCATCGGGGATGATGCCGCCGCCGAACACGGTGATGTCCGTGGCGTCCTGCTCCTTCAGGAACTCCACCACCTGCGCGAAGAGCGTCAGATGGGCCCCGGAGAGCACGGACAGGCCGATGCCGTCGGCGTCCTCCTGGAGGGCTGTCTCGACGATCTGGCGAGGTGTCTGGTGCAGTCCGGTGTAGATGACCTCGATGCCCGCGTCCCGCAGGGCGCGGGCGATGACCTTGGCACCGCGGTCGTGACCGTCGAGGCCGGGTTTGGCCACGACGACGCGGATGGGGGCGGCGGCGTGGGGAGCGGTGCTGCTACTGGTGGGCATGGGAGTCCTCGTTCGGGGTCAGTGGGCGTCCGTGGGGGTGTACGTGCCCCACACCTCGCGCAGCGCGTTGCACACCTCGCCCACCGTGGCGCGGGCGCGCAGGGCGTCCTTCATGGGGTAGAGGACGTTGTCGTCGCCCTCGGCGGCCTTCTTCAGGGCGATCAGGGCGGTGTCGACGGCGTTCTGGTCGCGGCCGGCGCGCAGTGCGGCCAGCCGTTCCGCCTGCTGGGCCTCGATGGCGGGGTCGACGCGCAGCGGCTCGTACGGCTCCTCCTCGTCGAGCTGGAA
>NZ_JBFACU010000007.1:246353-322121 GCF_040641015.1 Streptomyces sp. NPDC021356 | reverse complement strand
GCCCGGTTACATTCCGAACCCGGAAGCTAAGCCTTACAGCGCCGATGGTACTGCAGGGGGGACCCTGTGGGAGAGTAGGACACCGCCGAACAATCATTCAGAAGAGGCCCACACCGAAATGGTGTGGGCCTTTTCTTTTTCCCTGCATTACCGTGGCCCCATGAGCAGCCCCGACGGTGTCACGAAGCACGACGAGAAGTACCTGGTCCGCGCCATACGCGCCGAGGAGTGGCCCGCCGTGCGGGCGCTGCGGCTCCAGGCGTTGCGGGACCCGGTGGCCCACCTGGCGTTCCTGGAGACGTACGAGGCCGCTGCGGCCAAGCCGGACTCCTTCTGGCAGGAGCGGGCGATCGGGGCCGCCGAAGGCGCCGCTGGAGCACGGCAGTTCATCGCGGAGGACCCGGACGGGGGGTGGGTCGGGTCCGTCACCGTGCTCGTGGAAGAGGCCGGCACGATCGACTGGGCCGGGACGCCGGTGGAGCGGCGGCAGGGGCATGTCGTGGGGGTGTACGTGCGGCCGGAACACCGGGGGTGCGGACTCACCGAGGTGCTGTTCGACGAGGCGCTGCGCTGGGCCTGGGAGATCGGCGCGGAACGGGTGCGGCTGATCGTCCACGAGGACAACGGCCGGGCCCAGCGCTTCTACCGCCGGGTCGGCTTCCTGCCGAGCGGGGTCACCGTGCCGCTGACGGCCGATCCCGAGGCGAACGAGCTGGAGTACGTCCTCGTACGCCCGTGACGCCCTCGTACGTATGCCCGTGACGTTCTCTTACGGCCGTGACGGTCAGGCGGGGAGTTCGTCGTGCGGCCAGCGGGCGCGGGCCTGTTCGCGGGAGCGGAGCAGGGCCAGCGTCGGCAGGCCCCGGTCGGCGCCGCCGGTCAGCAGCTCGGGGAGCTGGGGCAGCGGGGCGACGGCCGCCACGTCGTCGAGGACGAGCGTGAGTGGTGGGTCGAGCCGACCGGAGGATGACCGTTCGGCCATGCGCCGGCCGTGCTCGACCACGCTTGCGGCAAGTGCCGTCAGGAGGGGCATCGCGCCCGGGTTGGTGCGGGGATCCTCAATGGATTCCCCCACCACGTAAAGCGTTCCCCCTTCATTGACGAAGGAATCCAAGGCGACGGCATCATTTCGGTGCGGGGTGCAGGCTTCCCGGATGTTCACCGTGGAGAGGGAGGCGAGCGCGCGGCTGGTCAACTCCTGGGCGATGTCGCGTCGCTCGGGGTGCGCGGTGAGCGCGGCTTCCAGCTCGCCCGCCGAACCCGGGGCCGCCTTGGGGTTGGTCCGCAGGATCCGTACCGCGTCCTGGAGTTGGGTGCCCTGCGACCAGCGGTGGACGTGCCGGATGGTGCGGCCGTCGACGGCGGCGGCGTGCAGGTAGCTGCGCAGCAGCGTCCGCGCGGTGTCGTTCACCGCCTGGTCGATCCTGGCGGTGGGGCGGACCGGGGCGAGGAGGGCACCGGCCCGTGCCACCGCCGTCTCCTTGTCGGCGCAGCCGCTGACGGGGGACCAGTGCAGGCGGGCCGGTGTGTCGCACAGGTGCGCGGGGTCGTAGAGGAGTACCGGGCCCAGTTTCGCCCGGGTGTCCTTGGTGTCCTGCCACAGGGCGGGGTCTGAGGTGACGACGAGCGTGGGCCCGGCGGCGTCGACGATCGCCTGGGAGGCGGCCGGCCGTCGGCTCTCTTTGGGGGCCACGACGAGCGTGGGCCGCGGGGCGTCCGGCAGCGGCTGTGGTTCCTGGGAGCCTGCCGGGACCGTGACGGGCGCTGTGGGCGCCGCGGCGGCGGCGGGGGCGGCGGGGTGGAGCGGCGCGGCCGGTGGGGCCGGGATGTGCGGCTCCGGTGTCGTCTGCTGGGGCGGCTGGGCCGGTGGCGCGGCGGCCGGTTGTTGGTGGGGGTCGTGGGGCGCCCGCTGGGCCGGCACCTCGTGGGGGGCCTGGGCGGGGTTGTCCTGTGGGGCGCTGGCGGCGGGGCGGGGCGCGCGGGCGCGGGCCGCCGTGGCCTCTTCCCGCCTGCGTGCGCGTCCCGCCCGCCATCTCGCCGTGGTGCCCAGGACGAACACGGTCAGCACGAACAGCACCATCAGCTGGCCGATGAACAGCCCCCAGAACAGTCCGTAGCCGGAGAGGCTGCCCGGCGGGGTGTCGGACCAGGCGCCCGGGATGTCGTGCGGTCGGCCGATGAGATGGCGCATGGCCACGGGCGTATGGGTGAAGGTGACGCCCGACGGCCAGGAGCCGTGCGTGAACAGGCCGGCCAGGCCGGTAGCCGTCCACACCAGCACGGTCATGCCGAGGAGGAAGGCGAGCAGGCCGATCAGCAGGCCGTCCGGGATGCCGCCCTGCCCCCGGCCCTTTCCGCGGTCGTGGTCGTCGGGTCTCACCGTGCCCCGCCTCTCCTACGCCACCGTCGACTCGGAGGAGCCGCCCAGGTCGGGGACGTGCTGTTCCACGAAGGCGGCCGCCCGCTGCTCGGCCTCCAGTTCGGCGGCGCGCAGGGCGTCGTCGGCGGCGAAGTGGTCGTTGGAGGACTCGGTCATGGCCCGGTCGGTGAAGACCAGGGGCCGTTCCGTCTCGGTGATCAGGTGTTTGACGACCTGGACGTTGCCGTTGACGTCCCACACGGCGATGCCCGGGGTGAGCGTGGGGATGATCTCCACCGCCCACCGGGGCAGGCCGAGCACCCGGCCCGTCGCTCGCGCCTCGTCGGCCTTCTGGGCGTAGATGGTCCTGGTGGAGGCCATCTTCAGGATGGCCGCGGCCTCTTTCGCCGCCGCGCCGTCGACCACGTCGGACAGGTGGTGGACGACGGCGACGAACGACAGACCGAGCCGGCGTCCGAACTTCAGCAGCCGCTGGAACAGTTGGGCGACGAACGGGCTGTTGATGATGTGCCAGGCCTCTTCGACCAGGAAGATGCGCTTCTTGCGGTCGGGGCGGATCCAGGTGTGTTCCAGCCACACGCCGACGATCGCCATGAGGATGGGCATGGCGATGGAGTTGCGGTCGATGTGGGACAGGTCGAAGACGATCAGGGGGGCGTCGAGGTCGATGCCGACCGTGGTGGGGCCGTCGAACATGCCGCGCAGGTCGCCGTCGACGAGGCGGTCCAGGACCAGGGCGACGTCCAGGCCCCAGGCGCGGACGTCGTCTATGGCGACGTTCATCGCCTCCGCGGACTCCGGTTCGGGGTGGCGGAGCTGCTCGACGATGTCGGACAGGACCGGCTGGCGCTGGACGATCGTCTCGTTGACGTAGGCGTGCGCGACCTTGAGTGCGAAGCCGGAGCGCTCGTCCAGGCCGTGGCCCATCGCGACCTCGATGATGGTGCGCAGCAGCGCGAGCTGGCCGGTCGTGGTGATCGACGGGTCCAGGGGGTTGAGGCGGATGCCGTGGTTGAGGGCGGCCGTCGGGTCGAGGCGGATGGGAGTTATCCCCAGCTCCTCGGCGATGAGGTTCCACTCGCCGACGCCGTCCTCGCCCTGGGCGTCCAGGACGACGACCTGGCGGTCGCGGAAGCGGAGCTGGCGCAGGACGTACGTCTTCTCCAGGGCGGACTTGCCGTTGCCGGACTCGCCGAGGACCAGCCAGTGCGGGGCGGGGAGCTGCTGGCCGTACAGCTGGAACGGGTCGTAGATGTAGCCCTTCCCGGAGTACACCTCGCGGCCGATGATGACGCCCGAGTCGCCGAGGCCGGGCGCGGCCGTGGGCAGGTAGACCGCCTGGGCCTGGCCCGTGGAGGTGCGCACCGGAAGCCGGGTCGTCTCGACCTTCCCGAACAGGAAGGCCGTGAAGGCGTCCGTGAGTGCGGTCAGCGGGTCCCGCATCAGAGCATCAGCCCCTACCGTCGGATTCCGGTGGCGAACGGGAGCGTGTTCACGAAGGCGCGGTGGTGCTCGCGGTCGCACCACTCCAGTTTCAGGTACGACTTTCCGGCCGAGGCGCGGATGGTGCGCTTGTCGCGGGCCAGGGCCTCGGGGGTGCGGGAGGAGACGGTGATGTAGCCGACGAGGTTGACGCCGGCCGCGCCGCTGGCGAGGTCCTCGCCGCGCTGGTCGAGGCGGTGGTGGGCCTGGACGTCGCGCGGGTCGACGGTGCGGTTCATCTTGGCGGCGCGGCTGGCCTCGGCGACGTCGTTGGTCTTCTCGGTCAGCATGCGTTCGATGGCGACCTCGGTGGGTTCGAGGTCCATGGTGACGGCGACGGTGCGGATGACGTCCGGGGTGTGGACGAGCAGCGGCGCCAGGAAGTTGACGCCGACCGGGGTCATCGGCCACTCCTTGACCCACGCGGTGGCGTGGCACCAGGGCTCGCGGGTGGCGGACTCGCGGGTCTTGGCCTGGAGGAACGTCGGTTCCATGGCGTCCAGTTCGGCCGGCCAGGCGTTGCGCTGGGTCATCGCCTGGATGTGGTCGATCGGGTGGTCCGGGTCGTACATGGAGTGGATCAGCGAGGCGAGCCGGCCCTGGCCGAGCGGCTGGCGCACGCGGATGTCGGCCTCCTGGAGCCGGGAGCAGATGTCGGTCAGCTCGCGGGCCATGACGACGGCGAGCCCGGCGTCGCGGTCGAGCTTGCGGCCCGACCGGGGGCGGGCGGCGCGGGCCATCGCGTGGGCCTCGGCGCCCAGTTCGCGGGTGAAGTGCATGCAGGCGACGAGGTAGGCGCGGTGCTGCTCGCTGCTGGTGGAGACCATGGACTGGAGCTGGTCGTAGGACTGCCGCAGCCACTGCGGGGACCGTTCGTCCCCGCGCTGGGTGACGTCCTTGGCGTGGGCGTCGGGGTCGGCGGGCAGGGTGCGGGCGAGCATCTGCAGGCGGGTGACGAAGCCGTCGCCGTTGGCCACGTGCTTGAGCAGGGTGCCGAACCGGTCGACCAGGGCCTCCTGGTCCTCGGAGTCGCGCAGGCCGACGCCGGGGCCCTCGATCTCGATGGCGGCGGTGACGGTCTTGCGGTCGGCGTGCAGCAGGACGGCGATCTCGTCCGGGCCGAACGGCGCCGCGAGCCAGGTGATCCGGCCGATGCCGGGCGGCGGGCCGATCTCGATCTCGCGGCCGTCGGTGCGGGTGCCGGCCTCCATGACGCCGGAGCGGTAGGCGGCGCCGCGTTTGACGGTGCGCTTGAAGCTGCGGTTGATCTCGAACCACTTGTAGAAGGTCCGGTGCCGGTAGGGCACGTAGACGGCGGCCAGGGCCAGCAGCGGGAAGCCGGCCAGCAGGACGATGCGCAGGGACAGCACCGGGACGAGGAGCCCGCACATCATGCCGATGGCCGCGCCGACGACGATCAGCGCGATCTCGCCGGTCTCGCGGTTGCGGCCGACGATGGCGTTCGGCCGGGCCCGGCCGATCAGATATGTACGGCGGGGCGTGACCGCGGGGGACACGTGGGACTCGGTCGTCAACGCCCTTCACCTCCCGTGCGGTTGGTACTGCTGTTGCGGGTGCTGCTGGCGTGGGGGGTGTTCACCGGGCTGGGGGCCCGGGGAGCGGGGGTGGCGGAGGGGACGGATCCGCCGTTGTCCGCGGCGCGCGAGCTGTGCGCGGCGACGCCGCCGGAGGCCGGGTTGGCCGGGCGGGCGGCGGAGGCGCCGCCGCCCGCCGCTCCGTTGCTGTCGGCCCGGGTGCTGTGGGTCTTGATGCCCTGGGCGACCAGGGTCGCCGGGGAGCTGATGACGGCCGCGGCCTTGCCCTCGGCACCCTGCATGATGCGGTTGTTGCGGCCGGCGGCGATCTCGTCGCCGAAGCCGGGGACGAAGCGGTAGATCATCGCGCTGGCGAAGATCGCGAGCAGGATGATGGCGAGGCCGGAGACGACGGCGGCGAGCGTGTCCGGGCCGTCGTCCGAGGAGAGCGCGCTGGCGAGGCCGAGCACGATGACGATCACCGGCTTGACCAGGATCACGGAGATCATGATGCCCGCCCAGCGGCGGACGTGGCCCCACAGGTTCTTGTCGACGAGCCCGGAGTAGACGACGACGCCGAGCAGGGCGCCGACGTAGAGCAGGATCGCCCTGAGGAACAGCTCCAGGTAGAGCACGCCGGCGGCGAGGATCGAGACGAGCGACACCAGGATCAGCATGATCGGGCCGCCGCCGATGTCCGTGCCCTTGTCCAGCGCGCCGGCGAACGTGCCGAAGAACGTGCCGGTCTGGTCGCCCGTCGCCTTGGCGAGGACGTCGCTGACGCTGTCGGTCGCGGAGACGACCGTGTAGAGGATCAGCGGGGTGAAGGCGGAGGCGAGCACCGTCAGCCAGAGGAAGCCGACCGCTTCCGAGAGCGCCGTGGACAGCGGCACGCCGCGCACGGCCCGCTTGGCGACGGCCAGCAGCCACAGCAGGAGCGTGAGGATGGCGGAGGCCGCGAAGACGAGGGCGTACTGCTGGAGGAACTTCTGGTTGGTGAAGTCGACCGTGGCGGTCTCCTTCACGGCCTTGCTGAGCTGCTTGATGGTCCAGGAGGCGGCGTCGGCACAGCCTTTGGCCAGGGAGGAGAGGGGGTCCAGGGGGGAGGTGGGGTCGGTGGTGAGGCCGTTGGACTTCGACGTGCCGCTGCTGCCCTTTTCGCAGTAGTCCTTGGCGGGCCCGCGGATCAGATCGCACGGATCGCTGCTGCGCGGCGCCGACGGGGTGGTGCTGGGCGAAGGCGGTGCTGCAAGGGCGTTCGTGGCCAGCAGCACCAGGCCGGTCTGTACGGCGGTGACGGCAGCCGTCACCTTCAGGAAGCGGTGGTTAGCGCGCATACGTGAAGCCTCCGTACTCCTCGACGGCCTTCGTCATGTCGTCGGCGGTGGAGGCCCGCTGGTCGCGTCCGACCGGGACGGGGCCGTCCTTCTGCTGGAAGTCGGTGACCTTCCAGTCGTTGTCGACCCAGGTGAGCCGGTACGTCGTGGTGTACCAGCTCTCACTGACGGGGTTGGTCGACGCCTGGCCGGACAGGCCGAAGAGCGACGTGTACCAGACCTCGACGCTGGCACTGTCGCCGCTCAGTGAGGCGATCTTGGTGCCTACCGGCGCCACGCGGGAGACGAATGTCTGCCCGGCGGGTGCGGAGCCCTTCTTGTCGAGCCCGATACTGGCGAGGAACTTCTCGTTCGAGTAAGCGTTGTCCAGGTCCGTCTGGCGGCGGGCGGCGACATCCGGGGCGTACACCGTGTTCACGATCCGGTGGCGGCCCTCGGTGTTGAACATCTCCGCCGAGCCCAGGGCCACCGAGTAGTTCGCCGCCGCGCTCTGCGCCCCCTGTTGGTCGTGGGCGAAGCCGGAGGGGAGGCCTGCTGTTTTGGTCGTCACGGGGTGTTTGCCGGTCGGGGCGGTGGCCGCCGCCTTCGGTCCGGTGTCGCCGCCGGCGGAGTCCGCCGCGGAGGAGCCGCCGCCCCCGCGGTTGGCGAAGGCGATCGCGGCGATGAGGAGGACGACCACGGCGACCACCGTGACCAGGCTGCGTGAGGGCGAACGGGAGCCGCGCCGGGCGCCGCCGTAGGGGTCGCCGGCCCGGTCGGGGAGCCGGGTGCGGGTCTGCCCGCCGCCGTAGGGGTCGTCGGAGCGCGCCATGTCGCCGTGTCCGTGCTCGTCTCCGAGACTCATGCCCGGTACGCCCCCTCGACGTTGACCTCGACCTCGTGGCGGAACGCGTGGAAGTACGACGGTAGCCGTGCTGGTTCCCGCGCGGGCGCGGTGTGGTGACTCGACATCAGGGAAACGCAACCTCGGCCGGTGGGCACGGTGGACGGGTGGGGGCAGCGGGGGCACCGGTCGCGCCCCGAGGGGCCGGCCGGCGGCAGGGACGGGGCGCCGTGCGCGGCATGCGCGGGGGTGCGCCGGTCACATGGGTCGCACGGTCTACACCGCCATGCCGTACACGATGGTGAACAGCGTGCCGAGGGACCCGATGATGAAGACCCCGGTGAGGCCGGCGATGATCAGGCCCTTGCCCTGTTCCGCGCTGAAGGTGTCGCGCAGCGCGGTCGCGCCGATCCGCTGCTTCGCGGCGCCCCAGACGGCGATGCCGAGGCAGAGCAGGATGGCCACCGCCATCACGACCTCGATCATCACCTTCGCCTCGTTGCCCAGGCTGCCGAAGGGGCCCCAGTCCGGAGCGATCCCGCCGATGATGGTGTTGATGTCTCCCTTGTCGGCCGCAAAGAGCATGTAAGTCACCGCCCCTGGTGGGTAGTTCCGCGACCCCTGCGGGCACGCGGAGGTCAGGCCTCATTGTCCCCGACAATGCCGCCTGCGGATGTCGACTTGGCGTCATTGGCCGGCGGGTTTCGTTCGTATGGTTACTGTGTGTATCACAGCAGGTCACGCCGGGCAATGAGGTCGGACCGGAACCTGGGGTGCGGTTCCGTCGTTGTCACTTTTCCGCCCTGCCATGGTTTCTGACGGCCAGTCGGGTGAGTGGTCGTGTCGATGGTCTCACGAGCGGTGCGGGACGGTCGGTCGCGCCCGCTCGCGCGCGGGGCGCGTCGGGCGGTGGGACAAGGCGGGCGATGCGGGGCAGACTGTGCGGTGAACGGGGGTTTCACAGGAAAATCTCAGTGAAGTCGGGATCCGTTTCTCACCTTCTTGAGACACAGTGGTGCTCGATGAAGAGCACCCCAGGTACCCCGAGCCCCGCACGTCACGGACGCCCCCGTGCCCGCGCCCGGCACCAGGCGCTGTTCGTGGGTCTGATGCTGATCGCCGTGACCTCCGCCTCCGTAGCGGCCGCCGACGACGGCCCAGGACCGTTGGGGGTGACGGCCGTCACCACCGTGACCCCGCTGAGCGCGCGGGTCGGCGCGTTGTTCGGCGCCGACAAGGCGCACCAGCTCAGCGGCAACCACTTCTGCACCGCCTCCGTGGTGCACAGCCCCCACGGGAACCTCGTCCTCAGCGCCGCCCACTGCCTGGCCGACGGCGCGGACGTCGTCTTCGCGCCGGGGTACCGCGACGGCAAGGCGCCGTACGGGACGTGGAAGGTGAAGAAGCGCTTCCTGCCCGACGGCTGGTCCAAGGACGAGGACGAGGACAGCGACCTGGCCTTCGCCGTGATCGCCCCGCGCCGCGGCGCGGACGGCGGGACGGAGAACATCGAGGACGTCGTCGGCGCCAACCGCTTCGTCGCCGGGGTGGCGACCGGGGCGACCGCCGTGACCGTCACCGGCTATCCGGACTCCCGGGAAGAGCCCATCAGCTGTACCAACAAACCCAGTCCGCACAGCCGTACGCAGCAGCGCATCGACTGCCCTGAGTTCACCAGCGGCACCAGCGGCAGCCCCTGGATCAATGGTGACCGGCAGGTCGTCGGGGTGCTCGGCGGCCACGAGATGGGCGGGTCCACGCCGGACACGTCGTACAGCGTCGCCTTCCGGGCCGAGGCCGCCGAGCTGTACAAGGACGCCGCCGCCGACCCGTGAACGGCGAGCCGCGGCCCCTGGCCGCTGGGGCGGCCGAGGTGAGGCGGCCGGCCGGGGCGGCGGTGGCGGCCGGGGCGCCGGCGGGATGCGGCGGAGGTCTGTTTTCGGCCTGATTCCGGCGTGTGTGATCGCTCCGGGAAGGCCGGGTGCGACCCTAAACTGTCCGAGGTGGACTCCCGGGCGGCGAGGGGTGGTTGACGGTGCGTAGGGCATGGGTCGTGGGCATCGCCGCCGTCGGTTCCGGGCTCGCCTTCGTGCTGGTGCTCGTCGTCGGGGTGTACCTCGTCGCCGGGAACCTGGCGGGCGGTGTCGGCAGGGGCGCGGTGGGGCTCGCGAAGGGTGCCGTACCGGCCGCCTACAGCACGCTCGTGCAGAAGTGGGGCAACCTCTGCCCGGCGATCAACCCGGCGTTGCTGGCCGCCCAGTTGTACCAGGAGAGCGGCTTCGACCCGAACGCGCGGAGCGGGGCGGCGGCCGAGGGCATAGCGCAGTTCATCCCCGGCACCTGGGCCACGCACGGAGTCGACGGCAACGGCGACGGCAAGCGGGATGTGTGGGACCCCGATGACGCGATCCCGTCGGCCGCGTCCTACGACTGCGAACTCGCCAAGTACGTGCGCAGCGTGCCCGGTGATGCCACGCACAACATGCTGGCCGCCTACAACGCGGGGGCGGACGCGGTCATCCGGTACGGGGGCGTACCGCCGTACGCCGAGACCCAGAACTACGTGAAGACGATCACGACGCTGGCGGAGAGCTTCGCCGCGCCCGTCGCCCGGGTCGATCCGTCCGAGCAGGCGGCGGGGGCCATCTCCTACGCCCAGAGCAAGCTCGGCACGCCCTATCTGTGGGGCGGTGAGGGCTCCGCCGAGCAGGGCGGCCGGTTCGACTGCTCGGGGCTGACGCAGGCCGCGTACCGGAGTGTGGGGATCACCCTGCCGCGCGTCGCCAACGACCAGTACAACGCCGGGCCGCACCCCCAGCGCGACGAACTGCTCCCGGGCGACCTGGTCTTCTTCTCGCACGATCCGGCCGATTCGCGGGCCATCCACCACGTCGGCATCTACGTGGGCGGCGGCTACATGATCGACGCGCCGTACACCGGGGCCGTGATCCGGTTCGACCCGATCGACGGGTCGGACTACTTCGGTGCGACCCGGGTCACCGAAGATGGCGCGAAAGCGCTGCCCGCCAGGGCCTGAACTGAGCGTGAACCTGCCCCCTGAGCTGCGGTGATGAGTCTCTCTTCGGTAACGTCTGCGTGATCTTTCGGTGGAGTGTGGAACGTATGAAACGGGACCGTGCGTTCCTGTTGACGTAGACCGGCGGACGTCGGACGGAGCGCGCGTCGCGCACGCGTGCCGACAGCGAAGCGGACCTACGACCACGGGGGTGGCAGGCGCGGCGCACACAGGGTGCGCCCGGAACGACACGACGAAGGGGCCGCAGCACGATGGCTGGACTCGCCGAATCCGGGTCGAACCCCGACGTCGACCTGCTCTACGACATCAACGGCCTCGCCAAGGGCGCTCCGCACTGGTTCGACCGCCTCATGGAGTTCGTCGGCGAGTACGGGTTGCTGCTGGCCATGGTGCTGCTGGTGGTGTGGTGCTGGTGGTCCGTGCGGCGGCGGGGCGGGGAGGACGCCGCCTCGTCCGTGGCCGCGCTGGTGTGGGCACCGCTGGCGGCCGGGGCCGCGGTCCTGGTGAACGTGCCGATCCGGGGGTTCGTGGAGCGGCGCCGCCCCTTCCTGGACCATCAGGGGCTGGACGTCCTGGTACAGGGGAAGACCGACTTCTCGTTCGTGAGCGACCACGCGACGCTCACCATGGCGATGGCGGCGGCGCTGTTCGTGGCCGACCGGCGGTTCGGTCTGGCGGGCATCGGGCTGGCGCTGCTGGAGGGGTTCTGCCGGGTGTACATGGGCGTGCACTACCCGACCGACGTGGTCGGCGGGTTCGCGCTCGGCACGGCGGTCGCGCTGCTGCTGTCCCCGGTCGCGATGGCACTGCTCACGCCCGTGCTGCGGGCGGTCGAGGGGACGCGCTGGGGCGGCTGGCTCGTCCGTGGCCGGCGGGACGCCGGGGTGCGCCGGGTGCTGTCGGACGCGCGCGGCGAGGAGCGGGCCTCGGCCGAGGAACGGGACCTGGCGGCTTAGGGCTGTTGCCGGAAAGGTTCGCCGGGCCTCGCGAGCCGGTGGGCCTTTCCGGTCGCACGCAGTACCAGCGGACCCGGAGGCCTGGAGTCCGCGGCGGGGCCCCCGTGGGCCGGGGTTACAGGCCCTGCGCGTAGGAGAAGAACCGATCCGGGTCGTACCGCTGCTTCACCTTCGCCAGGCGGCTCGCCGCGTCGCCGTAGTAGGCCGTACGCCAGTCCGTCAGCGTGGCGTCGCTGTAGTTCTGGTACGCCGCTCCGGACGCGTACGGCCGCAGGGCGCCGTGGGCCGCGGTGAGCCAGGCCTGCGCGGCCGTCCCCGGGGTGCCGGGGCTCCATGAGGCGATGTACTGGGCGAGCATCCGCGAGCGGCGGTGCACGAAGGCGGTCGCCGTGGGGGAGACCCGGTTGACCGCGCCGCCCAGCGCGGTGAACGCGATGCTGCCGGCGCCGCCGCGCATCGCCCGCACCTGGGCGAGCAGCGCCTGGACGCCGGCCGGGGAGAGCGAGCGGTCGAAGAAGTCCGAGCGGGCCGCGTACGTCTCGCGGCCGAGCGCGCCCTGCGGCGAGCGGCCCGGCGTGGCGCCCGGCAGGTGGCACTGGGGTTCGGTCGGGAAGGACGAGCAGCCCGCGTACGCCTCCATGGCGCCCTGGTAGGAGTGGCGTTTGAGGGTGACGCTGGACGCGCGGGCGCCGGCCTGGGCGGCCAGCCGGTCGACGGCGTTCTGCAACTCGCCGTAGGTGCCCAGGGAGAACGCGGCCACGGAGACGCGCGGGGTGCCGCCCGGGGTGTTCTCCAGGTGCAGGGAGGACCAGATCTCGTCCGGCTGGTCCGGGCCCCACTCCTGCCAGGCCCGCACCACCGCCGCTGCCCGGGCCCAGGGCCAGGTCAGGTAGGCCGAGACCGCCTGGGGGGCGGGGTGGGTGCGGAAGCGGAGTTCGGTGACGACGCCGAAGTTGCCGTTGCCCGCGCCGCGCAGTGCCCAGAACAGGTCGGCGTTCTCGGTGGTGTTCGCGGTGAGCTGCCGGCCGTCGGCCGTGACGAGGGTGGCCTGGGTCAGGCTGTCGCAGGTCAGACCGTAGGCGCGGGAGACGACGCCGTGGCCGCCGCCGAGGACCAGACCGGAGACGCCCACGGTCGGGCAGGAACCCGCCGGTATGGTCACGCCCTTGGCGGCGAGCGCGCGGTAGACGTCGATGAGCTTGGCACCCGCGCCGACCACCGCGGAGGTGCCGCTCGCCCGGACCGCGGCGAGCTTCGATACGTCGAGGACGAGGCGGCCGTCGCCGGAGGACCAGCCCGCGTAGGAGTGGCCGCCGTTGCGGACGGCCACGCGCAGGTGGTGGGCGCGGGCGTAGGCGAGGGTCGTACGGATGTCGTCGGCGTGCGCCACGTAGGCGACGGCGGCGGGCCGCAGGCCGTCGAAGCGGGTGTTGTAGAGCCGGGCGGCGGTGGTCCAGTGGGCGTCGCCGGGGCGGAGCAGGGTGCCGTCGAGGGAGCGGGCGAGCGCGTTCCAGTCGGCGGGGGCCGCGGTGCGGTGCCCCGTGGCGGGGGAGGCGGTGCGGTGCCCCGTGCCGCCGGGGCGGGGACTTCGTGCCGCCGTCGCGGTGCCGTCGCCGCCGTTGCCGTCGCAGGCCGTGGCGAGGGCGGCGACCGTGACCGCGCCGCCTGCCATGAACGCACGCCGTTCCATACTCCGCGCCTCCTGTCGCCCCTCGTGGACCGAGACGACCAGAGGGCCCGCGGGGTTCCCGTGGGCCGGAAGCTGTCCTTCCGCCTTGGCGGGGGCGCTGCCCGCAGGCGGTGGTCCCGGCCGGCGTGCCGCCGGGCACCGGTCGCGGAACCGTGGGCGGAGTGCGGGATTCCGGGACCCGGGCGTGTTCTCCCCGTGAGCATTCCGTGACCTCACCGCACCGTCGGCAGGGGTTCACCCCTCGTTCACTTCCGGCCATCGGCGGCTTCACCTGTTCTGCCTAATTTCGGCCTTACCGGTGCTGAGGCGCGTCTTCGCGCAGCGGTGCCAGTCACTCTTCGCACGCCGCCGATCAGGACGGCGGCTCCTGGAAGGAACTCCCTCAAGTGAAGCTTCAGCGCAAGAACCGGCGGGCACTCGCTCTCGGCGTCCTCGCCGTCTCCGGCGCCCTGGCCCTCACGGCGTGCGGTTCGGACGACACCGGCGGGAAGAGCGACGCCGCCGGGGGTGGCAGCACCACGGCCTCCAACAGCTCCGTCAAGTGCGACGGCGCCAAGGGGCAGCTGCTGGCGGACGGCTCTTCCGCGCAGAAGAACGCGATCGACGCCTGGGTCAAGCAGTTCAGCCAGGCCTGTGGCACGCAGATCAACTACAAGGGCGGCGGCTCCGGCGCCGGTGTCACGGCGTTCAGCCAGGGCCAGGTCGCCTTCGCCGGTTCGGACTCCGCGCTGAAGCCCGAAGAGGTCGAGGCCTCGAAGAAGGTCTGCACCGACGGCCAGGGCATCGACCTGCCGATGGTGGGCGGCCCGATCGCGGTCGGCTACAACCTCTCCGGCGTCGACGACCTGGTGCTGGACGCCCCCACCCTGGCCAAGATCTTCGACGGCAAGGTCACGACCTGGGACGCACCGGAGATCAAGAAGCTGAACCCCAAGGCGAAGCTGCCCAGCCTCAAGATCCAGGCCTTCCACCGCTCGGACGAGTCCGGCACCACCGACAACTTCACCAAGTACCTCAAGGCCGCCGCGCCGAACGACTGGAAGTACTCCGGCGGCAAGGCCTGGCAGGCGCAGGGCGGCCAGGCCGCTCCGCAGTCCTCCGGTGTGGCCCAGCAGGTCAAGCAGACCAACGGCGCCATCGGCTACTTCGAGCTGTCGTACGCCAAGGACGTGCACACGGTCGCCATCGACACCGGCGCCTCCGCCCCGGTCAAGGCCACCGTCGAGAACGCCAGCAAGGCCATCGCGGACGCCAAGGTCGTCGGCACCGGCAAGGACCTGTCGCTGCAGCTGAACTACACCACCAAGGCCGAGGGCGCGTACCCGATGGTCCTGGTCACCTACGAGATCGTCTGCGACAAGGGCAACAAGTCCGACACCCTGCCGGCCACCAAGGCGTTCCTGCGCTACATCGCCAGCCAGGACGGCCAGAACGTGCTCACCCAGAAGGACTACGCGCCGATCCCCGACGCGATCATCAGCAAGGTCCGCACCACCATCGAGGGCCTGAGCTGACCTGCGTGCGGTCCGGTCCCACGCCCGGGGCCGGGCCGCACCGTCCGGTGCACCGCCGCCAGGGGCCCGCCACCGCGCAGGGCTCCGCAGACCGGAGAACCCGATGGACATATCCACACAGAAGACAGACGCAGACGCTCCTCCTCTCCCGCCCCGGCCCGCCCCGGCCGAGCCCCGGCGCGCCGGCCGCGGCGTGACCCGTCCCGGAGACCGGATCTTCCTCGGGCTCTCCCGCGGGTCGGGCATCCTGCTGCTGGTGATCATGGCCGCGATCGCGGCCTTCCTGACCTACCGTGCGTGCCTGGCCATCAGCAAGGACGACGGCAACTTCCTGACCACCTTCGAGTGGAACACCGGTGTGCAGCCGCCGGTCTTCGGCATCGCGGTGCTGGCCTTCGGCACGGTGGTCTCCTCGGTCATCGCCATGGTCGTCGCGGTCCCGGTCGCGGTCGCCATCGCGCTCTTCCTCACCCACTACGCCCCGCGCCGGCTCAGCGGCCCGATCTCGTACGTGATCGACCTGCTGGCCGCCGTGCCGTCCATCGTGTACGGCCTGTGGGGCGCCCTGGTCCTCGTGCCGCACCTCGACGGCCTCTTCAGCTGGCTGAACGACTACCTGGGCTGGACCGGCATCTTCTCGTGGGAGGGGGGCCCGCCCCGCTCGGTGCTGACCGTGAGCATCCTGCTCGCCGTCATGATCCTGCCGATCGTGACCAACGTCAGCCGTGAGGTCTTCCGCCAGGCCCCGCGGATGCACCAGGAGGCCGCGCTCGCCCTCGGTGCCACGCGCTGGGAGGTCATCCGCATGGCGGTGCTGCCCTTCGGCCGCTCCGGTGTGATCTCCGCCTCGATGCTCGGTCTGGGCCGTGCGCTCGGCGAGACGATCGCCGTCGCCACCGTGCTCTCGCCGACCTTCGACATCAAGGCCAGCCTGCTCGACCCGGGCGGCGGCACCTTCGCCCAGAACATCGCCAGCAAGTTCAGCGAGGCGACGGAGTTCGGCCGTGACGCGCTGATCGCCTCCGGTCTGGTCCTGTTCGTCATCACCCTGCTGGTCAACGGCGCGGCCCGGCTGATCATCGCCCGCCGCAAGGAGTACTCGGGGGCCAACGCATGAGCACCGCAGCCATCGCCGACCAGCGCACCAGCAGCCTGCGCGGCGCCGCCCTGCCCCGCTGGGCCCCGTGGGCCATCGCCGCCTGCGCCGTCGTCGCCGCCGTCGTCATCGGCCTCGTCGGCGGCCCGCACAGCCGGGTCCAGCAGGGGCTGATCGCCGCCGTCCTGTTCGTCCTGGGCACGTACGGCGTCACCGCCCGGATCGAGGGCCGCCGCCAGGCCAAGGACCGGGTGGTCACCAGCCTCGTCTGGGTCGCCTTCCTGATCGCCCTGGTGCCGCTGGTCTCCCTGGTCTGGACGACCGTGCAGCGCGGCGTGAAGGTCCTGGACTTCTACTTCCTGTCCCACTCGATGGGTGTCGTCGCCGACACCGAGGTGGGCGGCGGCATCTACCACGCCATCATCGGAAGCCTCGAACAGGTCGGCCTCGCCACCGTGATCGGTGCGCCGATCGGTGTGCTCACCGCGATCTACCTGGTGGAGTACGGCCGCGGCAACCTCGCCCGGGCCGTGACCTTCTTCGTCGACGTGATGACCGGCATCCCCTCGATCGTCGCGGGCCTGTTCATCCTCAGCCTGATGCTGATCTTCAAGCTGCAGCCGTTCGGTTTCGCCGGCTCGCTGGCCCTGGCCATCCTGATGATGCCGGTCGTGGTCCGCTCCACCGAGGAGATGCTGAAGCTCGTACCGAACGAGCTGCGCGAGGCGTCGCTCGCCCTCGGCGTGCCGAAGTGGCGCACGATCCTGAAGGTCGTCCTGCCGACCGCGCTCGGCGGCATCACCACCGGCGTCGTGCTGGCCATCGCCCGTATCGCCGGTGAGACGGCGCCCGTGCTGCTGCTGGTGTTCGGCAACCCCTTCATCAACACCAACCCGTTCGACGGGGCGCAGTCCTCGCTGCCGCTGTACATCTACCAGCAGTACACGAACAGCGTGGGCAGCGGAGCGGCGTACGACCGGGCGTGGGCGGCCTCGCTCACCCTGATCGCCGCGGTGATGATCCTCAACCTGGTGGCCCGCGGCATCGCCCGCTGGAAGGCCCCTCGTTAAACCAATCTGCGGCTACCGCCGTGTGGCCGGTCGCTGAGCGACCCCTCGGCGACTGAGACGGAAGTGAAGAAGTAGTCATGGCCAAGCGAATCGACGTGAGCGGGCTCACCGCCTACTACGGCTCCCACAAGGCGATCGAGGACATCTCGATGACGGTCGAGCCGCGTTCGGTGACGGCCTTCATCGGGCCCTCCGGCTGCGGCAAGTCGACGTTCCTGCGCACCCTGAACCGGATGCACGAGGTCACCCCCGGCGGCCGGGTCGAGGGCAAGGTGATGCTGGACGCCGAGGACCTGTACGGGGCCGGGATCGACCCGGTCTCGGTCCGCCGCGAGGTGGGCATGGTCTTCCAGCGGCCGAACCCGTTCCCCACCATGTCGATCTTCGACAACGTGGCGGCGGGGCTCCGGCTGAACGGCGACTACAAGAAGAGCGAGCTGAACGACGTCGTCGAGAAGTCGCTCCAGGGCGCCAACCTCTGGAACGAGGTCAAGGACCGCCTGAACAAGCCGGGCGCCGGGCTCTCCGGCGGACAGCAGCAGCGGCTGTGCATCGCCCGCGCGATCGCGGTCGAGCCGAAGGTGCTGCTGATGGACGAGCCCTGCTCCGCGCTGGACCCGATCTCGACCCTCGCCATCGAGGACCTGATCGGCGAGCTGAAGGAACGCTTCACGATCGTCATCGTGACGCACAACATGCAGCAGGCGGCGCGGGTCTCGGACCGTACGGCGTTCTTCAACCTGGCGGGCGTGGGCCAGCCGGGCCGGCTGATCGAGATCGACGACACCGAGCGGATCTTCTCCAACCCGTCGGTGCAGGCCACGGAGGACTACATCTCCGGCCGCTTCGGCTGATCCGAAGACCCCTCGCGGTGCTGCATGGCGGTGCCACCGCGAGGACGCGGAAGGGCCCGCCCCCGGCTCCCGGGGGCGGGCCCTGTGCGTGTGCCGGCGTACGCCGTGGTTCCTACAGGAAGGCGAGGTCGATCAGCCAGAAGGCGACGGCCGAGACGATCGCCGCCGCGGGCATGGTGATGAACCAGCCCAGGACGATGTTCTTGGCGACGCCCCAGCGCACGGCGTTGACCCGCTTCGTCGCGCCCACGCCCATGATCGCCGAGGTGATCACATGGGTGGTGGAGATGGGTGCCTTGAAGAGGAAAGCCGTGCCGAACATGATCGACGCGCCGGTCGCCTCGGCCGCGAAGCCCTGCGGCGGGTCCAGTTCGATGATCTTGCGGCCCAGGGTGCGCATGATGCGCCAGCCGCCCGCGTAGGTGCCCAGCGACAGCATCAGCGCGGAGACCAGCTTCACCCACACCGGGATCGGGTCGCCGTAGGTCTCGACGCCGCCGATGACCAGCGCCATCACCACGACGCCCATGGTCTTCTGCGCGTCCTGGAGGCCGTGCCCGAGGGCCATGCCGGCCGCCGAGACGGTCTGCGCTATGCGGAAGCCGCGCTTGGCCTTGTGCGGGTTGGTCCGGCGGAAGATCCACATGATCGCCGTCATGACCAGGTAGCCGACGATCAGGCCGACCACCGGGGACAGGAACATCGGGGTGACGACCTTGTCCAGCACGCCGGACCAGTGCACCGTCGTGCCACCCGCGAGCGCCGCGCCGACCAGGCCGCCGAACAGGGCGTGCGAGGAGGACGAGGGCAGGCCGAAGTACCAGGTGACCAGGTTCCAGACGATGGCGCCCAGCAGCGCCGAGAAGAGGATCCCCATCCCCTTGCTGCCGGTCGGGGTGTCGATCAGCCCCTCACTGACCGTCTTGGCGATGCCGCTGCCGAGGAAGGCGCCGGCGAGGTTCATCACCGCGGCCATCGCCAGCGCGGCGCGCGGGGTGAGCGCGCGCGTGGAGACGGAGGTGGCGATGGCGTTGGCGGAGTCGTGGAAGCCGTTGGTGTAAGCGAAACCGAGCGCGACCAGGATGGTCACAACCAGAGCGAAGGTGTCCATGGACGCCTCAGGACTCCTTGACCGCGATGGTCTCCACCGTGTTCGCCACGTGCTCGAAGGCGTCCGCCGCCTCTTCCAGTACGTCCACGATCTGCTTGAGCTTCAGCACCTCGATCGCGTCGTACTTGCCGTTGAACAGGTGGGCGAGCAGCTTGCGGTGGATCTGGTCCGCCTGGTTCTCCAGGCGGTTCACCTCGATCCAGTACTCGGTGAGGTTGTCCATGGTCCGCAGGTGCGGCATGGCCTCGGCGGTCAGCTCCGCGGCGCGGGCCAGGACCTCGATCTGCTGCTCGACGCCCTTGGGCAGTTCCTCGACGTTGTAGAGGACGACCAGGTCGACGGCCTCCTCCATGAAGTCCATGATGTCGTCGAGGGACGACGCGAGGGAGTAGATGTCCTCGCGGTCGAAGGGCGTGATGAACGAGGAGTTCAGCTGGTGGAAGATCGCGTGCGTGGCGTCGTCACCGGCGTGTTCCGCGGCCCGCATACGCTCTGCGATCTCGGCCCGGGCGGATGCGTCCGCCCCGAGCAGTTCCATCAGGAGTTTCGAGCCCGTGACGATGTTGTCCGCGGACGCGGCGAACATGTCGTAGAAGCTCGTCTCCCTGGGGGTCAGACGAAAGCGCACAAGGGGTCCTCGGGGTGCATCGGTTTCGGTCAGGGTGATGCTAAGCGCATCATCCGGCCACGGCTAAGGGGCCGTCCCCCAGTGTCGCCCATCAGGCACAGTGGTCGGCACGGGGGCGGTGCAAGGGGCCGGTACCCCGGAAAATTCGGTACGATATACCCGCCAGGGGTATGCCTTCCGGGTTTCTGTTTGTTTTCCGTTCCGAGCGGGAGGACGCGATGACGACCACCGAGGCCGGCGCGACGGCGCCCTCCGGGAGCACCGGGCCGGAGAACACCGCCCCGCCGGAGAGCGTGGGTGACGAGCACGCCACGTACGGCTACCACAAGCAGAAGGGCGAGCACCTCAAGCGGCTGCGGCGGATCGAGGGGCAGATCCGCGGGCTGCAGCGCATGGTCGACGAGGACACCTACTGCATCGACATACTGACGCAGGTGTCCGCCTCCACCAAGGCCCTGCAGTCCTTCGCGCTGCAACTGCTGGAGGAGCACCTGCGGCACTGTGTCGCCGACGCGGCCGTCAAGGGCGGCACGGAGATCGACGCGAAGGTCGAGGAGGCCACCAAGGCCATCGGACGGCTGCTGCGCACCTGAGGCGGCGCGGGTCTGGGCGATACGTGACGGGGATCACCGGCGACGGGGTCTCCGTCCGGCGCGGGACGGCGGCCGTGGAGGTCAGCGGCCGGTGGGGGAGTCAGTGTCCGGCGCGGGTCACCGGCGGCCGACGGAGGGTCTCCGTCCGGCGCGGGTCACCGGCCTGCGGGGGCGTGGCGCTCCTCGGCCACTCGCAGCACCTCGTCGATGTACTCCAGGCTGAGCCGCTCCCGGGCCGCCGAGGCTGCGATGATCAGCTCGCCGCACAGTTCGATCTCGGCCAGGGCCACGTGGTCCTGAACCGCCCTACCGCCGACCGGAGCCACGTGCATCACCTCTTCCCCGCGTCACCGGATTCGGCGACAACAGACCTAGAGTAGGGAGCCGTCCACGGCACGCGCATGGCACGGAAGGGCTAGTTCGCCGGTCATTTCCGGCCCCGGAACCCGGTGCGGCGCGCGCTCACCCCTCGGCCACCCGGCCGGTGTAGATGTCCCCCGCGCGGGGCAGCGTCACGGTCACCGGGGTCCCGAAGGCGTACAGCAGCGTGGTGGAGAACACCTCCACCGTGCCCTTGCGGCGGGCGTTGACGAAGGCGAAGCTCTGCCGGAGCTTGCGGACGCGGTCCGCGTCGTCGAGGTAGACGTCGAACGGGACGTCGGGTGTGGCGAACCCTTTCGCCGCCGCCCGCAGCGCGCCCTCGCCCGCCGCCGAGGCCGCGTCGGCCGCCACGGCGAGGTCGGCGGTGCCCCGGTAGTGCCGCACCGCCACACCCGCGACCTCGGTCCGGCCCACGTACGTCGCCGTCCGCGTCCCGCGCAGCACCTCCGCCGCGGCGAACGGGTCGGTGGCGCCGCCGGTGACGAGGTTGCCGTCGGAGAGCGTGGCCGTCGCCACCCGCACCCACTTGTCGGCGGGCACGCCCGCGCCCCGGTTCTTCATGAACAGGGCGCCCGGGGCGAGGAGTTCGACGATCGGCGGGTGCTCGCTGGTCCCGGCCGGGTCCTGCGGCAGGATCACCGTCAGCTGCCCGCGCTGGGCGCGGAAGTCGTAGGCGCCCTCGCCGCGGATCGTCACGCGGGTCCCGCCGGCCGCCATCTCCATCGACGTACGCGTCTGGGAGGTGCCCGCCTGCAGCAGCGCGTCGGGGGCCTGGCGCAGGGTGCGCACCGGGTCGTCGGCGGCGCGGGCGTCCTCGGCGGCCACGCCCCTGCCGGAGCATCCCGTGGCGCCCGCGCCGAGCAGGAGCCCCGCCGCGAGCACCGCCGCCCCGCTCGCCTGCCGCCACCGCTGCGTCATCGCCTGCCTACCCCCAGCTGCCGCGTCCGTACCGGGCCCCTGTCGTCCGGTTAACGACGGGTAGGGAGCCTCGTCACGCGCCGGGCCGCCCGGTGGCGAGCCGTCACCGGCCGTTCATCCCGGGTGGGTAGCGTGGCCTGCGTGGCGCAGGACGAACCCCGGCAGGGGGAACACCGCACGACGACCGCCGAACAGGGCCGCTTCTGTCTGGCCCGCTGCACCTGCGGCTGGCGCGGTCCCGCCCGCCGGGCGCGCAGCATGGCCCGCACGGACGCGGAGGCTCACGCGCGGGACGCCTGAGGGGGACGCCCCTGAGGGGGCCCGGTGTCCTGCTCCCCCGGTGCGCGCAGCAGTTCGCCGACCAGGTCACGGTCGCGGGTCCGGGTGAGGTGGTCGCGGGCGGCGGCGGGGGGAGCCGGCGCGGCCGGGCCACCTCCTCGCCGGGCACGAAGCGGCCCGGTCCGGCCTCGGCGGCCCGGTAGCGCGCCTGTGTGAGCCGGTCGCCGGCGAGGTGGGCCGCGGTGCCCAGTTCCCAGCCGGGCACGGCGGTGTGCCCGGTCTCCTGCGCGGCCTCGCGCAGGGCGCCGGCGAGCGGGTCCTCACCGCGCTTCGGCTTGCCCTTGGACCAGGACCGGTCGTCGTGCTTCGGCCGGTGCACCAGGCCGAGTTCGAGGCCGCCGCCGGCCGGCGAGCGGCGCCACAGGACGCAGCCCGCCGCCAGGACGACGGTGTCCTCGGGGACGTCGCCGGGCGCCACCGCCCTCTCAGCCGGCGGCCACGGTCTGTCTGAGCCAGCACTGCTGGAAGGCGAACCGGGCCGCCTCCACCTCGTGCCGCTGGTCGGCGTGGAGCACGCCGAGCGCGTACGCCGTCGCCGGGGCGATGCGCGGGGTGCGGGCCGCCGAGGACGCCGCGGCCGCCGCCTCCGAGGCGTCGCGGTGCCGGTCGAGCGCCCGGCCGGCCTCCGGCAGCCGTGCGTCGGCGGGGGCCCGGGTGGTGTCCGGGGCGCCGAGCAGGGCCTCCTGGGCGTAGCGGTGCAGGCGCAGCAGCAGGCGCACCTGGTGCCAGGGGGCGTCCTGCGGGTGCGGGGCCGGGTCCGGGGACAGGCCGTGGACCAGGGCCGCCGCGTTGTAGGGGCTGCCCGCGGTGACCAGCGGCAGGGCGGCGACCGCGTCCGCGAGGCGCTCCTCGGCGGCCGCGGCGAGAGGACGCAGGTCCGTGGCGTGCGCGGTGGGGGTGAGGGGGACGTCGCTGGCGAGGACGGCGACCTTGTCGGCGACGGCGTGGAAGCGGCTCGACCCCAGTGCCTGGAGGGCCGTGGAGTGGGCGCGGGTACGGGCCAGGGTGAGCTGACGGTCCAGCAGGGCGCCCGCCTTGGCGGCGCCCACGGCGAGGCTGCCGCGGTCCGGGGCGGGCGGCTGCGGCGGGTGGTTCACGGCGCGGCCGGCCGTCCCCGCGCGCGGGCCCGCCGCTGCTCCCGTGCCCGCCGCGCCCGCGCCCGCGCCCGCGGCCGCGGGAGTCGGGAAGCCCGCCGGTCCGGCGGGTCCGGCCGGCCTGGCGGGACCGGCGGGTCCCGAGAGCCTGTTCAGGGCGGTGAGGAGCCGGTCCAGGCGGGCCTGGCAGGCGTGTTCGCGGGCCAGGGTGCCCGAGAGCCAGGCCAGTTCCGGGCGCAGTTCCTCCGCCCAGGTCTCGTCCAGCACCCCCCGGAAGGTGTGCAGGCTGCCGCTGATGCGGCGGGCCGAGCGGCGCAGGGCGCGCGCCGCGTCGGCGGCCTCCTCGCCGGCGCCCGCCGCGGGGCCGGCCTCGCGGTGCAGGCGCAGCGCGCGGAGGAACTCCGTGGCCTGGGCCCGCAGATAGGCGGCGAGGCCGTCCGCGGTGGGTGCGCCGCCGGGCCCCTGGAGCGCGGGGGGCGGCACGGCGGCAGTGGGACGGTGCGTCGGGTCAAGGTGTTGCTGTGCCACGCCGGCGCCTCCGGGCGTCTATGAGCGTCTCCTGGATGTTGCGCAGGGGCTGGCCGTCCGCGTCGCTCGCGTGCCGGGTCCAGTCGCCGTCCGGGCCGAGGTGCCAGGAGGCGGTGGTGTCGGACATGCCCGTTTCCAGCAGCCGGTTGAGGGTGGCCCGGTGGGCGGGGTCGGTGACCCGGACCAGGGCCTCGATACGGCGGTCGAGGTTGCGGTGCATCATGTCGGCGCTGCCGATCCACACCTCGGGCTCCCCGCCGCTCCCGAAGGCGAAGACCCGGGAGTGTTCGAGGAAGCGGCCGAGGATCGAGCGGACGCGGATGTTCTGCGACAGACCCGGTACGCCGGGGCGCAGGGCGCAGATGCCGCGCACCCACACGTCGACGGGGACGCCCGCCTGGGAGGCGCTGTAGAGCGCGTCGACGACGGCCTCGTCCACCATGGAGTTGACCTTCACGCGGATGAAGGCGGGCCGGCCGGCGCGGTGGTGCTGGATCTCCTTGTGGATGCGGGAGACCAGACCGTCGCGCAGGGACTTGGGGGCGACGAGGAGGCGGCGGTAGGTCTCGCGGCGGGAGTAGCCGGAGAGCCGGTTGAACAGGTCGGAGAGGTCCGCGCCGACCTGCGGGTCGGCGGTGAGCAGTCCGAGGTCCTCGTACAGCCGGGCGGTCTTGGGGTGGTAGTTGCCGGTGCCGACGTGGCTGTAGCGGCGCAGTGTGTCGCCGCCTTCCTGGCGGACCACCAGGGACAGCTTGCAGTGGGTCTTCAGGCCGACCAGGCCGTAGACGACGTGGCAGCCGGCCTCTTCGAGCTTGCGCGCCCATTTGATGTTGGCGTGTTCGTCGAAGCGGGCCTTGATCTCGACCAGGACGAGGACCTGTTTGCCGGACTCGGCGGCGTCGATGAGCGCGTCGACTATGGGGGAGTCGCCCGAGGTCCGGTACAGGGTCTGCTTGATGGCGAGGACGTCGGGGTCGGCGGCGGCCTGCTCCAGGAAGGCCTGCACGGAGGTGGAGAACGAGTCGTAGGGGTGGTGCAGGAGCACGTCGCGGCTGCGCAGCGCGGCGAAGATGTCCGGCGGGGAGGCCGATTCGACCTCGGCGAGGTCGCGGTGGGTGCCGGCGACGAACTTGGGGTACTTCAGCTCGGGCCGGTCCAGGCTGTGGATGCGGAAGAGGCCGGTGAGGTCGAGCGGGCCGGGCAGCGGGTAGACCTCGGCCTCGCTGATCTTCAGCTCGCGCACCAGCAGGTCGAGCACCTCGCGGTCGATGGACTCCTCGACCTCCAGGCGCACCGGCGGCCCGAAGCGGCGCCGCATCAGTTCCTTCTCCAGGGCCTGGAGGAGGTTCTCGGTGTCGTCCTCCTCGACCTCCAGGTCCTCGTTGCGGGTGAGCCGGAAGGTGTGGTGCTCCAGGACCTCCATGCCCGGGAACAGCTCCTCCAGGTGGGCGGCGATGACGTCCTCCAGGGGGACGTAGCGGCCGGGGGAGCTTTCCAGGAAGCGGTTGAGCAGCGGCGGCACCTTGACGCGGGCGAAGTGGCGGTGGCCGGTGACCGGGTTGCGCACGACGACGGCCAGGTTGAGGGAGAGGCCGGAGATGTACGGGAAGGGGTGCGCGGGGTCGACGGCCAGCGGGGTCAGGACGGGGAAGATGCGCTGGCGGAAGAGGGTGAACAGGCGGGCCTGTTCCTTCTCGGTCAGCTCGCTCCAGCGGGCCAGCTCGATGCCCTCCTCCGCGAGGGCGGGGGCGACGTCCTCCTGGTAGCAGGCGGCGTGGCGGGCCATGAGTTCGCGGGAGCGGGCCCAGATCATCTCCAGCACCTCGCGGGGCTGGAGGCCGGAGGCGGAGCGGGTGGCGACGCCGGTGGCGATACGGCGTTTGAGGCCGGCGACGCGGACCATGAAGAACTCGTCCAGGTTGCTGGCGAAGATCGCGAGGAAGTTGGCCCGCTCCAGCAGGGGCGTGTCCGGGTCCTCGGCCAGTTCCAGGACGCGTTCGTTGAAGGCGAGCCAGCTGCGCTCCCGGTCGAGGAAGCGCCCCTGCGGGAGCTGGTCCTCGCCGTCCCGTGCCTCCTCGTAGACGTCGAGGTCGGCGTCGAGGTCGGGGTCCAGGTCGGAGACGGCCGCGGCCACGGTGTGCGGGCGGTGGGCCGCGAGAGAGCCCACGGAGGGCTGGTGATGCGGGACCTGCTGCGCTGCCTGGGTGTCTGGCTGGCTCATGAATCCATTCTTCCGCGCGGCGAGGGGGGCAGGCGCGTCGGAAGGCGCGGGCGGGAGCGCGGCTGCGGACCCCTCGGGGGGCGGCGGAGGCTCGGGCACGGCGGGTTTCATTGGGCGAGCGTCGCAAGCCTGTCTGAATCACCGGTTACGGAGACATGACGTGCGGGATAGCGGGGGGCGGCCCGCAGGGATCACGGGCGCCTGCGGGGATCTTGCGGGGCGGCTTCCTCTGCGGGCGTGCCGGGCTCCTCGGATCGCCGGCCAGGTGGTTCCAGGGGGGCGCCGGGTACGCTTCTCAGCCGTCGGCTGAGGGGGGCTGCCCAGTGGCTCGGTTACCCGGACCTGTTCTGCGCACTCCGAGGCTGGTGCTGGAGCCGATCCGTCGCGAGGACAGCGACGATCTCTTCGAGGCGGTGGTCAGCCAGGACAGCGTGATGCGGTGGCTGGCGACCGGGCGGGCGGACAGCCGGTCCGCGGCCGAGGCGATGTGCGGCGATCACGTCGCACACTGGGCCAGGCACGGCTACGGCGACTTCGCGGTCAGGGACGCGGCCACCCGTGCCTTCCTCGGGCGGGTGGGATTGCGCAACCGGGCCTGGTACGGGATCGACCTCGGCTTCGCCGTGCATCCGCGCGCGCAGGGCCGCGGCACCGCGGGAGAGGCGGGTCGTGCCTGCTTGGACTTGGCGTTCCGCCGACTCGCGCTTCCTGTCGTCTTCGCGTTCGTCCTGCCTGGCAACACGGCCTCGATCGCGGTCCTGCGCCGCCTGGGTGCTCAGGCGGCCGGGACAGTCCAGTCCAGCGGACTGCACTGTCTGCGGTATCGGTTCCGCCCCACCGCCATCCCGGCCGCAACGGAGCATGCCGTGGATGACGGTACTGACGGTGACGCAGGCCTCAGGCTGAGCTATGCGCCTGGCCCCGGGAACCGGGAGGACAACACCGCACTGCGCGGTGGTCTGCCCGACCCGATGGGAGTCGACGGGGTCGGTCTGGTCTGGGCGGACAAGGAACACACGCTCACGGCGGTCCGTGACGGCCGGCTGGTCGGTGCTACGGAGTGGCTGCTGCGGGAGATGCCATTCGACGGGGTACCGCGCCGTGTCGCCGGGCTGGGCAGTGTGCTGGTGCACCCCGCCGATCGGGGTCGGGGTATCGCAAGGACGATGATCAGTGTCGCGATCGAACACGCGCGGGCGGCCGGTGCCGAAACCGCCATGCTGCTCTGCCGCCAAGAGCACGTCCCGTTCTGCACGCAGCTCGGGTGGCGCCAGATCTCCGCGCCGGTCACCTTTCGGCAACCCTCCGGCACCCGGCTCTGCCCGCTGACCACCATGACCTACGACCTGGCCGAACTGCCCCGGCCCACCGTCGGCGTGGACCTGCGGGGCCTGCCTTTTTGACCGCAAGATCACTGGGGTGGGCCTGCGGGATGATCGCGTCATGAGTGAGATCGTGTTGATGTCGGACCCGAAGATCGCTGCCATACCCGTTGCGGAATGCGGTGAACGTCTCGTGGATGTCCGAGGTGGTGGCTCGTTCCTGGTCGACGTGCGGAAGCAGGACCCGGTCGGTGCCTTCGCCCACCTGCGGGAAGGTGTGCTGAAGCGGCTGCTCAAGGCCCAGTCGATGCTTCCGGCGGGCTTGCGCCTGCTGTTCGTCGAGGGCTACCGGCCTCCTGCCCTTCAGCGGAAGTACTTTGAGGAGTACGCCGGTCAGCTGCAAGCCATGCATCCTGAGTGGTCCGCCGGGCAGATCCACGCGGCGGCGAGCCGGTACGTGTCACCGCCCGAGATCGCTCCGCACAGCGCCGGTGCAGCCGTCGATCTCACCCTGGCCGGTGCCGACGGGCACGAGCTGGCCCTGGGCACGCGGATGAACGCGGACCCTGAGGAGAGCGAGGGCGCCTGCTACACCGATGCTGCCAACATCAGCGAGGAAGCCCGCGCCAACCGGAAACTGCTGAGCACCGTGCTCACGGCTGCGGGTCTGGTGAACTACCCCACGGAGTGGTGGCACTGGTCCTTCGGGGACCGCTATTGGGCCCTGACCAAAGGGAAGGCCGCTGCCCTGTACGGCCCTAAGGAGATCGACTCCTAAAACGCGTACGGATCCTCGGCCAGCGCCTCGTAGCATCCATGGAGCGCGTCACGGACCCCCATAGGTGCCCTGGGCAGTGACAGGCCTCGTTGGGCAGTGTCGCCGAGCAGCTTCAGGGCGCGGGCGGAGGCGGTCTCGCCGATGGTCGGGATGATCGACAGGGCCAGCTCTTCGGCTTCCGGCCATGCGCCCACTCCCAAAAGGCAGCCGAGGAGCCGGACGGCGGAGATGTTCCGATAGCCTACTTTGGCCCCACCGGGTTGGTGCAGAGCCCTCTGGAGGTAGGGGATTCCGTTTTTCCACTGCCCTGCCTCCTGCAGGGCGAATCCCTGATGCCCGTCGATCTCGTTCGCCGTGACCCACCACGTCCAGTGAGGATCACTGCCTTTTTTGCTCTCCTGGATGAGTGATCGTGCGCGGTCGAAGGATCGGGCGGCTTCGGAGCCTTGGCCCGCTCCGGCCAGCCCCTTTGCTTCACGGACCCTGAACATTGCTTCGGTGTGCGGGGAAATTCGCCCCTGCTCGATAATGGACCGGGCAATGGCCAACTCCTCGCGTGGACGCCCCACCCAGCCCGCCTGCATGGCCATGTTCTGCAGAACAAGCAGCTCGATCGAGCGATCACCTGCAAGCCTTGCCAGGTACAGAGCCTCTTGATTGAATCTGCGCGCAGCCTGGTGTTTCTCGGCATCGAAGAGTGCCCAGCCGGCGACCTCGGCCAGCTCCGCTGCCGCCGCCTGGATTTCGTGTTCTGCCTTGCGGTCGTGAATGCCTTCCCCCATCTGGCGATGTACTGACTTGTACGCGCGTGCGGCTGCATCCGCGACGGGTAAGCCGTTCATCTCATTGTCGAGGGCGACCAGACGTTGAGACATGTCACGGATGGCCCGCGTGAAACCCTCTCCCCCGCATGCGTCCGAGGCGGGGCTGTGTTCCAGGGCGTCCATTTCTGCTGAGCGGTCGGAACGAGCCGCAAGGGCGACCAACTCCCCATCGGTGCCGAGTAGTCCGTCCAGCCCTTCGGCCAGTTGCAGGGAAGGCGACTGCTTCCCGTTGAGGACGCGGCTCAGGTACGCAACGTCATAGTTGAGGGCGCGGGCAACGCCGCGCAAGCTCATGTGTCGTTCCCGAAGGGCTGCCCGGACGCGCGCTCGAAAGTCGTCCATCGCTGCTCCGGAGGGTGTTGACCGTTGACTGTCCAGTCTAGTCAACGCCGGTCAACTCCCGCAGGCACGCGCCAGATCGGTTGAGTGGTCAGCAAGCGCCCCCGCGCCGTGCGACCGGCCGGGGGCCAGCCACCGCTGACAGGAGCGATGACGTGACGGACCTTATCCGAACAGCCCTCGAATGGGTGAGAGCGATCCTGCTTGGACGGCGTACCCGAGGCAGGCATGCCCGTCTGTCTGGGTGTTCTGTAGTGCCCCGCGTGGCGCCGATCCCGTACGTGCGCGGAGCGAGACCGGTCGGGGCGCGCAGCCTGCGTCCCAGGATCACCGCACAGCCGCCTGCCCCCTGGGCGTCTCCGGGTGTCCTGGTGCGGCCCTACGTCGCCCAACTGGATGTCGTGCTGCGAACGGCCCGCACAGGCGCCGAGGTCGACCCGTGGGGAGCCGTCCAGTGGCAATGACCATTGCGGTCTACCGGGTCAACCCGGAAACCGGCGAGCGCACCCAGGTACGCGAGAAGCACACGGTGAAGCCGCTTGAAGTGCCCGAGGCGACTTCCGTACTTCCGCCCTGTTCCTGTCCGCGCTGCGTCGGCTATGCCATCCGGCTGCATGCCAAGGTGCGGGAAGCCAACCGGCGCAGTCAGGGGCGAACTGTGACCGGCACGACGACAGCGGACACGTCAACCATGTCCGCCGAGTGCGGGGTCGCGCAGCGTCCGGAATACAAGGGGCTGCACCGCGACTGCCGTCGAACCAAGGGCATTCCGCTTCCTGGCGGGGCGGGCCTCATGCTCATTGCGCGGTGTACCTGCCCCTGTCACCCGTACAACCAGGCCTGACGGCCGAACCAGCACCACACCCGATGGCTGCCGCTTCCGGCGCGCTGCGAGGCGCAAGGGCAGCAACACCTGAATCCCGTACCTGTGGGCGAGCGCCTGTGGGGACGGGCCGCAAGACGACGTGGGGACCGATTCCCCGCAACAGCACGACGAAGGGAAGCACGTGACACCAGGTCCGGAGTTCGCATTCCGCACGTCTACCGCGTGCACCTACAACAACAACGATCCTCGCTGCGTGCAGGTGGCCACGAACGTTCCCGGCACTGTGATTGTCCGCAACTCCGTGACCGGTGCGTCGGTCGAATTCACGGCGGACGAGTGGACCGACTTCCTGGCCGGTGCCAAGCTGGGCGAATTCGACGTCACGGTGTAGGGAGTCGTCATGGGGCGGTGTCCGCAGTGCGGCGGGAACGCAGAGCGGGACCCGGAACACCTCAGGGTGCTGCGGTGCCTGTCGTGCTGGCACGCCTGGGCGCTGCCCCGTGAACGCTCCTGTCCTGGTCGCTTGCCGACCCTGAGTGCGGCACTGCGAATGCTGGACGGGTACCGGGCCGCTCGCTGCTAGTCCTCACCCCGATGGCCGTCGACAGGGGCCGGCGATGCCTTCGACAGCACTGGCAGGGACTGAGTACCGCGCCATCCCGGAGACACGATGCGCGGGATAGCGGGGGGGGCGACCCCCGAAACTGCGGTCCATCGAGGGCATCAAGGCCATGAACGAGGGCCGGACCGGCCCCCGTCAACGGTGACCAGGGAGAAACGCGTGGGCAACGACCAGCAGGGAATCACCGAGGGCCAGCTGCGTCAGGCCAAGCTGATCTGGGAGTACCACCAGATGCAGCACGAGCTGCGGTCCGTCGACGTGGCGATCGGGCTGGGCAGCCACGACCTGGGCGTCGCGGCGCACTCCGCCGAGCTGTATCGCTCCGGACTCTTCCCGACCCTGGTCTTCACCGGTGGCAACAGTCCCACCACCGCCGAGGTCTTCCCCCGCGGCGAGGCCGTCCACTTCCGCGAGCACGCCATCGATCTCGGTGTTCCCGCCGAGGCGATCCTGCTGGAGCCGGACGCGACGAACACCGGCCAGAACATCAGCCTCTCGCGGGAGGTCCTCGCCGCAGCCGGCATCCACCCCACGACGGTGCTGCTGGTCTCCAAGCCGTACATGGAGAGGCGATCGTTCGCGACCGCCCGCGAACTGTGGCCCGACGTCGAGTTCCTCTGCGCGTCGGAGAGGCTGGAGTTGGACGACTACCTGAAGTCCATCGGGGACGACCAGCTCGTCCTTGACATGCTGGTCGGCGACCTCCAGCGGGTCATCGAGTATCCGAAGCTCGGCTTTGCCGTCGAGCAGCAGGTTCCCAAGGACGTGCACGCCGCGTACGAAACCCTCATCCGCGACGGCTTCACCAGCCGCCTCATCAACTGAGCTTCCCTGACCGGGCGAACTGTCGCTCCTTCCTGCCCCCGCCGTGCTGTGCCCGCCGCCGCCCGGGCGGTCACGCCGTGCCGCGGCGCAGCACCGTGAACGCGGCGGCGGTGACCGCGGCCGTGACGGTGAGGACGATGCCCGTCTCCAGCAGGTGCAGCGGCCAGAAGTGGGACTGCGGGTGGTACGTGGCGACGTACCGTTCGCCGTTGCCGCCGGCCCGGAGCAGGTAGGCGTCGCGGGGCAGTGCGACCGGGTGCGGCGAGGTGCGGGTGACGGCGGGCCACAGGTGGGGGCGGGCGGCCTCCAGGAGGAGGTGGAGCAGCCACATCGCGGCGAAGGAGACGCCGAGGGCGGGCAGGGTGCGGCCGACGAGCAGCGCGGTGAGCGCGCCGACCGACAGGGCGCACAGGGCGTAGGCCACGGTGGCGGGGCCGCGGGCCACGAAGACGTCGGCGTAGGACCACTTGTCGCGCATCAGGTCGCGGTGGGCCGCCCAGCCCCAGCGGTAGGCCAGGACGAGGGCGGTGCCGCCGAGGGTGAGGGCGGCGGCGGGCACGGCGAGCTTGGCCGTCAGCCAGCGGGTGGGGCTCACGCCCTGGGTCCAGGCGAGGCGGGCGGTGCCGGACTCCAGTTCGCGGCCGACGAGGGAGGCGCCGGCGAACGCGGCCACGGCGAGGAAGCTGTAGCAGACGAGCGCGGCGATCCAGCCGGTCGGGTCGCTGTAGTCGAGGGCGGCGAACGGCGAGGCGGAGGCGTGCGCCCGCTCGGCGGTGACCTCGTTCAGCCACACCAGCCAGCCGATCGTGCCGGCCACGAACGCGCCCCAGACGAGCAGGGCGGCGCGGTGCACGGTGAGGACGGTGCGGGGCAGGCCCTGGACGAGCGCGGTGCTCGTGCTCACGCGGTGGCCTCCTTGCGGGTGGTGGCCCCCTTGCCGGTGGTGGCCCCCTTGCCGGCCGGCGCCGTCGGACGGGTGGAGCGCCGCAGGACGGTGAACGCGGCCCAGGCGAGCAGGCAGGCGAGGACCAGGACGAGGGCGCTGGTGGCGAGTTGCAGCGGCCAGTAGTGGGAGAACGGCTGGCTCTCGGTGTAGAAGCCGGTGGCGTGCAGCTTCGCGTACGTCCCGGCGCACACGGCCGGGTCCGGGGAGTAGCAGCCGGGGTCGGGGATGTGCGCGCCGGTGGCGGTGACCAGGCCGCTGCCGAGCGGGAGTCCGCCGCCGCCGTAGCCCTCCTCCAGGGTGGTGACGCGGGTGACGGCGGGCCACATGTGGGGCAGGGCCAGGCCGGCGAGGCCGCGCAGGCCGGCGGCCACGCACAGGCCGGTGGCCAGCGCGGGCAGGGTGCGCCGCCACAGCAGGGCGGCCAGTGCGCCCGCGGCGAGGGCGGCCAGGGCGAGGGCGACGGTGGTGGGCCCGTTGGCGTGCAGGGTCCAGGTGTCGGTCCAGTCCTTGGCGGTGGTGACCCGGCCGCGCGCCGCCGACCAGGCCCTGTTGTGCAGCAGCACCAGCAGGCCGGTGCCCACGGCGACCAGGGCGGCCGGGAGGGCCAGGCGGGTCGCCAGCCAGCGGGTGGGGGTGACGCCCTGGGCCCAGGCGAGCCGTGCGGTGCCGCTCTCCAGCTCGCGCCCGAACAGGGAGCCGCCGGCCCAGGCGCCGACCAGGAGCGGGAGCGCGTTGAGGGCGAGGGTGGTGTAGTTGTAGACGTCCTTGTAGCGCAGGATGGCGTCCTGGTCGTACGAGCAGCGCGGGGACATGCCGCAGGCGTCGTACTGCCGCCAGGCGCTCGCGGCGGCGTCGGCGAGCGGGCCCCACAGCCACACCAGGCCGGCGGCGAGGACGACGACGAGCACGGCCCACGTGTACAGCGCCGGGCGGTGCAGGCGCAGCAGCCAGCGCACCAGGCGCGGCCGGCCGGCGCGGGATCCGGCGGCCGCGGGGGCCGGGCCGGTCGGGGCGGTCAGGGTGGTCATGCGCGGGTCTCCTGGGTCGTGTGGTTCTCCTGGGCCGGGTGGCTCTCGCCGGACCCGTCCAGGGCTGGGGCCGAGGGGTTGCGCAGGTGCGCGAGGACGAGTTCCTCCAGGCTGGGCGGGCCGGCGTGCCAGTCCTCGGGCAGCGGGCCACGGGGCCGGATCAGCGCGGTGACCCGGCGGCCGGCGGTGCGGGACTCGACGACGGTGTGCCGGGCCAGTTCGGCGGTGTCGGCGGGCGCGGTCACGCGGGTGTGCGCGGCCAGCAGGTCGTCGATCTCGCCGGCCAGCCGGACCCGGCCGCCGCCGACGAGCAGCAGGTGGTCGCAGGAGTCCTCCAACTCGGCGACGACGTGCGAGGACAGCATGATCGTGGTGCCGTGCTGGGCGGCCTCGCCCATCAGGACGCCCATGAGGTCGTGCCGGGCCAGCGGGTCCAGGTCGGCCATCGGCTCGTCGAGCAGCAGCAGTTCGGGCCGTTTGCCCAGGGCCAGCGCGAGCGCGACCCGGGTGCGCTGGCCGCCGGACAGGGTGCGGATGCGGGAGCGCGGGTCGAGGTCGCCGACGGCCACGATCCGTTCGGCGCCGGCCGCGTCCCAGCGCGCCGGGTTGAGGTCGGCGCCCATGCGCAGCGTCTCGGCGATGGTGAGCTGCGGGTAGAGCGGCTTGTCCTGGGCGACGTAGCCGACCCGGGGGCGGGCGCTCGCCGGGTCGGTGCCGAGGACGGTGATACGGCCCTCGCTGGGGGCGAGCAGGCCGGCGGCGAGGGTGAGCAGGGTGGACTTGCCCGCCCCGTTGGGGCCGACCAGGGCGCAGACGCGCCCGGCGGGCAGCCGGAAGGCGCACTCGCGCAGCGCCCAGCCCTTGGCGCGCCGGGCGTACCGCTTGCCCAGCGCGGCTGCCTCGAGTGCCGTGCCGGTGTCGGTCATGACGGGTCTCCCTGGGGATGTTCTTCGCGCGGGGCGAAGTGTCGGTCGAGTACGGCGGTGAAGAGCGCGGCCACGTCGTCGCGGTCCAGGCCGGCCGCGCGGGCCCGCCCGGCCCAGCCGTCCAGCTCCGCGCGGAGCGGGGAGTCGTCGGCGGGGGCGGTGCCGAGCGAGCGGCGTACGAAGGTGCCGAGGCCGCGGCGGGCCTCCACCAGCCCTTCGCGTTCCAGCTCGCGATAGGCCTTGAGCACGGTGTTGGGATTGATGGCGGTGGCCTCCACGACCTCGCGGGCCGTGGGCAGCCGGTCGCCGGGCCGCAGGGCGCCCAGGCGCAGGGCCTGCTTGGTCTGCTGGACGATCTGCATGTAGGTGGCCACGCCGCTGTGCCGGTCGATGCGGTATACGAGCACCCCCCTGCACCACCCTTTCACTAATTGAGTAGTGAAAGGGTGGTGCAAGATGATCGTAAAGTCAAACGCCCGCGGCGCCCGGCACGCCCGGCGTTCGTGGACCCGGCCCGCCGTGAACCGGATCGCGGGCTCCGTCCGAAGAGGGGACGTGAGCGGAACGAGAAGCGACGGGGAACTGCTGCGGGCCATCGCGGCGGACCGGGACCGGCGCGCCTTCGAGGAGCTGTACCGGCGGTACGCGCCGTGGCTGACCGCGCGGCTGCGCGGACGCTGCGCCGACCCCGCGATGGTCGACGACGTCGTCCAGGAGACCTTCCTCGCCGTCTGGCGCGGCAAGGCCCATTACCGGGAACAGGCCGCCGCGGCGGACGCGGCCGGATGGCTGTGGCGGATCGGCTCGCGCCGCCTGATCGACGCCCTGCGCGGCGACGGCGCGCGCGGCCGGCTGCGCCAGGCCCTGACCCGGCTGCGCCACCGCGACGAGGCCTCCGCCGAGGAACGCGTGCTCACGGGCGTCGAGCACGGCGACCTCGCCGGAGCCCTCACCCGGCTCTCGCCGGAACTGCGGGCCGTCCTCCAGGCCACCGTCATCGACGGACTCACCACCCGGGAGGCGGCCGTCCTGCTCGGCATCCCGCCCGGCACCGTCAAGACGCGGGCCATGCGCGCCCGCAAGCAACTGCGGGAGGCGCTGGCATGAGCGGCGGAACGACACCCCGGAAGACCTGGCACGTCGCCGACGAGCACCTGCGCGCCTACGACCGCGGCGAACTCGCCCCGCCGCTGCTGTGGTCCACCGACACCCACCTCGCCGGCTGCGCCGCGTGCCGGGCCCGGCTCGCCGCGCTCACCGACCCGGTGGCGCTGGAGGAGGGCTGGGCCCGGCTGGACGCCGAACTCGACGCGCCCCGCCCCGGGCCGCTCGAAGCGCTGCTGCTGCGCTGCGGCGTGGCCGACCACACCGCGCGGCTGCTGGCCGCCACCCCCGTGCTGCGCCGCTCATGGCTGATCGCCCTCACCGCGGTGCTGGTGATGACCGTCGCCGTGTCCGACACGCTGCGCTCGGCCGACTCGCCGGTCCTGTTCCTCGCGCTCGCACCGCTGCTGCCGCTCGCCGGGGTGGCGCTCGCCTACGGGCCCGCCCTTGACCCCGCGTACGAGACGGCGGTGGTCGCCCCGCTGCACGGGTTCCGGCTGGTGCTGCTGCGCACGGTCGCCGTACTGGCCACCGGGCTCGGCATCAACGGCCTGGCCACCCTCGCCCTGCCCGGCTACGGGCTGCGCGCCCTGGCCTGGCTGCTGCCCGCCCTCGCCCTCACCGCCACCGGCCTCGCCCTCACCCCCCGGCTCGGCCCGGTCCTCGCACCCGCCCTGACCGGCGGCGCCTGGACCGCCCTCCTGCTGGTGGCCCGGGCGACCCGGCACGGCGACACGCCCCTGCCGCAGTTCACGGCGGCCGGCCAGGGCACGGCCGCCGCGGTCGCCGTCCTCGCCACCGTCCTCCTCTTCCGCCTGCGGGACCGCTTCGACCTGACCACGCCCCGCACGCCCCACCCGGGCCAGCGGCATGGGGGACCGTCGTGACGTGCGCCCCGTCGCCCGCGCCCTCCCCCGCCCCCTCCCTCTCCCCTGCCCCGTCCCTCTCCCCCGCCCCGTCGCCTCACCCGAACCGCACCGATCCTCCGTACGGGAGTGCCTCGTGACCCACACCGTCTCCGCCTCCGGGCTCACCCTCCGCTACGGCGGCACCGCCGCTCTCGACGACGTGTCCCTGAGCCTGGGGGAGGGCATCACCGGGCTGCTCGGGCCCAACGGGGCCGGGAAGACCACCCTGCTGCGCGTGCTCGCCACCGCCGTCCCCGCCGACCGGGGCGCCTTCACCGTGCTCGGCCACGACCCCGGCACCACCGACGGCCGCCTGGCGGTGCGCCGCCGGCTCGGCTACCTGCCGCAGAACCCCGGCCTGCACCCCGACTTCACCGCTTTCGCGTTCGTCGACTACGTCGCGATCCTCAAGGAACTCACCGACCGCGGCGCCCGCCACCGCGAGGTGCGGCGCGTCCTTGCGGAGGTCGACCTCGGCGACGTGCGCGGACGGCGCATCAAGAAGCTCTCCGGCGGCATGCGACAGCGCGTCGCCCTCGCCGCCGCGCTCGTCGGGGACCCCCGCTTCCTCGTCCTGGACGAGCCCACCGTCGGTCTCGACCCCGAGCAGCGGATGCGCTTCAGGGACCTGGTCACCCGCACCGGCGAGGACCGCACCGTGCTGCTGTCCACCCACCAGACCGAGGACGTCTCCATGCTCTGCAACCGCGTGGTCGTCATGGCCGGCGGCCGCGTCCGCTTCGAGGGCACCCCCGCCGAACTGACCGCGCGGGCCGCGGGCCGGGTGTGGAGCAGCACCGAACGCGACCCGGCCGCACGCGCCGGCTGGCGCACCGGCACCGGCGACTTCCGCAACGTGGGCGACCCGCCCGACGGCGCCCGCCTGCTCGAACCCACCCTGGAGGACGGCTACCTGCTCACCCTCGACGCCTGCGGCACGAAGGCGGCGGCCCGATGACGACGACCACCGCGCCCCCCGAGCCCACCTCCGTGACCGGCGCCGACGGGGCACCCCGCGGCCCGCGCGTGCGGGCCGTGCTCGCCCTGGCCCGCGTCGAGAGCCGCGAACTGGCCCGCCAGGCCGTGGTCCTGCTCTTCTTCGCGGTGTACGCCGCCGCCACCGCCTGGCGCATGTACTCCGGCCACGCCGGCTGGCACGCCGGCCACGAGGGCATGGCCGACCACCCCGCCCTCCAGGACGCCGACCGGGCCACCCAGAGCGGCGCGCTGCTCCTGGGCGCCGCCCTGTTCGTCTGCGCCGACCGGGCCGTGCTGCGCTCCCGGCGCCGGGGCACCGAGGAGCAGTTGGGCGTCCTGGTCATGGAACCGTGGCGGCGCACCCTCGCCCACGCCCTGTCCGTCGTCCCGTTCGCGCTGTTCACCGCCCTCGTCGTCGCCGTCCGCTTCACCTCGGACGCGCTCAGGGCGGGCGCGGTCGGCCACGGCTCGGCCGCCGAACTCGCGGTGGCCCCGCTGACGGTGCTGCTCTGCGGGGTCGCGGGCGTACTCCTGGCCCGGCTGGTGCCCTCCTGGTTCGCCGCCCTGCTCGTCGTCGTCGCCGGATTCATGGTCCCCGCCTTCCTCGGCGTCGCGGCGGGCGGCGCCCACTGGGTCCGGTGGCTGGCCCCGGTCGTGACCGAGACCGGTTCCGATCCCGTGCCCTCCGGCCTGGTGGGCCGCCCGGCCGCCTGGCACGCGCTCTACCTGGCCGGTCTGACCGCCTTCCTGCTGGGCGCCGCGCTGCTGCGCTCGGGCGGCCGTAGCGTCCGCGTCAAGGCGTTCGCCGTCCTCGCGCTCGCCGCGACCGCCGCCGGGATCGCCGGGCAGTCCCCGGGCCCCTCCGCCGCGCTCCAGACGGCCCGCGCCCGGGTGTCCGAGCACCCGGAGGCCGTCGAGAGCTGCGCGGCGCGCGGGACGACGACGTACTGCGCGCTGCCCGAGTGGACCGGCCGCACCGACGCCTGGGCCAAGACCGCCGACCGCGTCCGCTCCCTGGCCGGCGGCATCGCCGCCACCCGGCCGCTGACCGTGCGCCAGCGCGTCGAGGCACGCTACGGACTGGACGGCGGCGGCGCCTACGACCCGCTCACCGCCCCCGGCACCGCCACGGTCGGCACCCGCTGGGGCGGCAACCGGGTCCCGGAGTTCTCCGTCGGCCTGGCCTCCGTGCTGGTCGCGGGCGACGAGCGGGCGGGCGCCGAGGTGTGCGACGGCCGTGTCGTCACCGTCATGTGGCTCGCCCTGGGCGCGGCGCCCGACCCGGTCACCGCCCTGCGCGACGTCCGGCTCGACGAAAACCTCGAAGGCGGAAGTTACGTGCTGACGCCCACCGGCGGCCTGAGGATGAGCGCCGAACAGACCAAGGTCGTGAGGGCGTTGTTCGACCGCCCGCGCCAGGAGGCCGCCTCGGCCGTGAAGTCCCACTGGGCCGAACTGACCGCGCCCGGCACGTCCACGGCCCGCGTCGCCGACCTGCTGGACGTGCCCGGCGTGAGCCACGCGAAGGGAGCCGGGGACGCGTGCGAGAAGTGAAGGACGGAAAAGGGAGCGGTACGCGGCGGGTGATCGGCGCGCTGCTGGGGCCGGTGTGGCGGTCCCTGCCGTGGCGGGTGCTCGGCGCGGCGGGCGCACTGGGACTGCCGGCCGCCGGGAGCGTGCGGCTGATGTCCGGCGCCGGCGGCCCGGACCCGGCTCTCGGGCTGGGGGCGCTGCGACTGGTCGCGCTGCTCGGCGGGTTCGGCCTGGCGTTCCTGTTCGACGACCCGGCCCGGGACACCACCTCGGCGGTCCCCGTACGGCGGGCGCTACGGGCCGCGGTGCGCCTGGCGCTCGTCGCCCCGCTCGCCGCGGCCTGGTGGACCGCCGCGCTGTTCCTCGTACCCGACGGGGCCCGCCCGCCGGCCGGTGCCCTCACCCTGGAGGCTGCGGCGGTCGCGGCGGCCGCCCTGGCGCTCGCGTCGGCCTCGGTACGTCTGCGTGCGGAGCCGGCACCGGGCGCCGCGACCGCGCTCGCCCTGCTCGCCCTCGCCGTCGCCGCGCTGCTGGCACCGGCCCGGTGGAACCCGCTGCCCGCCCCGGGCGACCCCGACTGGGCCGCGGCCCACCACTGGTGGACGGCCGCCCTGGGCGCCGCCGCGGTGATCTGCGCGGCGTGCCTGCCCGAGCCGCGGGCGCGGCGCCGCTGCGCCGCGCGCCCGAAGGCCGCCGGCGTCAGACCTCCGTCCGGTACATGAGGTCCGTCTCGTACGTCGTGAAGCCGAGCCGCTCGTAGACCGACACCGCCGCCTTGTTGTCGGCGTCGACGTAGAGCATCGCGGTCGGCAGGCCACGCTCCGCCAGGTGGCGCAGGCCGGTCACGGTGAGCGCCTTGCCGAGGCCGCCGCCCTGCGCACCGGGCCGCACCCCGAGGACGTACACCTCGCCCAGTCCCTCCTCGGCGTGCACCTTGGTCCAGTGGAAGCCGGCCAGCCGGCCCTCCCGCTCGGCCAGGAAGAACCCGCTCGGGTCGAACCACGGTTCGGCCTTGCGGGCGTCGAGGTCCCGCTGGGTGAGGGAGCCCTGCTCGGGGTGGTGGGCGAACGCCTCCGCGTTCACGGCGAGCCAGGCGGCGTCGTCCTGGCCGGGCACGAACGCCCGCACCGTGACGCCCTGCGGCAGTACCGGCTCGGGCAGCTCAAAGTCGGTGAGCGGGCGCCGCATCTGCCGCAGTTCGCGGAACAGGGTCAGCCCGAGCACCTGCGCCAGGTGCCGGGCGGCGGAGTGCCCGCCGTGCGCCCACACCCGCAGCCGCTTGCCGGAGGCGGCGAGCAGCGCCGAGCCGAGCGCCCGGCCGTGCCCGTGCCCGCGGTGCGCCGGGTGCACGACGAGTTCGGCGGCGGGCGCCTCCACCGGGTCGGTGTCCTCCAACTGCGCGTAGCCCACCAGTTCACCGTCGACCCGCAGCAGCAGATGCGACACGCCTTCGCGGGCGCCCCCGCGCAACTGGAGCCTGCCCTGTTCGGACACCGCCTGCTGTCCGTCGTCGCGGGCCGCCGCGGCCAGCAGAGCGAACACGGTGTCGGCCTGGTCCGCACTGAGCGCGGAAAGGGTCTCCAGTGAGCGGGCGATCGGTGCGGTCTCGTCGCTGGTCATGTTTTTGAGAGTACAGAGCGGGCGCCGGGTCACGTGGGTGTCGGCCCGGTCCGTTCACCCCGGCCCACGGCGACGCGCGGCACCCCGGCCCACGGCGACGCGCGGCACCTCGCCCGGCGGCCCCGTGGCCCGCGTGGGCGCGGACCGTACGGGCCGCTGACGGGTGCTCGCCCGCGGTCCGGGAGCACGGGCGGCGTTCGGTGACGCGCTCAAGGCAGTTCGGGGGGCGGGGTGGGCGCCCCCGGCAGGCGTACCGTCGCCACGGTGCCACCGTCCTGGGCGCGGGTCAGGGTGACCTCGCCGCCGGACTGCTGGACGGTGCGGGCGACGATGGACAGGCCGAGGCCCGAGCCGGGCAGGGCGCGGGCGCTGGGGGAGCGCCAGAAGCGGTCGAAGACGTGGGGGAGTTCGTCGGACGGGATGCCGGGGCCGTGGTCGCGGACCGTGAGGACGCCGGCTGTGAGCCGCACCTCGACGGTGCCGCCCTCGGGGCTGAACTTCACCGCGTTGTCCAGGATGTTGACGATCGCGCGTTCCATGGCCGCCGGCTCGGCCCGCACGAACCAGGGCTCGACGTCCGCCGTGATGGTCAGCTCCGGGCCGCGCAGCCGGGCGCGGCGCAGCGCCGCCTCCACGCTGTCCTGGAGCGCGATCACCTGGATCCGCTCGCCGCGCTGCCCCTCCGAACGGGACAGCTCCTGGAGGTCACCGATCAGGGCGGCCAGTTCCGTCATCTGCGCCTTCACGGAGGCCAGCAGCGCCTTGCGGTCCGCCTCCGGCAGCGGGCGGCCCGTCTCCTCGCTGCGGGTGAGCAGTTCGATGTTGGTGCGCAGGGAGGTGAGGGGCGTACGGAGTTCGTGGCCCGCGTCGGCGATCAGCTGCTGCTGGAGGTCGTGGGAGGACGCCAGGGACGCGGTCATCGAGTTGAAGGAGCGCGACAGCCGGGCGATCTCGTCCTCGCTGTCGTCCTCGACGGGGATGCGGATGGTCAGGTCCTCGGTGCGGGCCACGTGCTCGACGGCCTCGGTGAGCTTGTCCACGGGGCGCAGCCCGGCGCGGGCGACCGCGAGCCCGGCGGCCCCCGCGCCGACGACGCCTATGCCGGAGACGAGCAGGAGCAGCAGCGCCAGGTCGTCGAGGGTCTTGTCGGTGTCCTTCAGCGGCGTGGCGATCAGCAGCGCGTGCCCGGGGTACAGCTGGGGACCGGCGGGGGAGGCGATGAGCAGCGGGGAGGTCAGCACGCGCACGGGGTTGCCCTTGGTGTCCCTGCCGTCGTGCAGCCGCTCGATGCCCTGTCCGGCGTTCCGGGCGATCTCGGTGTCCGCGCCGGTGACCCTGACCGTGCCGACGGAGTTGCCGAAGACGCAGGTCCCGCCGGTGGCGCTGATCACCTGGACGTAGTAGTCGGTGGAGCCGGGGCCGCGGTCGTCCGTGGTGCTGGGTGTGGTGGTGCAGTTGGTCAGGAGGTTCTCCACGCTCTGCGAGCGCACCGGGCTGCTGGCCGCCTTGAGGTCCGCGTCGAGCTGCTGGATCAGCTTGCCCTGGACGATGAACCAGCAGGTCACCGACACCGCGGCCACGCCGAACGCCACCGCCGCCGCCACCAGCAGCGCGAGCCGGGAGCGGATCGGCAGGGACCGGAACCGGCGCACCGCCTTGTTCACTCCGCGCCGCCCTGCCGCAGGACGTACCCGACCCCGCGCACGGTGTGCACCAGGCGCGGCTCGCCGCCCGCCTCGGTCTTGCGCCGCAGGTACATCACGTAGACGTCGAGGGAGTTCGACGACGGTTCGAAGTCGAAGCCCCACACCGCCTTCAGGATCTGCTCCCGGGTGAGCACCTGGCGCGGGTGCGCCATGAACATCTCCAGGAGCGTGAACTCGGTCCGGGTCAGCTCCACCTGGCGCCCGGCGCGCGTCACCTCGCGGGTCGCGAGGTCCATGCGCAGGTCGGCGAAGGCCAGCACGTCACCCTCGTCGACGTCGTCGGCCACGGCCGCCGCGTACGAGCTGCGGCGCAGCAGCGCGCGGATCCGGGCGAACAGCTCGTCCAGTTCGAAGGGCTTGACCAGGTAGTCGTCCGCCCCGGCGTCCAGGCCGGTCACCCGGTCGCCGACGGTGTCGCGGGCCGTCAGCATGAGGATCGGGGTGGTGTCGCCGGCGCCGCGGATCCGGCGGGCGGCGGTCAGGCCGTCCATGCGGGGCATCTGGATGTCGAGGACGACCAGGTCCGGCTGGTAGGCGCCCGCCTTCTCCAGCGCGTCCGCGCCGTCCACGGCGACCTCCGTGTCGTAGCCCTCGAAGGCGAGGCTGCGCTGGAGGGCCTCGCGCACCGCGGGCTCGTCGTCGACGATCAGGATGCGCTGGGCGGCACGGTCGCGGTCGTCACGGTCGCGGTCGCCGTCGGCGGGGCTCATCGGTCGTGGTTCCTCGGGTTGTTCGGGGCCGGAGGGGCCCGGCGGTGCGACCGGTGGGTCGCTTCCGGGCCCGTGAGGGGATGCTCCCAGATTCGCATGTCCGGCACCCGTAGCGTGCGGCGCGCGGCCGCTCACGCCGCCAGGGCCGTCAGCCGCCGCAGGGGCACCTTGTGGCGGTGCGGGCGCGTGGCGGGCAGGCGCAGGCCCATCAGATGGGGGACGGCGAGGCAGGGGACGGTCTGCGGGGCGCGGCTCTCGGGGATGTCCGCGCGGGCGGTCGCGTCGGGGTTGCCGTTCTTCTGGTGCGCGAGCTGCTGGATCATGACGTGCTCCTTGTCGTGCGGTGGTGCCCGTTCTGGTCCTGCGGTGTCCTCTTTCGTCCGTGGTTCGGGGTACCGGGGTCCCGGTGCCGGCTCTGCTGTCAGTTCTGTGCGCCGGAGCGCAGCTTGGCCAGGTCGGCCTTGACGGTGTTGATCGGGATGGCGAAGCCGAGGCCGACGCTGCCGGCGCTGGAGGAGTCCGAGGCGGCCGCCGCCGAGTACATCGCCGAGTTGATGCCGATGATGTTGCCGTTGGCGTCGATCAGCGCTCCGCCGGAGTTGCCCGGGTTGAGGGACGCGTCGGTCTGGATCGCCTTGTAGGTGGTGGTCGAGGAGCCGGTGTCGCCGTTGAAGTGCCGGCCGCCGAACTCGAAGGGCCACTGGCCGTCGCCCTGGCCCTGCCCCTGCCCCTGCCCCTGGCTCTCGTCCGTGGACACGGTCACGTCCCGGTCGAGCGAGGAGACGATGCCGCTGGTGACGGTGCCGGTCAGGCCCTCGGGGGAGCCGATCGCGACGACCTGGTCGCCGACCGCCACGCCGTCGGAGTTGCCCAGTGCCGCGGGCTTCAGACCGGAGGCGCCCTCCAGTTTGACCAGGGCCAGGTCCTTGGAGCTGTCGGTGCCGACCACCTGCGCGGTGTACGTGTCGCCGTTGCTGGTCCGCGCCTTGACCGACGAGGCGCCCGCTATCACGTGGTTGTTGGTGACGACCTCGCCGCCGCTGCTGACGACGACGCCGGAGCCGGTGGAGGTCCCGTTGTCGAGCGTGGCGGTGATCTCGACGACGCTCGGGCTGACCGCCTTGGCGATCGCCGAGATGCTGCCGCGCTGGCTGGAGGGGACCACGTCGGTGCTGGTGCTGCTGGAGGCGACGGTGTCCGTGCCGGTCAGCTGCTGGAAGGCGTAGGCGGTGCCGCCGCCGACGGCCGCCGCGGCGATCGCCACCGCGGCGAGCAGCGCGAGCGGGCCCTTGGCGCGCTTCCTGGGGGCGGGCCCGGCCGGGACGGCGGGCAGGAGAGCGGTGCCGCCGTCGTACCCACCGCCGTGAGAGCCGTGGCCGCCGTGAGAGCCGTGAGCGGTCTGCGCTCCGTACGGCTCGTACGCGCCGTGAGCGCCGTGAGCGCCGTGCGCGCCGGGCTCGGCGGCGGCGAGCTGCGCCGGAGCGTGCGCCGGGGGGTACGCCGGCGGGGGCGGCCACTCCGGGTTCACGGGCGAGGCGGAGCCGGTCGGGGCCTGTCCGTCACCCTGGGGGTACTCGTACTCGCCGCTGCGGCGGATGCTCTCGGTCATGTCATTGAGAGTGACCCGCGATCATGAGAGCTTCCTGAGTCCTCGCTGAAAAGCCCGACAGAACCTCGTATGCCCGATATAAAGACGCGCCGCCATCGTGCCGCTGCAAGGAAACGCCGCGCGGGCGTCGTCTCACTCGCAGCCGCCGAAACCGCTCACTCGCGGCCGCAGGAAACGCTCACTCGCAGCCGCAGGAACCGCGTACCACCAGCCGTGACGGGAACACCTTCAGCCGCTCCCGCCGCGACCCGGCGACCCGCAACCCGTCGTCCAGCACCAGGTCCACGGCCGCGCGGGCCATCGCCGACCGGTCCGAGGCGACCGTGGTGAGCGGCGGGTCCGCCAGCGCCGCCTCCTTGATGTCGTCGAAACCGGCCACCGCCAGTTCGCCCGGCACGTCGATGCGCAGCTCACGCGCCGCCCGCAGCAGGCCGATCGCCTGGTCGTCGGTGGAGCAGAAGATCGCCGGCGGACGGTCGGGCCCGGCGAGGACCTCCAGACCGACCCGGTAGGCGTCGTAGCGGTTGTACGGCGCTTCGAACAGGCGTCCCTCGGTCGGGAGCCCCGCCTCCGCCATCGCGCGGCGCCAGCCCTCGACGTGGTCGGAGACCGGGTCGCCCACGGCGGGCGTGTCCGCGGTGCCGCCCATGCAGGCCACGTAGTCGTGGCCGTGCTCCAGCAGGTGCCGTACGGCGAGCTGGGCGCCGCCCAGGTCGTCGGTGACGACGGCGACGTCGTCGATGGCCTCGGGCCGCTCGTGCAGCAGCACCACCCGGGCGTCCCACGCCTCGATCTCGGCCGCCGCCAGGTCGTTCAGCGCGTGGGAGACCAGGATCAGCCCGGAGACCCGCATCCCGAGGAAGGCCCGCAGGTAGTGGACCTCGCGCTCGGCGACGTAGTCGGAGTTGCCGACGAGGACCATCTTGCCGCGCTCGGCCGCCGCCCACTCGACCGCGTGCGCCATCTCCCCGAAGAAGGGCTGGCGGGCGTCCGGGACGATCAGGCCTATCAGGTCCGTGCGCCGCGACGCCATGGCCTGGGCCACCCGGTCGGGCCGGTACCCCAGTTCCTTGATCGCGGCGAGGACACGCTCGCGCGTGGCCGGGGCGACCGGCCGGGGTCCGTTGTTGATGACATAGCTGACCACGGCGGTGGAAGTCCCCGCCAGTCTCGCCACGTCGTCCCGAGTCACCTTGGCCACGCGCGGAGTCTACGCGGATGGACACGCCCCGGGCAGGGAGTACCGGTGCGTGGATGCGGGGCCGCGACGCCGTGCGCCGACGGGCGGTGGATCATCCACGGGCGGGCGGTGGGTCACCCACGGGCGGGCGGTGGATCATCCACGGGCGTCCCGATCACCGGTACGGCATCCGGACCACCGGCCTCCCCGCCCGGTCGCTCACGTCTCCGCGTGGACCGGCGCGCCCGTGGGGGAGTCGTCCGTGGTGCCGCGCCCGGCCGCCCCGGCCCTGCCCTTGGCCCCGTCCGCGGCGCGGTCCGTCTTCTCGGGCTTCTCAGGGGTGACGAACCGGTACCCGACGTTGCGGACGGTGCCGATCAGCGACTCGTGCTCGGGGCCGAGCTTGGCCCGCAGCCGCCGTACGTGGACGTCGACGGTCCGGGTGCCGCCGAAGTAGTCGTAGCCCCAGACCTCCTGGAGCAGCTGGGCGCGGGTGAAGACGCGGCCCGGGTGCTGTGCGAGGTACTTCAGCAGCTCGAACTCCTTGAAGGTGAGGTCGAGCACCCGGCCCTTGAGCTTGGCGCTGTAGGTGGCCTCGTCCACGGACAGGTCGCCGTTGCGGATCTCCATGGGCGAGTCGTCGTTGACGATCTGCCGCCGGCCCATCGCCAGCCGGATCCTCGCCTCCACCTCGGCGGGTCCCGCGGTGTCGAGGAGTACGTCGTCGACGCCCCAGTCGGCGGTGACCGCCGCGAGGCCGCCCTCCGTGACGACGAGGAGCAGCGGGCAGCCCGGCCCGGTGGAGCGCAGCAGCTGGCACAGGCTGCGCACCTGCGGCAGGTCGCGCCGCCCGTCGATCAGGATGACGTCGGCGCCCGGGGTGTCCACGAGCGCGGGCCCCTCGGCCGGGGCCACCCGCACGTTGTGCAGCAGCAGCCCGAGGGCGGGGAGCACTTCCGCCGACGGCTGGAGTGCGTTGGTCAGGAGCAGCAGAGAACTCATCGAGACCCCCCTGTCAGGGTCGTCGTATGGTCGTGCACGGTTCGCTCGTCCATGGCGTCTGGTTCCTCCTCGGGTCCCTGCGAGGACGTTTCGCGGCACTGTTCGTCGCTTCGTCTGGGTGCGGACCCCGCGCCCCCGGGACCCGCCGCGGATCCCGGGCCGGTGAAGGAACCCAAGAGCCACTGCGCTCCCGGCGGCCCCCGTACACCCGCGGTTTCCCGCGTCGTATACAACGCCCGCCGAAAGCACAAAAGGACCCGGGGGCGTCGCTGCCCGAGTCCTCTTCGCAGCAGAATAGCCGACATGAGCTCGCAGTCGGCAGGTCATGTGGCGCGTTCGACGATCGTCCCGGAGTCCGAGACGCCGCCGCGTACACGTGTCAGGAGGTTTCTGCGCACGGCGGACGGGGTGGCGATCGACGCGCGGCACGAGCCGGGAGCGGCCGCGCGCGCGGGATCCGCGACCGCTGCCGTCGTGTTCGTGCTCGCGCACGGTTTCACGGGTGACCTGGACCGGCCGCACGTGCGCCGGGTGGCGGAGGCGTTCGCCCGCCACGGCGCCGTGGTCACCTTCTCCTTCCGGGGCCACGGCGCCTCCGGCGGGCGGTCCACGGTCGGCGACCGGGAGGTGCTCGACCTGGCCGCGGCGGTGGAGTGGGCGCGCAGCCTCGGGTACGGACGGGTGGTGACCGTCGGCTTCTCCATGGGCGGCTCGGTGGTGCTGCGGCACGCGGCGCTGTACGGCCCCCGGCAGAGCGGCACCGGCACCGGCGCTGACACCGGGGCGGAGGCCGGCGCTGACATGGGGGCGGAGGCCGGCGCTGAGAGGCGTACAAGAGCGCACGAGACGGCGCACGGGACGGCGCGCATGCCGGCACACACTGACACGGTGGTGTCCGTGAGCGCCCCGGCGCGCTGGTACTACCGGGGCACGGCCCCCATGCGCCGGTTGCACTGGCTGGTCATGCGCCCCGAGGGCCGCCTGGTGGGCCGGTACGGCTTCCGCACCCGGATCCACCACCGCGACTGGGACCCCGTCCCGCTCTCCCCGGTGGAGGCAGCGTCGCGCGTCGCGCCCGTCCCGCTGCTGATCGTGCACGGCGACCGGGACGCCTACTTCCCCCTCGACCACCCCCGGATGCTGGCCGCGGCAGCCGGTGACCAGGGCGAACTCTGGCTGGAGCCCGGCATGGGCCACGCCGAGAACGCCGCCCCCGAGGACCTCCTGCACCGCATCGCGCGCTGGGCCATCTCCCGGGAGGGCCTAACCTGACCATGTTCATTACCGGGGTCCAGCACAGAGTGAGTCGAGGAACGGCATGGCAAAGGTCACGGTGCGCTACTGGGCGGCGGCGAAGTCCGCGGCCGGCGTCGCCGAGGAGCCGTACGAGGCGGTGACGCTCGCCGAGGCGCTCGACGCGGTGCGCGAGCGGCACCCCGGCGAACTCGTCCGCGTCCTGCTGCGCTGCTCGTTCCTCATCGACGGTGACCCGGTGGGAACGCGCGACCACGAGACGGTACGGCTGACCGAGGGCGGCACGGTCGAGGTGCTTCCCCCGTTCGCAGGAGGGTGAGCGATGACCGACCGGCCGTATGAGGGCTCCGGGTACGACGGCTCCCAGCAGGGCGCGTACGAGGGCTACGACCCGTACGCCCAGCAGCAGCACCAGCAGTACCAGCAGCAACAGCAGTACGAAGAGCAGCACCAGCAGCAGTACCAGCAGCAACAGCAGTACGGGCAACCGGCCCCGCAGCCGTACCCGTACGCCCAGCCGCAGCCGCAGCCGCAGCCGCAGCCGCAGGCCTGGCCCGGCCGGCAGCAGGCGTACGACGATCCCCACGCCTCCCAGCAGTACACGCAGCACTGGCAGGGGCAGACCTGGGACACCCAGACCCACGGCCAGCCCGTCGTGGCCGCGCCGGAACCCGCGTCGGCCCGGACGGCGTACCTGCCCCCGCTGCCCCACCCCGAGCCCCAGCCCCAGCCGCAGCCGCATCCCCAGGCGCAGCCGGCCGTCCCCGCGGCGCCGAGCGCGGGCACCGGCACCCCCCCTCCCACGGCGCCCGCCGCCCCCACCGCCTCCGACGACCCCGCCTACGGCCCCGCCACCCTCGCCGGCAACACCCGCGTCACCGACGCGCAGCGGGCCCGCGCCGAGGGTCGCTCGCCGATCATCGACCCGGGGATGCAGCCCGCCGCGCTCACGGCACTGCTCGGACTGCTGCTGGCCGGTGCGGCGGAGGTCGGCACGTACGCGCTGCTCGTGCCGCTGGTGGTGCTCCAGGCGGTGACGGCGGCCGGCTGGTTCCGGCTGAACGGCATGTGGCCCGCCCGGCAGGGCATCGCCCTCGGTTTCGCGGGCGCGCTCGCCTCCGACGTGGCGGTGCTCGGCGCGGGCCGCGAGCACGCGCCCGCCGCGATCCTGGGCACCCTCGGCGTCTGGGTGCTGCTCTCCCTCGTCCTCCAGCTGCGCTCGCACGCCGACCCGGACGAGCGCATGTACGGCCTGATGGCGACCGTCGCCTCGGCGGCGCTGTCGATCCTGGCGACCGGCTACCTGGCGGGTGGCGCGGACGCGGTCGCGGTCGGCGCGGTGTCGGTCGCGGTGGCCGTCCTGGCGCGTGCGCTGCCGCTGCCCGCGGCGGCCTCGGTGGTCGTCGCGCTGCTCGCGGCGGCGGGCGCGGGCATCGCGGTCGGCGGCATGACGGGCCTGGGCGCCAAGGGCGCGCTGCTCGGCGCCGGCGCGGCGGTGTGCGCCCTGGTCGGGCACCGCGTGGCCGCCTACGACTACCCCTCGCGGTTCGTGCACTTCACGGCCGGGGTCGCCCTGCCGCTGTCGGCGGCGGCGCCGGTGGTGTGGGTGCTGGGGCGCGCGCTGGGCTGAGACCGGCGGATCGTACCGGTGCGTAACAGCTGATCGACAAAGTCCGGGCCGCGCTGTGCGGCGGGGTTACGCTCGCGCAGGACGGCCGCCCGGTCGTCGTCGATCCGCTCAGGTGGGGGGAGCACCGCATGCGCGCGCTGCGAGTACTGCTGATCGTCGTCGTGGTCCTCGGCGTGCTGTTCGTGGTGGCCGACCGGGTCGCGGTGCACTTCGCCGAGGGCCGGGCCGCCGACGAGGTGCGGTCCGCGGAGCACCTGGCGAGCACCCCTGACGTGTCCATCAACGGCTTCCCGTTCCTCACCCAGCTGGCGGGCGACGAACTGGACGACGTCGAGGTCGGCATCAAGAACTACGAGGCGGACACCGGCGACGGCGGCGGGAAGATCCGTATCGACGACCTGAAGGCCGACCTGAAGGGCGTGGAGTTCTCCGGGGACTACAGCTCGGCCACCGCCGCAGGCGCCACGGGCACCGCGCTCATCTCCTACGACGAGTTGCTGAAGACCGCCAAGTCCACGCCGACCGACATCGGCTTCGGCCTCAAGGCGCAGGTGGTGGGCCTCTCGGACGGGGGGAACGGCAAGATCAGGCTGGCCGTCAAGGTCGCGTCGTTCCCGGTGATCCACGTGCTGAGTTCGGTCGACGTCCGGGGCGACAAGGTGCGCGTCACGGCCGACGGCATGCCCAAGCTCGCCGGGCTCGCGCTCGCCGAGGGCCGGATGCGGACCATCACCGACTTCCAGCAGGCCATCGACCGGCTGCCGGGCGGCATCAAGCTCGACTCGGTGCGGGCGGCGAAGGACGGTGTCGAGATCACGGTGAAGGGTTCGCACGTCAGGCTCGCCGGGTAGCAACCGGTCGGCACGTCCGGTCCGCCGCCCGCCGGGCGCTCCGGTCCGCCGTCCGGCCGGTGCTCCGGTCCGCCGTCCGGCCGGTGCTCCGGTCCGCCGTCCGCCCGGCACGTCCGGTCGGCAGTCTTTCCGGTGCCTGCGGTCGGCAGCCTGACCGGCGCCCGCGGTCCGCCGTCCGCCGGGCGCGTCCGTCTGACGAGACGACCGCGTCCGCAGGGCAGATGCGGAGGAGGGAAGCGGCAGCGCCGGGCACGCGCCCGCGCACCCGAATCCTGCCGTTGTCCCACATCGCGGACGATCCCGTCTCATGATGCGACACGCCGGTGACATGTCCGCCTGTCCCTCCCTACGATCGACGGCATGAGGCGACAGGCGGATCTCACGAAGCGGCGGGCAGTGGACCTGTGCCGCGTTGCCGCCATGCTCTGTCGCCCCTTCTGAGCGGAAGCCCCCCGAGGTTCCGCGTCCCTCAGCCGCCCTGCCCGAAGGGCATCCGTGCGCCGCTCGCACCCCGAGCGCGCAGTCATGCACCCGCACGCCCCGCCGTAACTGCCCCGGAGGAGATTGAGCATGAGCCGTAGTGACGTCCTGGTCGACGCCGACTGGGTCCAGGAGCACCTGGACGACCCGAGCATCGCGATCGTCGAGGTGGACGAGGACACGTCCGCGTACGACAAGAACCACATCAAGAACGCCATCCGCATCGACTGGACCGACGACCTCCAGGACCCGGTGCGCCGCGACTTCGTCGACCAGGCGGGCTTCGAGAAGCTGCTGTCGGAGAAGGGCATCGCCAACGACCACACGGTGATCCTCTACGGCGGCAACAACAACTGGTTCGCCTCCTACGCGTACTGGTACTTCAAGCTCTACGGCCACGACAACGTCAAGCTCCTCGACGGCGGCCGCAAGAAGTGGGAGCTGGACGCCCGCGAGCTGGTCGACGGCACCGACGTGCCCGAGCGCGCGAAGACCGAGTACCAGGCCAAGCCGCAGGACACCTCCATCCGCGCCTTCCGCGACGACGTGGTCAAGGCCATCGGCGCGCAGAATCTGGTCGACGTGCGCTCGCCCGACGAGTTCTCCGGCAAGCTGCTCGCCCCGGCCCACCTGCCACAGGAGCAGTCGCAGCGCCCGGGCCACGTGCCGTCCGCCAAGAACATCCCGTGGTCGAAGAACGCCAACGACGACGGCACCTTCAAGTCGGACGAGGAGCTGAAGGCCCTCTACGCCGACGAGGACGTCGACCTGGGCAAGGACACCATCGCCTACTGCCGCATCGGTGAGCGCTCGGCCCTGACCTGGTTCGTGCTGCACGAGCTGCTGGGCGTGGAGAACGTCAAGAACTACGACGGCTCCTGGACCGAGTACGGCTCCCTGGTGGGCGTGCCGATCGAGCTGGGTTCCGGCAAGTGAGCCGGTAAGCGGAGCAAAACGAAGCAAGCAAGCGAAGCAAGCAAGCAAGCGAAGCAAGCAAGCAAGCAAGACGGAACCGACCGTACCGACCTCTCTTCAGGAGTACGCCATGTGTGGAGCGAAGGCCGGCGGCCCCGACGCCTCGACGATCAAGCCCGGTGAGACGACGATCCAGGGCCAGGTGACCCGCGACGGCGAGCCGGTGACGGGCTACGTCCGCCTGCTGGACTCGACCGGCGAGTTCACCGCGGAGGTCCCGACCTCCGCCACCGGCCAGTTCCGGTTCTACGCGGCCGAGGGCACCTGGACGGTCCGGGCCCTGGTCCCCGGCGGCAGCAGCGCGGACCGCACGGTCGTGGCCCGGCAGGGCGGCCTCGCGGAGGTCGCGATCGCGGTCTGAGACCGCCGAGCACGCGGAGGGCCGTACCCGGGGTTGGACGCCAGGGTACGGCCCTCCGGCATGCCCGGGCGGCCGTGGCGGCAAGGCGCCGCGGAACTACCCTGGAGGTATGTACGCACGGCGCCGCCACGCCTACTTCGCCATGATGGGCACCTGTATCACCCTGTTCGTCCTGGCGTGGGGGGTCGTGCGCATCTGGTCGGTCCCGGCCGCCGTCGGCATGTGCCTGTTCGCCATGGTCATCCCGCCGGTCGCGGCCATGGTGGCCAACCGGCGCGGCCCCGACGACCGCTGGTGGGACGACCCGTCCGGCGACCCGAAGTCCGACGAGTGGTGGGACGAACTCGACGGCAAGAAACGCCACTGACGGGCCACCGGAGGGCGGTACGCCTCGTTATCCGCAGGGCGCGGTGCGCCTCAGTAGACGAGCGCCTGCGTCCCGTCCCCCAGCGCCTCCTGCACGAAGACCTGCGCCCCCGCGATCCGCACGCCCTCGATCACGTCCTCCTCGGTGATCTCCCGGCGGGCCGCGCACTGGGTGCACAGCGTGATACGGCCGGCCGCGAGGACCGAGTCGATCAGGTCGGGCAGCGGGGCAGCGTGCGGAAGCTCGAACTCGGCCGCCCGCCCCGGCAGCGCGAACCAGGACGACTCCCCGGTCAGCCACAGGGACACGTCCACCCCGCTGGCCACGGCGACCGCCGCGACCGTGAACGCCTGCGAGCACCGCTCGGGGGCGTCCGCCCCCGCCGTCACCTTGATCACGAGCTTCTTCGCCATGCCCGAATCGTAATCAACTCCGCTACAACCACGGCCTCCACCTGTGGGTCTCCAGTGCAGCGCGCATACGGAAGGTGCGCTTCATGTTCTGTGGGGGCACGTCTTGGAAGTACCGGAAAGACCGAGTTCCGCACCCGAGGGGGTTCCGGAGGCTCCGCCGGAAGCACCACCCCGCCGGTTCAGGCGTACCGCGCTGCTCGTCGCCGCCGCGGCCGTGCTCGGCGTGGTCGCCGGCACCTGCACGGGCTACGTCGTCCAGGCGGGCCGTGAGCCCACCTCGCTCCCGCCGCTCTCCCAGCCGGTGGTCGAGCAGGCCAAGGGCGAGGCGGAACCGCTGCCGGCCGCGCAGGACCGCCGCGTGAAGAGGGACGGCGACCTGCGCAAGCTGCTGGTCGACCGGCCGAAGGGGGCCCGGGACGACCCGTACGGCGCGAACGGCGACGGCTGGATGAGCCTCACGGAGTACGCGCACGAGTTCACCAAACCGGACAAGGCGTTCGGCAACGACCTCTCGGACGACTTCCGGCGGGCGGTCGGCACCAGGTGGGAGACGGGCGGCACCCATGAGGTCGAGATCCGTCTCGCGCAGTACCGCCAGGAAGAGGAACTGACCGCCGCGGGCCAGGCCGACGGCGCGATGTACTGGGCGGAGCGGGAGGTCCGCGGTCACCGCTGGCCGATCCCGGGCACCGGCTCCGGCATGGCGTACACGGCCACCGAGCCCGACCGGAAGCCGGGATACCTGCCGGTGTACCAGGCTCGGGCCCACGCCTGGCGCGGCGACGTCGTGATGGAGATCTACATCTACGACACCAAGCCGATCACGAAGAAGGAGATCATGAGTCTGGCCCAGCGGCAGATGGGACGGCTGTGAACGAGAACCAGCCCAACCAGTCGGACCAGTCGTCTGTGCCGGCTCCCGCTCCCGCCCCCGATTCCGCCTCCGACCCCGCCCCCGCGCCCACACCGCGCCGCCGTCGTGCGGGCGTCATCGCCGGGTGTGTCGTGCTGCTCGCCGCGCTCGTCGGCGGCACCGGTTACACCGTCAGCACCGTGCGCGCCGCCGACCGCGCCCCCGGCGCTCCGGTCTGGCGCCTGCCGAAGTCCGCCGCCGGGCAGCGCCCGGCCCCGGCCACCGGTCTGAAGGCGATGCTGCTGCCTTACGGGACCCAGGAGTTCGTTCGCGGCCCCGACATGGGTGAGTTCGGGAACGATGCCGAGCTGAGCGGCGCGCAAGCCACCCAGCTGCGCAAGGACGCGCTGCGCAACCTGCCCCGCTCCCAGCGGCGGCAGCTGTCGAAGGAGATCGACAAGCAGCACGTCAAGGGCATGGTGATGCGCAGCTACATCAACGACGGCGCCGCGGTCGGCGGCAACTCCTACGCGGAAAAGGCCTACACCGTCCAGATCGTGCTTTCCCGGATGGGCAGCAGCAGGACCGTGCGTTCCATCGCGGGCTACCAGCAGCAGTTCTTCGAGACCCTGAGGATCTTCCGCGCAGGTCCGAAGATCGAGGGGCACAAGAACGCCCGGTGCTTCCTGCCGCCCGCGGATTCCAAGGAGAAGCTCGACGCCATGATCTGCTCCGGGTACGAGGGTGACGTCCTGGTCAGCGCGACCATGCAGGCGGTCAAGCCGCTCGACACCGAGGACGCGGCCCGGATGTTCAGCAAGCAACTCGACCGCATCAAGGTATCGGGGCAGGCGGTATGACCGAGCAGACCACCGAAGCGGCCGCCGGGCAGACCGCGCTCCGGAGCACCGAGCAGAGCGCGAGCGGCACTCTTCCCGAACCACCGACTGCGCCCCCGCCGCCGGCCACGGACCCCGCGCTCACCGCACCGCCCCCGCCCGCCCGGCGGGACCGCCCCCGGCTGCGGGCCCTGCTGCGGTGGACCGCCGCCGTCGCGGTGTTCGCGGTGGCCGGTGCCGGGACGGCGTACGGCATCACCTCACTGGACCGCACGGACGTCCCCGGCCTCGCCACCGCCTCCGACGGCCGCTGGGACTACCCGCCGGTCGTCAAGCCGCCGCTGCCGCCCGGCCGCCCCGCCGTGGACGACACGACCAACACCGCCGGCGCGCACTACGCCGACCTGCGCGCCCTGGTGCTGCCCGCGCCGCACGGCGTCCGCGAGGACACGGCGCTGCGGGGCACCGGCGGCTGGCTGGCGACGAAGGACTTCCTCGCCGTGTACGCGCGCCCGCAGGACCGCGGGAAGTTCGGGCAGCAGCTGACCGACCACGGGCTGCGGCACGTCGCCGCCCGCGGCTGGAGGGCCGCGGACGGTACGCGTACGCGGATCTACCTGCTGCAGTTCGACACCGCGGCCGTCGTGCAGCACCTGTACGACAGCGGGCTCTCCCAGTCCGGCGGCCCCGGCTACGAGCTGGCCGGCGTCGACCGGTCCGTCTTCGACAACGCGTTCCCGACCGCGTCCCGGGTGGACGGCGTCGACCGCGTCGCCTACACCGAGGCCAAGCCCTACGGCGCCGAGCAGGTCCGGCAGGCATACCTCCGCGCGGGTGACGTCCTCGCCCTGGTCGTCCAGTCCCGCAAGGGCTCCGCGCCCGCCGTGCCGTTCCAGCAGACGGTGACGCTGCAGAGCGAACTGCTCGGCTGAGCGGGTGAGGGAGTACCTCACCAAGAGGGCCGGGCCCGAGCCTACTAAGCTGGGGCCCGGCCCTGTGTACGTACGTACCGCACCGCGCTCGACAAGGAGCACCCCGTGGAGATCTTCTTCGAAACCCTGCTGGTCCTGGTCTGCGTCGGCGTCCTCGCCTTCGCCTACCTGACCGTGAAGAAGCTGTACCAGGGCCAGCGCTGACGACGTCCAGGAGCCGCCGCTCATGATCGAGATCCCGTCCGACCTCCACAAGGACCTGGTCCCCCTCGCCTTCCTGCTCGGCGACTGGGCCGGTGCCGGTGTGCACGACTTCCCCGGGTCCCAGAAGTGCAACTTCGGCCAGGAGGTCACCTTCAGCCACGACGGCCGGGACTTCCTGGAGTACCACTCGCACACCTGGGTGCTGGACAACGACGGCAACAAGGTACGGCCGCTGGAGTCCGAGTCCGGTTTCTGGCGGATCGACGCCGACCGCAAGGTCGAGGTCACGATGGTCCGCGACGACGGCGTCGTCGAGGTCTGGTACGGCGAGCTGGCCGACAAGAAGCCCCAGATCGACCTGGCCACGGACGCCGTGGCCCGCACCGCGGCCTCCGCCCCCTACACCGGCGGCAAGCGGCTGTACGGCTACGTCAAGAGCGACCTGATGTGGGTCGGCGAGAAGCAGACCCCCGAGGTCGAGCTGCGCCCCTACATGTCGGCCCACCTGAAGAAGGTCGTCACCCCCGAGGACGTCGAGCGCTGGGCCAAGGCCCTCCCGGACGACCTGCCGGACGACGGGATCGCCTTCTTCAAGTAGCCCCGAGTCCCCTCGGGCGGCCTAGACTCTCCGGTGTGGTGAGCACCGACTGGAAGAGCGACCTCAGGCAGCGCGGCTACCGGCTGACGCCGCAGCGTCAGCTCGTCCTCGAAGCCGTGGACACCCTGGAGCACGCGACCCCCGACGACATCCTCGGCGAGGTGAGGAAGACGGCGTCGGGGGTCAACATCTCCACCGTCTACCGGACGCTGGAGCTGCTGGAGGAGCTGGGCCTGGTCAGCCACGCCCACCTCGGCCACGGCGCCCCCACCTACCACCTGGCCGACCGCCACCACCACCTGCACCTCGTCTGCCGCGACTGCGACAACGTCATCGAGGCCGACGTCGAGGTGGCCGCCGAGTTCACGGACAAGCTGCGCCGGCAGTTCGGGTTCGACACCGACATGAAGCACTTCGCCATCTTCGGCCGCTGCCAGGACTGTTCCCGGAAGGGGCCGGCGGGCACGTCGTAGGCTTGCCCGTATGAAGAGCCCCCTGCTGTCGCTGCCCGGCGCCGTTGCCGCCGAGGGCGTGGACGAAGGCGTCGCCGCACACTACGGCGACCTGTTCCGTGAGCAGCGCGCGCTCGCGGACGGCGCCGGCTTCGTCGACCTGTCGCACCGAGGCGTCGTCACCGTGTCCGGCGAGGACCGGCTGAGCTGGCTGCACCTGCTGCTCACCCAGCACGTCAGCGACCTGCCGGCCGGCCGGGCCACCGAGGCGCTGATCCTCTCCGCGAACGGTCACATCGAACACGCGCTCTACCTGGTCGACGACGGTGAGACGGTCTGGGCCCACGTGGAGCCGGGCACCCGGGAAGCGCTGATCGCCTACCTGGAGTCGATGAAGTTCTTCTACCGGGTCGAGGTCGCCGACCGCACCGCCGACTTCGCGGTGGTGCACCTGCCGGCGGGTTCGATCGCCGAGGCGCCCGAGGAGGCCGTCGTCCGCGAGACGGCGTACGGCCGTGATCTGTTCCTGCCCCGCGCCGACCTGGAGTCGTACGCGGCGAAGAGCGGGCCGCCCGCCGGGATCCTCGCCCACGAGGCACTGCGCGTCGAGCAGCACCGGCCCCGGCTCGGTTTCGAGACCGACCACCGCACCATCCCGCACGAGCTGGGCTGGATCGGCACGGCCGTGCACCTCCAGAAGGGCTGCTACCGCGGGCAGGAGACCGTGGCCCGGGTGCAGAACCTGGGCAAGCCGCCGCGCCGCCTGGTCTTCCTGCACCTGGACGGCAGCGAGGTGCACCTGCCGGTGCACGGTACGGAGATCCGCCTCGCCGACGAGGGCCCGGACGGCCGCCGGATCGGCGTGATCACCACGTCCGTACGCCACCACGAACTGGGCCCGGTCGCCCTCGCCCTGGTCAAGCGGAACGTACCGCTGGACGCCCGGCTGATGGCGGGGGACACGGCGGCGGCGCAGGAGGTCGTCGTCCAGCCGTGACCCTGCCGGGCGGGGATCGCGCTCAGATCTCCAGCAGGACGGTGAACGGGCCGTCGTTCGTCAGGGACACCCGCATCTGCGCCCCGAACCGGCCCGTGGCCACCGTCGCGCCCAGCGAGCGGAGCCGGGCGACCACCTCGGCCACGAGCGGTTCGGCGACCTCGCCCGGGGCCGCGGCGCTCCAGGTCGGGCGGCGGCCCTTGCGGGCGTCGCCGTAGAGCGTGAACTGGCTGATCACCAGCAGCGGGGCGTCCGTGTCGCTGCACGACCTCTCGTCCTGCAGCATGCGGATCGACCACAGCTTGCGGGCGAGCTGTGCCGCCTTCTCCTTCGTGTCCTCGTGGGTGACCCCGACCAGGACGCACAGCCCCTCGCCCTCGATGGCCCCCACCGTCTCGCCGTCCACGACGACGCTCGCGCCGTCCACTCTCTGCACCACTGCACGCATGCCGACCATGATGCCGGGCGCCGGCCCGACGTCCATATCGTGCTTCTTTATGCTTCGTAACCCCCCATCCGGGGCTGATCGGGGGCACTCGGTCACATACCGGCCACTCCGGGTGGCACGATGCTTCCGTACGCGCCGGTCGAGGGGACGGTTGAGGCGCATGAGCACATCGAGTACCGAGCCGCAGCCGCAGCCCGGGGCGGTTCCGCCCCTCCGGGTGGCGGTCGCGGAGACCATCGCCCACCGGCCGCCGGTGCAGCGCACCGACAGCCCGCCGTTGCCGTCGGGTCCGCAGCCCGCCGCGGACCGGCCCGTGAGCACGGAGGGGGTACCGGTGGTACCTGTGGTGGACCCACTGCTGGCGATGGAGCCGGCGGAGCCCGAGCTGACGCCGCTGAGCCTGCCGGAACTGCGCGCCCTGCGCCGCCGGGCCCAACGGGACGAGGCCGATCTGAGTTACGTACGGCGCCTGCTCCAGGGGCGGATCGACATCCTGCGCGCGGAGCTGACCCGGCGGGGCGGCGGGGCGCGGACGGCATGCGGCGGGGACGATGCCGGGCCCGCGCCCGCCGTGGAGGACGGCGGGGCGTCCGTCGTCGAACGGCTCGCGGAGATCCTCCGGGACGCGCCCGCCCGGCAGCGTTCCTCGGCCCGCCACGTGACCCTGGGCACCCCGCACGGCGAGGAGTACCGGCGGCTGTCCGCGGAGATGCTCGCCGAGGTCGAACTGTCGGACCTCGACGCCCGCACCGACCTCGAACTGGGCGCGGCGATGGGCCGGCTCGTACGGTTCGAGCAGCAGGTGTCCCGTCGCCGCCACCAGCTCCAGCGCACGGCCGACGGCTGCAGCGCGGAAATCGCCCGCCGCTACCGCGACGGCGAGGCCCAGGTGGACGACCTGCTCCTGTGACCCGACGAGAACGACCGGCAGCGGGGCCGGGCAGGAGGCCACCGGGCGGACGGGCGGGTGACCGCAGGCGGCCGGGCGGCCGGGCGGACGGCCCGCGGGCTCGGTGACGAGTCGGCGGTGCGGCCGGCCGCACCTCGGCCGGGTCCGGGAAGAACGAGCGGGCGCCGCCGAGGTGGCCGACGCCCTGCTGCGTACGTCCAGGCGACCGTGGTGCCCGGACCTGTTCTGAACGCTCCTTCCTGCCGGTGACCGTGCCAGGGGTGACGCATCCGTAGCGTCCTGTTCCGTTCCGTGCTGTCTGCTCAGACCGCTCTGTCTGCTCAGACTGTTCTGTTGTGGCTGTGCGGTGGGGACGGTCTTCAGTTGTGGCGGTGCTGCGAGACGTTGTTCTGTTGTGGCTGTGCGGTGTCGCTGACCGTGCTCCTGGCTCCCCTCCGGAGGGAAGCGCGGTCCGGCGTACCCCCTGTGTCACCGTGGAGCCAACCGGCCAAAGGTTCAACCATGTCAGGCAAGTTGGCCACCAACTTCTCTTTTCTTATCTCCACTTGGAAGCGGCTCATAACCACCTTTCCTGGAACTGCCCAAAGATGGCGAGAAGTTGTACCGTTCACGCGTGGACCCGGAACACGCCTTGGCCAATGGGCGGAAGAGGACACAGCGGCCACAGAGGTCACACCGCGAGGTGGCCGACGAACTGCGGCAGCGGATCAGGACCGGCGCGCTGCGCCCGGGTGCGCGCATGCCCACGCAGGCGGTGCTGGCGGCCGAGTTCGGGGTCGAGCGCGGGACCGTGCGGGAGGCGCTGCGCATCCTGCGGTCGGAGCACCTGCTCACGAACGTGACCAAAGGGAGCCCGGCGACCGTCACGGCCCACCCGGAACGGGCCCTCACCGGCCCCGCCGCCCTGCCGCTGCCCACCTTGGCCGCGCTCGCACCCCGGGTCGCCGCCGCCTTCGCCGGCTCCCGCGTGGAGATCGACGCGGTGTGCCTGACCTCCGTCTCGCTGACCCTGGCCCTCGGTGAGCCGCTGCGTCAGATCCACGCCGGGCGCCTGGATCCGGCCAAGGTCGACGTACGGGTGCTGCTGCCCAGCCGGAACATCGAGCTTGCGTTCCCCGCACCGGTGGACCCCTCAGCGCCCGGCCACCGGCTGCGCACCCGCTGGCTGGCCGTGCGCAACGCGCAGGGGCAGGTGCTGCGGCACAACCTGCTCTCGCTGCGCGCCACCCACGGCATCGACGTGCGCGTCACCTTCCGCGCGCTGCCCTTCACCCCGCCGGTCAAGCTCTACCTGCTGAACGGCGAGGAGGCGCTGTTCGCGTACTACACCGTGCGGCGCCGGGAGGAGGAGATCGACCACGAACCGTTCCAGCTCTACGACGCGCAGGGCACCCGTTCGACGCTGTTCTCCTTCGCGCGGGGTGCCGGCCCGCGCGACACGGCGTTCGTCGAGCAGGCCAGGGCGTGGTTCGACGCCCTGTGGGGGACGATCAGTTCGGAGCTGGTGCTCACGAGCTGACCTCCCCTCGGCCGGGCCCCGGCCCGGGTCACAGCGCGGGGCCGGTGACCAGCATCGCGAGGAGCACCGCACCGGCGGAGCTGAGGGCCGGGCTCTTGGCCTTGATGCCGACGGTGAGCAGCAGCAGGCCGACCATGCCCGTCGCGCCGTACTTCCACTGGACGATCTGCTCGAAGCCGACGACGAAGATGGCGGACACAAGGGCGAGTACGGGCACGGCGATTCCCCCTTCGGTCGCCAACTCTTTAAAGTTGGCAGCCAACTTGTTCTTAGTAGTCCCCACTTGGTGAGTGTTCGAAACAGATCTAGAACAACTCCCGCCAGCTGAATCGAAGTTGTACCGTTTGGTCGTGACCCCTGAGAACCTGGCCGTGGACGGCAGCCGGAGGAACTCCCCGCAGGAGATCGCCGACACCTTGCGCGAGCGGATCCGCGCGGGCGAGCTGAAGCCCGGCGACCGCCTGCCCACCCAGGCCGAACTCGCCGAGGAGTTCGGCGTGGAGCGCGGCACCGTGCGCCAGGCCCTGCGGGCACTCCAGGACGACGGCCTGCTCAGCAACGTCAGCAAGGGCAGCCCGCCGAGGATCGCCGACGCCGCCCCCGCCCGGGAGGAGCCGCAGCCGACCATGGTCTCCCTCGCCCCCCGCCTGACGGAGGCGTTCTCGGGCCGCCGGGTGCGCATCGACGTCGTCTGCCACACCGCGGAGACGCTGATGCTGGCCATGGGCGAACCGCTCCGGCTGATCCACGAGGGCCGCATGCGCCCCGAGGCCATCGACGTCCGCGTCCTGGTGCCGTCCAGGGACATCACCCTGGCCTTCCCCGTGGCGGTGGAGGGCCCCGGCGGGGCCGACGTGGTCCACGAGCGCTGGCTGGCCATGCGCAACGCCCAGGGGCAGGTGCTGCGGCACAACCTGCTCTCGCTGCGCGCCACCCACGGCATCGACGTACGCGTCACCTTCCGCGCGCTGCCCTTCACCCCGCCGGTCAAGCTCTACCTGCTGAACGGCGAGGAGGCCCTGATGGGCTACTACACGCTCACCCGGCGCGAGGAGGACTGGGGCGACGAGACCCTGGACATGTACGACGCGCTGGGCTCCAAGTCCCTGCTGTTCTCCTTCGTCCAGCGGGGCGGCCGGCGCGACGCCGCCTTCGTGACGGAATCCCAGAAGTGGTTCGACGCCCTCTGGGAAACCATCACCACGGACCTGACACTCTCCTAATGACCTCTGATACGACGCAGACGGAGATCCGGACGCTGCGGGAACTGGTCTCCCGCGCGCACGTGGTCCTGTGGGACTTCGACGGTCCGATCTGCCGCCTCTTCGCGGGGCACTCCGCGGAGCGGGTGGCGCGCGGCCTGCTGGACTGGCTCGGCCGGCAGGGCCTGCACGGGCTGCTGAGCGAGGACGAGCGGGAACCGCTGGACCCGCACGCCCTGCTGCGCGCGGTCGACCGCCGGCGCCCGCGCAGCGACCTGGTGACGGACCTGGAGGAGCGCCTCACCCAGGAGGAGCTGAAGGCGGCGGCCACCGCGATGCCGACCCCGTACGCCGACCCGCTGATCCGCACCTGGACCGCGGTCGGCGCCCGGCTGGCCGTCACCAGCAACAACTCACCGGCGGTGGTGCGCGCCTACCTCCAGGGCCGCGGCCTGCTGCCCTGCTTCGCCCCGCACCTGTACGGCCGGACCGGCGAACTGGGCCACCTCAAGCCCGACCCGCACTGCCTGCACCGCGCGCTCAGCGCCATGGGGGCGGCCCCCTCGGCCGCCCTGATGATCGGCGACACGCCCACCGACCTGGAGGCGGCCCGGCGGGCGGGCGTGCACTTCCTCGGCTACGCCCGCAACGAGCACAAGGCGCGGCTCCTGGAGACGGCCGGGGCGAAGGCGGTCGTACGCTCCCTGGGGGACCTGCTGGCGGCCCTGCGCCCGGCCTGAGCGCGCCCCGGCGCCGCTCCGGTCCCCCTCAGGCGCGACGCGCGGTGCGGCGTGGGAGGTTCGGGTCACACTCCGTGGCGAGGTGGGGGTAGCGTGTTCCCACTTCCGCACCCTTCGGCGGGGTTCGCCCCCCTCGCAGGGTGCGACCCTTGCGGGGGGATCCAGGCGAAAGAAACGGGCAATGCCGCTCGAACCGGCTTCACGCGAACTGGCTTCAAGCGCCCGGCTGCACGCGGTCGAGGCGAGTGGTGATCCGGGCAGGGTCGAGGGACCCCTCCAGGGGTACCACCACGAGACGTACGTGTTCCCGCTGGCCGGTGAGTCGGGCGCGCTACGTCCCGGACGGTGGAAGTGCCGGGAGCCGCGCAGCGACCTCCTCTGGTTCGACCGCCGCTGCTTCGTCTCGGAGGAGCAGCTGCTGGCGGCCCTGCACGGCCGGATCGGCCGGATCCCGGACCTCGTCCAGGTCGGCGGCATCGGTCTGCAGCGGTTCATCGAGGGCCGCACCCTCGGGGCGCTGTGCGCGTCGGGGAGCGCCGTGCCGGGCGGCCTGTTCCGGCAGATCGTCGGCCTGTTCGGGCAGCTGATCGAGGTGACGCCCGGCATGCTCACCGTCGAGCGTCGCTGCGAGAGCGCGGACCGGCCGGCGGACGGGGACACCGCCGCGTTCCTGGAGCGGCTCGTCCACTTCGCGGAGGAACGGGTCTACGCCCGCAACCTCCCCGACTTCGGGGGGCTCTTCGCCGACCTGCGGATCGACGGCGAGGCGTTCAAGCGGCTGCGCAAGCACCTGAAGGGGCTGCGCGAGCGCCCGTTCTGCCTGCTGCACGCCGATCTGCACCGGGAGAACTTCATCGTCGACGCGGAACGCCGGCTGTGGACCATCGACTGGGAACTGGCCATGTTCGGCGATCCGCTGTACGACCTCGCCACCCACCTCTACCTGATGCGCTACCCGCGCGGGCAGGCGCGCCGGATGACCGAGGCCTGGCGCCGCACGGCGGAGGCCGTCCGCCCGGGCAGCTCCCGGGGCTGGGAGCACGACCTGCCTCTGCTCGTCGATTTCAAGAAGGCGCAGTCGGTCTTCACGGACGTGATCCGCACGGCGCTGTCGCTGGCCGCGGACGCGGGCGCCGGCCCCGATCCCGACTGGCAGCGGCTCGCCGAGCTGGGCGGGAAGCTGCACCGGGTCCTCGTGGCCGCCGCGTTCCCGCTGGCCCTGGAGTCCGTGCCCGCCCCCGCCACCGTCGTGGCCGCCCTCGCCCGCTGGCACCGCGCCCACGGCGCCCGGCAGGGCCGGCCGGCACCCTGACCCGCTCGCGGTCCGGCCGCCGGGCGCGCTGCGTAGGCTCGACCCATGAGCGAGACGGGCAGGACCGGTGGCGTGGGCGGGGCCGATACGGCCGGTGACGGCATGGGGCTGCGGGAGCGCAAGAGGCGGCGCACGTACCAGGCGGTCTCGGACACCGCCGTCCGGCTCTTCCTGGAGAAGGGGTTCGACGCGGTGTCGGTGGCGGAGGTGGCGGCCGCGGCCGAGATCTCCAAGCCGACCCTCTTCCGGTACTTCCCGGCCAAGGAGGACCTGGTCCTGCACCGGATCGCCGACCACGAGGACGAGGCCGCGCGCGTGGCCGCCGCCGCGCCCGCCGCGCCGGTGGATGCCCTGCGCCGGCACTTCCTCGACGGGCTGCGCCGCAACGACCCGGTGACCGGCCTCAACGACCACCCCCAGGTGCTCGCCTTCCACTCGCTGCTCTACGGCACCCCCTCCCTGGTCGCCCGCGCGTACACGCACCTGGAGCGCTCGGAGGCGGCGCTGGCGCGGGCCCTCGGCGGCGGTCTCGACGCGCGGCTGGCCGCCGGGCAGATCATCGCCGTCCAGCGCGTCCTCGCCCAGGACAACTGGCGGCGGATCGCGGCGGGGGAGCCGCTGGAGGACGTACGGCCGGACGCGGTGGCGGCGGCCGAGCGGGCCTTCGCGCGGCTCACGGCCTGCCTGCCGGGACCCGGCGCGACGCCCCCGCCCGCCACTGGGACCACGGAGGCGGCGGGCGCGGGAGAATCTGCGACAGGGTAAATAATATAACTCGGTTACGTCATTCCGCCGGGGACCGGCGCGGCGTCGAGCAGGGGGATCAACCGCTCCTCCTCGTAGGCGAGGTGGGCCTCCAGCTCCCGCGTGAGCCGTACGACCTCCTCGCGCGCCGCGTCGGTGGGCCCGTCACCCGAGACCGCCCGGCGCAGGTTCTCGACGAGGCCGGCGATCCGCTCGTGCTCCTCGCCCAGCCGGTCCAGGACCGCGGCGGATTCGGGGTGGCGCTCGGCGAGGAACGGGAACAGCGCCGTGTCCTCCCCGGTGTGGTGGTTGTGCAGGCCCTGGCAGAAGGTGAGGCAGTTGACCCGCAACTGCGCGCCGAGCGTGCTGCCGCCGCTCGCGGCCATCTCCTGCCGGATCAGCGCGAGTTCGCGGCGGAACGCGTCGTGGACCACCTTGATCGCCTCGCCGGGGGAGGCGGCGCTGACCTGCGGCGGGCCGCCGCGCTCGATCGCGTACAGGGCGACCACGGGAATGATCCGCTCCGTCTTCTCCTGGTAGGCCGCCCAGCCCGGGTCGGCCTCCACCGCCCGCGCGAAGGCCCGGTCGCGTTCCTCGCCGGTCAGCACGACCGCCCGCGCCTCGTACGTGAACGCGCCGCCCTCCACGGTCGCGCGCGGACGGGCGAGCAGGTTGCGGAACCAGTCCGGGTGCCGGGGCGAGCCGCCCGCCGACGCGATGACCAGGACACGGTCGCCGCCGTCGGGGAGGTAGCCCACGGGCGTGGTGTGCGGGGCGCCGGTACGTGCGCCGGTGGTGGTCAGGAGGAGCAGGCGGGCGTTCTCGAAGTACCCGCTGAGACGGCCCCGGTTGGCGCGGAACTCGTCGATGACACGTTGGTTGAAGTCATTGGGCATGCGCTGCTGTGTCTGCTTTCTCTGGGCGTGCTGCCGGCTTCTGGCGCGCGGCGATGTGCTGCGCGGCGGTGCGCTGCGCTGCAATGCGCGCGGTGCGCTGTGATGTGTGTGCTGTGCAGAAGACGCAGAGAAAGCGGCGGGCTCCTCGCCCGCGCGGACCTCACTCGGAGGCCGGGCACCCAACTCGCTCACGGCCCGAGGCCGACCCGGCAGTCATACGGCAGACCGTAGCGGTGCGGCACGGCCCGGGGCAACGGACTTGCGGCCCACTAGGGTCGTTTGCATGGCCGATTCAGAGACCGCCGCCGCGGACTTCAGGGACATCCCCACGACCACGCTCGCCGACCTCCTGGGCCGCGAGCACGTCATGGACATCGGCATCCGGCCGCTGTGGCAGCCGGTGCCGCGCGTGGCCGGGCCCGCCTTCACGGTGCGGTGCCCGCCCGGCGACAACCTCATGCTGCACGCCGCCGTCCACCGGGCCGCGCCCGGCGCGGTGATCGTCGTGGAGTCCGGGGACCTCGAGTACGCGCTCGCCGGCGGCAACGTGTGCGCCGTGGCGCAGCGCCGGGGTGTCGCCGCGTTCGTCGCCGACGGCCTGATCCGCGACCTGGCCGAGGTCCGCGAGCTGGGCTTCCGGTCTTCGCCCGGGGCGTCATCCCGATCCCCGGCGGCAAGTCGGCCCTGCGCCCGCTGAACGAGCGGGTGCTCTGCGGCGGCGTCCGCGTCGACGCGGGTGACGTGGTCGTGGCCGACGAGGAGGGCGTGGTGACGGTCCCGGCCGCGCGCGCCGCCCGGATCCTGGCGGCGGCCCGCGCGCGCCTCGCGAAGGAGGCCGCCCAGACCCTGGACGACTGGGAGACGGCCCACCGCGCCCGCATCGACGCGATCCTGAAGGAGCAGGGCTACGGGGAGCAGGCCCCGGCGCGCTGAGGGCGACCCGGCAGGCGCACTCTTGCAAGCAGTGTGCTTGCAATTGTTAGCGAGGGTGGTGCATGGTGGAGACATGGCATCGCTCAACGTCGGCAATCTCGGTGAGTACCTGCGCGAGCAGCGGCGCAACGCGCAGTTGTCGCTCAGGCAGCTCGCCGATGCCGCCGGGGTGTCCAATCCCTACCTGAGCCAGATCGAGCGCGGGCTGCGCAAGCCGAGCGCGGAGGTCCTGCAGCAGGTCGCCAAGGCGCTGCGGATCTCCGCCGAGACGTTGTACGTGCGGGCCGGCATCCTCGACGCCGAGCGGGACCGGGACGAAGTGGAGACCCGCGCCGTCATCCTGGCCGACCCCACACTCGACGAGCGGCAGAAGCAGGTGCTGCTCCAGGTCTACGAGTCCTTCCGCAAGGAGAACGGGTTCGGGGCCGGCAGAGCCGGCGGCCGGGACGGGACCGGCGGGCCGGCCGGCCGCGCGGACGACGGCGTCGGCGACGCTGCCGACGGCGAAGGCGACGGCACCATACGATCCGCCGCCGCCCCAGCGCGGGACGGCGGCGGCCCCGACCCCGCCGAGCGGCCCACCACCGCGTCCGGCGGCAGCGACACCGCCCCGCGCGAGACGGCCGGCTGACCCCGCGGCCCACCAGGGTCCGGCGGCCGGCGGACGCGGCGCACACCACCACCCTCAGCCGAAAGCGATCCGGGAGGATCATCACCATGGCCATCGCCGACGACCTGCGCAAGACCCTCAGCGACCCCACCCCGCTCTACTTCGCCGCCGGCACCGCGGACCTGGCCCTGCGTCAGGCCAGGAAGGTGCCCGCCCTGGTGGAGCAGCTGGCCGCCGAGGCCCCGGCCCGTATCGACGCCGTGCGCAACACCGACCCCAAGGCCGTCCAGGAGCGGGCCGCGGCCCGCGCGAAGGAGGCAGGCGCCCGCGTCAAGGAGACGCAGGCGACCGTCCAGTCCAGGGTCACCGAGTTCCTGAACTCCCTGGACTCCGACCTCAAGAAGCTCAGCACGAACTTCGACGCCGACCTGAAGAAGCTCGGCGAGAACGCCCAGGACCTCGCCCTGCGCGGGGTCGGGGTCGCCGCCGAGTACGCCGTCAAGGCCCGTGAGACCTACGAGAAGGTCGCCGAGCACGGCGAGCAGGCCGTGCGGACCTGGCGCGGCCAGGCCGCCGAGGGCATCGAGGACATCGCCGAGGACGTCGAGGAGCTCGCCGTCGCCGTCGAGCCCAAGGCCCCGCGCAAGCCGCAGCCCAGGACCGAGCCGGTCGTCGTGAAGGAGGAGAAGCCCGCCGGGGTCAAGGCCGTGCCCACGGCGAAGGAGACCCCCGCGAAGAAGGCGCCCGCGAAGAAGGCCCCGGCCGCGCGCCGGACCACGCCCTCCACCACGACCTCCACCCCCACCGCCAACGCCAGGAAGACCACGCCGCCCGCGAAGTAGGGCGGGGGAGACGAGCGGCCGGGCACCCTTGGGGTGCCCGGCCCGTTCTACGGGTACGGTGGCGGCGTAGGAGTCGGCGAGAACGGGCGGTGGACGACATGCTGATGCTGGGCTTCGCGGGGTTCCTGGGGATCCTGAAGATCCTCCTCATGGTCCTGGCAGCGTTCGGGCTGTGCGACGCCGCGATCCGGCGCGAGGACGCGTTCCGCGCGGCCGACAAGCAGAACAAGGTGTTCTGGCTGATCATCCTCGGCCTGGCGCTCGTGGTGAGCTACCTGTTCTCGATCCTGTCGTTCCTGCCGATCATCGGCGTCATCGCGAGCATCGTCTACATCGTGGACGTACGCCCCGCGCTCAAGCAGGTCTCCGGCGGCAGCGGCTGGGGCCGCCGCCGCGGCGGCAGCAGCAGCGACGGCCCGTACGGACCGTACAACGGCGGCCGGTAGACGACCGGCGGGCGCGACCGGCGGGCGCCCCACCGGCGACGCCGTGACCGGCACCGGGAGGCAGGCTCCTACGGCTCCCGGTCCAGCAGGACCACGGCCACGTCGTCGGTGAGTTCGCCGCCGTTGAGTGCGCGGACCTCGTTGACCGCCTCCCGCAGCAGGTCCTCGCCGCGCAGGCCCTGGCCCAGCTGCCGGCGGACCATCTCCAGCATGCCGTCCTGGCCGAGCCGCTCGCCGTCCTGGCCGATGCGGCCCTCGATCAGGCCGTCGGTGTAGAGCATCAGGCTCCACTCGGCGCCCAGCTCCACCTGCGTCCGGGGCCAGCGGGCTCCCGGCAGCAGCCCGAGCGCCGGCCCGTTGTTGTCGTACGGCAGCAGCCTGGCGGGCAGGCCGGGTGCGATGACCAGCGGCGAGGGGTGGCCGGCCAGGCACAGGCCCGCGCGGCGCCCGTCCGGTGCGATGTCCACCGTGCACAGCGTCGCGAAGATCTCGTCGTCGGCCCGCTCGTGCTCCAGCACCTGCTGGAGCGTGTTCAGCAGCTCGTCGCCGCACAGCCCGGCCAGCGTCAGCGCCCGCCAGGCGATGCGCAGCTCCACGCCGAGCGCCGCCTCGTCGGGGCCGTGCCCGCAGACGTCGCCGATCATGGCGTGCACGGTGCCGTCGGGGGTGCGCACGGCATCGTAGAAGTCGCCGCCGAGCAGGGCGCGCGAGCGGCCGGGCCGGTAGCGGGCGGCGAAGCGCAGCGTCGAACCGTCCAGCAGGGGCGTCGGCAGCAGGCCGCGCTCCAGGCGGCGGTTCTCCTGCGCGCGCAGCCGGCCCTCGGCGAGCCGCCGCTCGGCCGTGTCGGAGCGCTTGCGCTCCACCGCGTACCGGATCGCGCGGCTCAGCAGAGGCCCGTCCAGCTCGTCGCGGAGCAGGTAGTCCTGGGCGCCGACCCGCACGGCCTGGGCGCCGCGCTCGGCGTCGCCGGACGCGGTGAGCGCGAGCACGGCGTGCCGGGGCGCGAGCTCCAGCACGTGCTTGAGCACGGCCAGCTCGTCGTCGTCCCCGCCGCCCGCGCCGGTTCCCGCGCCGGACCGGCCGGGGGCCGGCAGCGCGAGGTCCAGCAGGATGCAGTGGACGTCGTCGGTGAGCAGCCGCCCGGCCTCGGTCAGGTTGCGGGCGGTGCGGACGCGGATCGGCTTGCCGGACGCGTCGAGCAGCTCGGGCACGATCGGTGAGCCGCCGGGATCGTCCTCGATCAGCAGCAGCGTGAGGTTCGTGCCGTGGGCGTGGTGGCCGGCGGTGCGGTTGTCCTTCTCGACCGTGGTTTCCTTCGCGTTTTCCTTCGTGGCTTCGCCGTGCGGGGCCTGTGCTGCGGAGGGGCCGCCGCCGTGGGGCGCGGTCTGGACCGGGCCGTTCTCCAGGGCCGGGATCTCTCGCTGCCGCGGTACGGGCACGGGCATCGTTTCGGGTTCCTTCCCTCCCCCCGAGGGCATGGCGGGACGAGGGACCTCGTTCCACCGACGGGGACCATAGCGGTAGTCGGCGCCGCGGGGGAATGGTGTGAGACGCGTCGCTCACGCTTCGGCCGTTGTCATATGCCGCGATCCGTAACGGAGTTGGGCAGCGCGCCCCGCGGACCCGGATGACGAAGGTCACGTCGGACCAGGTTTGGGACCGACTGGGCGTGCGCTGGATCACATGGCCCAGGTCACCGGGGGTGGAGCGGGGCGGAAGGAGAGGACCCGGTCCTCCGTGCGGCGCCCGTGGCCACGGGCGGGGCGGGGTGGCCGGTCCTCCGTGCGGCGCCCGGGCCGGGGACGGCCGCCCTGCGCGCCCCTCAGTCCGCGTCGGGGCGTACGACGCCCAGGATGGGCATCGTGCCCGCGCCCGCCAGGGTCACCGTGCGGCCGGGGCGCGGGGCGTGCACGATCCTGCCGTCGCCGACGTACATCGCGACATGGCTGGCGTCCCCGAAGTAGATGATCAGGTCGCCGGGACGCATGTCCTTCACGGACACGTGCTTGAGCTGCTTCCACTGCTCCTGCGAGGTCCGGGGCACCGGGTGGCCGGCGGCCGCCCAGGCCTGCGAGGTGAGCCCGGAGCAGTCGTACGTCTTCGGGCCCTCCGCGCCCCATTCGTACGGCTTGCCGATCTGGGCCGTGGCGTACGCCACGGCCTTCTTGTCCGCCTCGGTCGCGCTGCCGCCGATCTCCTTGAGGATGCCGGTGTCCAGCCAGGCCGCCTGCGCCTGCTGCGCGGCCTGCCGCTCCAGCTGCGCCAGCCGCTCCCGCTGCCGCTTCTCCAGCCTGGCCTGAAGCTGTTCCGCCTCCTTGATCCGCTGCTGGATACGCTTCTGCGCCGTGGCCTTGGCCTTGCGGTTGGCCTCCAGCTCCTGGAGGCGGTCGGCGGCGTCGGAGGCGTACTGCTGGAGGTCCTGCTGGGCGTGGGTCATGTCCTGGAGCAGGCCGCTGGTCGCCCGCTCGCCCTCCAGTACCCGCCCCGCCCCGTCGAGGAACTGCTGCGGGTCGTTGCTGAGCAGCAGCTGGGCCTGGGGCGGCAGGCCGCCCGTGCGGTACTGGGCGCGGGCCGCGGCGCCGGCGCGGTCCTTCAGGTCGTCCAGCTTCCGCTGCTGCTCGACGATCTTCTGGGACAGGCCGACGACCTCGGCGGACTGCTGCTGGGCCTTCTCCTCGGCGGCGTTGTACGCGTCCGTGGCGACGGCGGCGTCGTGGTAGAGCTGGTCCAGCTTGGTGCGGACGGCCTCCAGGTCCTTGTCCGGCGGGGCCGTGACGGAGGACGCGGAGGGCGAGGGAGAGGAGGAGGACGAAGGAGTCGGGGAAGAGGAGGGGAGGGTGAGGGATGTCGTGGCGGGCTGTGTCGGCGCGCGGTCGGGTCCCGCGCTCGCGAACGCCGTGCCGGACGCCCCCAGCACGGTGACCGCGCAGACCACGGTCACGGCCACCGCGAGCACACTGCGCCTGCCCCGCCCCATATCCCAGCCCCCAAGCTGATTTACCGTCAGTAACATGTCCCGTCCGGGGGATACTGCCACGACTGCGCCCGGAACGACAGGGGCCGGCACCCGATGTCCCACCCGTACCGGTCTCCCGCCTGTGTGACGTACGGCTCGCGGAGATCGTTCCCGCCCTCCGCTCCCGTCAGCGGCGCGGCGCCAACGCCTCCCACGCCACCGTCACTTCGCCCTGCCGCCAGCGCGCCGGACCGTCCGTCAGCGGCCAGTCGGCCGCCAGGTCGCGCACCGCGCGGATCCAGCGCTGCCGGGCCCCGTAGGAGGCGTAGGGCGCGGCGGCGGCCCAGGCGCGGTCGAAGTCGCGCAGGAAGGCGTGCACCGGCTCGCCCGGCACGTTGCGGTGGATGAGCGCCTTGGGGAGGCGTTCGGCGAGGTCCGAGGGGCGGTGCAGGGAGCCGAGCCGGGTGGCGAAGGTGACGGTCCGGGGCCCCTCCGGGCCGAGCGCCACCCACACGTGCCGACGGCCGATCTCGTCGCAGGTGCCCTCCACGAGCAGCCCCCCGCGCGTGTGCCCGTCCGCGGGGGCGAGCCGCGCGCACAGCCGCTCCCAGACGGCGGCGACCTCGGCCTCGTCGTACTGCCGCAGCACGTTCGCCGCGCGGATGAGCAGCGGGCGCTGCGCCACGGGCACCTCGAAGCCGCCGTGCCGGAAGACGAGGCCCTCGCGCTCGTAGGGGTGCGCGGCGGCGACCCGGGCCGGTTCGATCTCGACGCCGACCACGCGCGCGCGGGGAGCCGCGGTGCGCAGCCGCTGGAGCAGTTCGACGGCCGTCCAGGGCGCGGCCCCGTAGCCCAGGTCGACGGCCACCGGATCGGCGGCGCGCCGCAGCTCGCGGCCGTGCACGGCCGCGATCCAGCGGTCCATGCGGCGCAGCCGGTTGGGGTTGGTCGTCCCGCGCGTCACCGTTCCCACCACGGGGCTCTTCCCGCTCGACCGGGACCGGGAGCGGGGGAGGGTCGCTGCGCGGGATGTCATGGATACGAGGGTATGGGGGCACCCGGTTCCGGACGCACACCGCGTGCCACCGGGCGGGGCAGGGCGGGAGCGGGGCAGGGTGCCCACGCGGCACGCGCTCCGCCATCGAACGGTTGAGCGAGATCAGGTAATGATTGAGCAAAGAGCCCGGCGGCGGAAATGGCGGGGCCCCTTGTGGCGTTGCCCTCTGAAGGGCGCGCCGCGCCCCGGGTACGGCATGCCCGCAGCAAGGAGGAACGCCACGTGAGCCAGTACGTCGGCAGGCTCGGGCGCCGCTCTTCGCAGGCTCCCGCGCGGCTGCGGCTCTCCCGCAGGCCCCGGCGCGTCGCCATGCTCTCCGTGCACACCTCACCGCTCCACCAGCCCGGCACCGGCGACGCGGGCGGCATGAACGTCTACATCGTCGAGCTGGCCCAGCGCCTGGCCGACCAGGGCATCGAGGTGGAGATCTTCACCCGGGCCACGGCCGGCGGCCTGCCGCCCCGCGTCGACCTCGCGCCCGGCGTCCTCGTCCGCCACGTCGACGCCGGCCCGTACGAGGGCCTGGCCAAGGAGGAACTCCCGGCCCAGCTGTGCGCCTTCACGCACGGCGTGATGCAGGCCTGGGCCGGCCACCGCCCCGGCTACTACGACCTCGTGCACTCGCACTACTGGCTCTCCGGGCACGTCGGCTGGCTCGCCGCCCAGCGCTGGGGCGTGCCCCTGGTGCACGCCATGCACACCATGGCCAAGGTCAAGAACGCCAACCTGGCCGCGGGCGACACGCCCGAACCCGCCGCCCGCGTCATCGGCGAGACGCAGATCGTCGCGGCCTCCGACCGGCTGATCGCCAACACGGACGACGAGGCCGAGGAACTGGTACGGCACTACACGGCCGACCCGGCCAGGGTCGCCGTGGTCCACCCCGGCGTGAACCTCGACCGCTTCCGCCCCGGCGACGGCCGCGCCGCGGCCCGCGCCCGCCTCGGGCTCCCGCAGGACGCCCTGATCCCGCTCTTCGCCGGGCGCATCCAGCCCCTCAAGGCCCCCGACGTGCTGCTCAGGGCCGTGGGCGTCCTGCTCGGCGAGCGACCCGACCTGCGCTCCCGCATCGTCGTCCCGATAGTCGGCGGCCCCAGCGGCAGCGGCCTCGCCAAGCCCGAGGGCCTGCAGAAACTGGCCGCGCGGCTGGGCATCGCGGACGTCGTACGGTTCCGCCCGCCCGTCGGGCAGGAGCAGCTCGCCGACTGGTTCCGGGCCGCCTCCGTACTGGTCATGCCCTCCTACAGCGAGTCCTTCGGTCTGGTCGCGATAGAGGCCCAGGCGGCCGGCACGCCGGTCCTCGCGGCGGCCGTCGGCGGCCTGCCGGTGGCCGTCCGCGACGGTGAGACCGGGTTCCTCGTGAACGGCCACGACCCGGCGGCCTACGCGCGCGTGCTGGGCGACTTCGCCGACCACCCCCACCTCGCCGACCGGATGGGCGCCGCCGCGGCTCGCCACGCGCGCTCCTTCGGCTGGGACGCCTCGGCGGCGGCGACCGCCGAGGTGTACACGGCGGCGCTGCAGTCCCACCGCCGTCGCGTACGCTCCCACCACGGGTGACGTACGCTCCCACCATGGGTGACACAGACAGGGCAGGGCAGGCCCGGCAGGTCCTCGAAGCCGTCTTCGAGGACGCCGAGCTGGAGTGGGAGAGCCCCGAGCCCGGCACCTACGTCGTCAAGCTCCCCGGCACCCGCAAGCTCTCCACCACGGTCTCCTTCCTGGTGGGCCGTCACTCCCTCTCCCTGAACGCCTTCGTCGTCCGTCACCCCGACGAGAACGAGGCGGGCGTCCACCGCTGGCTCCTGGAACGCAACCTCAAGATGTACGGCGTGAGTTACGCCGTCGACCGCCTCGGCGACGTCTACGCCACCGCCCGCCTCTCCCTCGCCTCCGTCACCGCCGACGAGATCGACCGCCTGCTCGGCCAGGTCCTGGAGGCGGCCGACGGCGCCTTCAACACCCTCCTGGAGCTGGGCTTCGCCTCCGCGATCCGCAAGGAGTACGCGTGGCGGGTGTCGCGCGGCGAGTCGACGCGGAACCTGGAAGCGTTCACGCACCTGATCCAGCGCCCGGCGGACTGAACGGGCCGGCCCGGCGAGGCTCAGCGCGCGCCGCGGCCCCGGAAGCGCCCCGGGGTGACCCCCACCAGCTTCTTGAAGTGCCGGGTGAGGTGCGCCTGGTCGCAGAACCCGGTCTCCGACGCCACCTCGCCCGGTGGCAGCCCGTCCAGCAGCAGCCGGCGCGCCCGGCCGACCCGGCGTGACATCAGGTACTGGTGCGGGGCGATGCCGTACGCCCCGCTGAACGCCCGTACGAGGTGCGCGGGGTGGGCGTGCAGCAGCCGCGCGGCCTCCTCCAGCGGGACCCCGTCCACCACCCGCGCGTCGAGCAGGTCCCGCAGCCGCCGGGCGAGCACCGGGTCCCGCCGTGGCGGCTCCGGGTCCGCCACCCGGTGCCGCAGATGATCCCGCAGCCGCTCCCCGACCAGCGCCAGCCTGCTCTCGGCCTCCAGTTCGTCACCGCGGCGGCCGAGCGCGGAGTGCAGCTGGCCGACGCGCCGCCGCAGCACCGGGTCACGCAGGTCCGGCCCGTCCACGGCCGCCCCGATCAGTTCCTCGCCCAGCCGGCTGCTGTCGAGGTACACCACCCGCTTGCGGAAGCCGCCGGGGAGCGCCGGGGAACCGTTGTGCGGCACGTGCGGCGGCAGCAGGGACACCGTGTCGTGCGGGGTGCCGTGCTCGTGCCGGTCCAGGTCGTACCGTACGGCGCCGTCGTCGACGATCAGCAGCGTCCAGGCCTCGTGGACGTGCATCGGGTACGCGTACTCGGTGAAGTGGGCGTGGAAGACCTCCACGACGCCCGGGACACGAGGGCGCCACGCGGAGACTTCGGCCTGCCCGGCCTGTTCGGCGGCCACGCAAAGAACGTACAAGACCCGGTGCCCGCGTGCCCGGCAGTCTCACTCCATGAACTCTGAGCCGAACTCCGGACCGAACTCCGGACCGAACTCCGGGCCGAACTCCAGGCCCACCTCCCAGCCGGAGCCGAACGCACCGATCCGCTTCGACACCAAGATCGCCGTCCTGCTGCGCGAGGACCTGGAGACCTGGCAGCGCCTGAACGTGACCGCCTTCCTGGTCAGCGGCCTCGGCACGACCGTCCCGGAAGTGGTCGGGGAGCCGTACGAGGACGCCGACGACGTGTCCTACCTGCCGATGTTCCGTCAGCCGGTGCTGGTCTTCGAGGGCACGAAGGAGACGCTGACGGCGGCCCACGCCAAGGCCCTGTCCCGGGCCCTGCCGCGCGCGGTGTTCACCTCGGACCTGTTCACCACGGGCAACGACCGCGACAACCGCGCGGCGGTCCGGGCGGTGGGGACCGCCGGCCTGGACCTGGTGGGACTCGCGGTGTACGGCCCGCGGAACGCGGTGGACAAGGTACTGAAGGGCACGCGGATGCATCCGTGAGGCGGGCGCGGAACGGCGGGGCGAGGCGACCCCGAGGCCCCGCTCCGGACGTCGGGCCGCACTGACCTCGGAGGCCCGCTCGGGGCGTCAGGCGGCACTGACCT